>SUUM01000004.1 GCA_015062525.1 Alphaproteobacteria bacterium | reverse complement strand
ACCGAACCTTTCCGCGTACCCGTGGGTGTTTAGCTACGTCTGCGGTTCCGCGTCGGTCTGTTCGTCGTCTTGCGCGGCCTACTGTGGCAGCTTCGCCCGGGGCAACGCCGTCTTTCGCGTGTCCGTGTTCCTGGGGGCCAGGCCTTGATAAAGCGTGATGCGGTTGTGCCAATGCATTGAATAAATGCAATGGCCGGAAAATGGGGTGGGGGTGCGGGGGCGGCGCCCCGCCCCCGATGGGGAAAAAGTAAAAAAAAATAAAAAAAATAAAAAAAAAGACTAGGCAAATGAATAAATTTATGTAATAATTCCTGTGCTGATTCCCGCAAGGGGATTGGCGGGTTGTATCGTCGTACGGTTGGTGCTGCTGTATGTGATTCGTGTGGTACTTTCCGCGTCCCCGTGGGTGTTTAACAACGTCAACGGTTCCGCGTCGGAATGTTCATCGAATTGCGCGAACAACTGTGGCAACAACGCCCGGAACAACGCCGTCTTTCGCGCGTCCGTGTTCCTGGGGGCTGGCTCCTTGGCAAGGGTCTTTTTATGACATTTGTCAGAAAAAGTTTCGCTAACCTGTAAGGACAAAGTGCATTGACACTTTTCAGATAATTTATTATCTGTTTTTAGACCTTGTTTATCAAAGGTGGGACGATATAACCTGCGTTGATCATACAATTATGTATGTGATTCCGAATACATAGCACAGGGGGTATCTGGGTTAGTAATCTGTCAATGATTGGTGAAAGCCCGGGATATCCGAATGGGAATATAACCAAAGATTGCTAAGATGACATTGGATGAAATAAAAAGCCTTGATGTGAATCAATGTAATAAATTTGCAAATTTTGCAAAAGATAAACTGCCAATGCCGGGAAAGAAAAAAAGACTTGATGAAATCCTGAACCGTGAAATCGTTGTTACTGATTTTAGAATCACAAAATCAAAACGCAAAGAAGGGACAGATTGTCTGCAGATTCAGTTTATGCTGGATAATGATGTTTGGGTCGTCTTTACAGGCAGTGCCGTGTTGATTGACCAAATTCAGTCCGCACGCGATAATATGCCATTCCGTGGTACTTTGGTTAAAATCGATAAATATTATTCTTTTTCTTGATGACTTTTTATTTTTTTGGGGGAAAATATGAAGACTTATAAAAATTTGTGGGATACAATTACTTCTATGGAAAACCTGGAATTGGCCGCAAAAAAAGCTGTGAAAAGTAAAAAGTCAAAAAAAGCAGTAAAAAAATTCCTGAAAAATAAAACCGAATATCTGCAAAAATTACAACAACAATTGAAAAACGGTACCTTTAAAACATCAAAATATTTTGTGTTCAAGGTCTTTGAACCAAAAGAACGTGATATTTATGTCTTGCCACTTTATCCAGATCATATCGTGCATCATGCAATTATTAATGTGCTGGGACCAATTTGGCATAAAATGTTTATCAAGGATTCTTATGCTTGTATCCCAGGGCGCGGTTTGCATGCCGCTTCGCAAAGAATTATGCGATTTGTTAAGAAAAATAAATTTGTGCTGCAATGCGATGTGAAAAAATTTTTCCCAAGTATAGATCATCAAATCATGTTCGATATTATAAAAAGAAAAATCAAGGATAAACCTTTGCTGGATTTGTTGCGCAATATCATAGATTCGTGTGGCGATAAGCAAAATTTACCAATCGGTAATTTGACCAGTCAGTGGATGGGAAACCTTTATTTGAACGAACTGGATTATTTTGTAAAACATGTATTGAAATGCAGATGCTATATCAGATACTGTGATGATTTTTGTGTTTTTGCAGATGATAAGAAAATCTTGCGTTCGATGCAGTTCAAAATACAAGATTTCTTGTGGATAAAGTTGAATCTGAAATTCTCGAAAGTTTCTTTGACCCCGACCGCGTGCGGGGTTAATTTTATTGGTTATCGACATTATAAGCGATTTGTTTTGTTGCGGCCAAGTTCTAAAAGACGTATAACAAGAAAATTAATGATAATTGCTGTGATAAAAAATATAACCCTGCGCGTGCGCAGCCAGATTGCCGCACTGGGCGGTTGGATAAAATGGGCAAATTGTTTTAACTTGAAAACAAATCTGTTCGCAAGGTATAAAATCGCCCTGTGATTCCCGAACTTTTTATCCAAGGCGGGATTTAATGCCAAATATTAACCGATAAAATCCAGGTGTGTTTTGTCAAGTTTTTTGTCGCGGGTTGCTTTTTTGAAAAAAGGGACTATATATATCATAAATTCGCGAATCGGGTTTTTGTATGGTATAATTTCACAGATAGTAAAAGGATTTGTATTATGGCACTGATACCAATGGTTATAGAAGAATCACCGCGTGGTGAACGTTCGTTCGATATTTATTCGCGCCTGTTGCGCGATCGTATCGTGATGGTAAATGGGGAAATCGAACCCAATATGGCAAACAGTATTGTGGCCCAGTTGTTATTCTTGGAATCTGAAAACCCAAATGCAGAAATTTCTATGTATATCAATTCGCCGGGTGGTGATGTGTCGGCGGGCTGGGCGATTATGGATACTATGCAGTATATCAAGGCGCCGGTTTCAACAATCGGTATGGGGCTGGTTGCGTCTATGGGGTCGGTGCTGTTGGCGGCCGGTGAAAAGGGAAAACGTTTTGTCCTGCCTAATACCCAGATTATGATTCATCAGCCGTTGGCCGGCGCCCAGGGGCAAATTACTGATATGGAAATCAGAATGAATCAATATCAAAAGAATAAGAAAACTTTAATCAAACAGATGTCTGAATTTACAGGGCGCAAGGAAAAAGAATTGTTTGATGCGATGGAACGTGATAACTGGATGTGCCCGGTTCAGGCCAAAGAATTTGGTCTGATTGACGGTATTTTGGAACGTAAATAATTCATATATTGTATGGGGAAGCAGATATGAGTGATGAAAAAACACCAAATACAGAAAATAATCAGCAGTTCTGCAGTTTCTGCGGCAAGGCGGTTTATGAAGTAAAAAAGTTGGTCAGCGGACGGAATGTCTGTATCTGCGACGAATGTATAAATCTGTGTAATGATATTATGGCGGATGATAATCGGCGCGAGGTTAGCGCAGATGTAAAAAAGTTGCCAACCCCATCCCAGATTTATAATTTCTTGAATGAATACATTATCGGCCAGGAAGTGGCAAAACGTACACTGTCGGTGGCGGTGTATAATCACTATAAGCGTCATTCGATGGCAACGACGTCAAATGTGGAAATTCAAAAGTCTAATGTTTTATTGATTGGTTCAACCGGTACCGGTAAAACATTGTTTGCCCAGACTTTGGCGCGTATCTTGGATGTGCCGTTTGCAATCGCAGATGCAACCACGTTGACCGAGGCCGGATACGTCGGCGATGATGTGGAAAGTGTTTTAACGCGTTTGCTGCAAAATGCAAATTTTGATGTGGAACGCGCAGGGCGCGGAATTATCTATATCGACGAAATTGACAAGATTTCCAGAAAATCTGAAAACCCATCTTTGACGCGTGATGTTTCGGGCGAAGGGGTACAACAGGCTTTGTTGAAATTAATCGAAGGCACCGTCGCAAATGTGCCCGCCGGTGGCGCAGGACGCAAGCACCCGGGCGAGGCAACTGTGCAATTAGACACCAGCAAGATTTTGTTTATCTGTGGTGGGGCGTTTGATGGTCTGAACAAGATTATCGGAAATCGTACGTCTGCGCGTCGTGGTATTGGATTTGGGGCGCATGTTGAATCCAAAGAAGAACGTAATGCCAAGGATTTCCTGGGGGATGTAGAACCAGAAGATTTGGTAAAGTTTGGTATTATCCCAGAACTGATTGGGCGTTTGCCGGTTATTACCACGTTAGAGGCTTTGGATGAAGATGCATTGGTGAAAATCTTGACCGAACCGAAAAACGCGGTGGTAAAGCAGTTCACGGCTATGCTGGAAATGGATGGCGTAAAGTTAAATATCACAGATGATGGTTTGCGCGCGATTGCAAAATTGGCGGTGGCACGAAAAACCGGGGCGCGCGGTTTGCGCAGCATCCTGGAACGGGTATTGTTGCAGCCTATGTTTGAAGCGCCAGACAAAGAAGATTTGGCAGAAATTGTAATTGATGCAGATGTTGTGGATGGAAAAAAGCAACCTGTGGAAATTATGAAGGAATCCAAAAAGGCCGCTTAAAAAAATCCCCACCAAATGGTGGGATTTTTTTTGTTTTTTTGTTGGTTTTGTTGCATGGAACTTAAATGCGTGCTATTATCGTGAATGACAAAGGAATAAAAATTATGCAAAACGAATTATTAGTCGAATTACAGGCACGTGGTTTTATTAATCAGACATCCAATCTGGATGGGTTGAATGATGCATTGAATGCGGGGAAAATTACCGCTTATTTGGGGTCGGACCCAACGGCGGATTCGTTGCATGTGGGACATCTGGTGCCGGTGATGATGATGCGTTGGTTGCAAAAATATGGCCATAAACCAATTACACTGGTTGGTGGTGCAACGGGGCGTATTGGCGACCCGTCGGGACGCGACAGTGGACGTCCGATGATGACCGAAGAAGTTTTGGCAAAGAATGTCGCGGGACTTAAAAAGTCGTTTTCTAAATTTTTCACGTTTGGTGATGGTGCGTCAGATGCGATTATGGTTGATAACTATGATTGGATGAAAAATTACAGCCATATGGATTTCTTGCGCGATTTTGGGACCGATTTTACCGTGCCACGTATGTTGTCTATGGATTCGGTAAAGCGCAGATTGGACAATGGTATGACGTTCCTGGAATTTAACTATATGACGTTCCAGGCGGTGGATTTCCTGACACTGTATCGGGAACATAACTGTATTTTGCAGACCTGTGGGGCGGACCAATGGGGCAATGCCATTATGGGAATTGAATTAATCCGTAAAAAGTTGGGCAAAGAAGCATTTGTTCTGTCCACATCCCTGATTACAGACGCCAATGGTAATAAAATTGGAAAATCGGCGGGAAATGCGGTCTGGGTTAACGAAGATAAAACGTCGCCGTATGAATACTATCAGTATTTTCGCAATATCTCGGATGATTTGGTGGAAAAGTTCTTGAAAATATTTACAGAAATTCCTTTGGATGAAATCGCACGTCTGTCCGCATTACAGGGCGCAGAATTGAATCAGGCGAAAAAGATTTTGGCGTTCGCCGCAACCGAAATTGCACATGGGCGTGATGCCGCGGTCAAGGCACAGGAAACCGCCGATGCGTTGTTTGGTGGCGGGGCAAACCTTGAAAATATGCCAATGGTGGAAATAACGCCAAGACCAGAAGAAATTGATTTGTTGGAATTAATTACCGAGGTTGGCTTGGTAGAATCAAAATCCGAGGGTCGCAGACTGATTCAGCAAGGCGGACTGAAATTGGATGGTCAAAAGGCAATCGGAACAGAACGTTTCGAACTGGGCAGTCAGCCATTTGAAATTATCTTGCAAAAGGGTAAAAAAACATTCTTGAAAGTGATAAGAAAATAATGAAGAAGATCGTCGCGATATTTTCTTTGTTGTCTGTTGTTATGGCGCCGTCGTTTGGGGCCAGCGAGTTGTCCAAGATTAATGCACAGATTAAACAAACGGAACAGCAGAATAAAAAACTGGAACAACAGGTTAAAACATCCGATCGCGAGATTTCTAAGACAAAAAAAGAACTGGTGCGGGCCGCGGACAAGGTCAGTTCATTAGAGGACCAGCGCGGGGCCATGGCGAAAAAAATCGCTGAATTGGATGCGCAACGCGAAAAAATTACTCTTGAAATGGATGCAAATCGGGCGCGAATTTCTGATGCTGCGGCCAGTATTTTGTTTGTTGCATCGCACCCCAGTTTTGATTCCGAAAATATGCGGGAATATGTGTTGATGTCGGCGGTGTTGTCTGGGACGGCGCAGCAACTGGATGAACAGATTGCACGTGCCGAAGAACAAGTTCGAGAACTGGGGAAAATTCGTGATGCACGGGCAATAGAAAAAGAAAAACTGGACAGAACGGCAAAAAAATATGCGCGCGAAAAAAATGAACTGGATAAACTGTTAAAGACGCGCAGCGCGCAAAACGAAAAATTAAAAAACGAACATTCGGCATTACAGAAAAAATTGCGTGATTTGTCGGCGCGCGCGAAAAGTATTTCTGAATTGTCGGCGGGGGTGGGCAGTTCCGAGATGTCAGCAGATGCAAGTTTTTCAAGACGTAAATTAAACCTGCCGGTGCGGGGGCGCGTGGTGGTGAAATTTGGTGAAAAGACCGCTTTGGGGTTGAAGTCGGACGGGTGGCGGGTGCGTACGCGTGGGGATGCATTGGTTATGGCACCGGCGGATGGTGTTGTAAAATTTGCCGACAGTTTTCGTGGATTTGGCCGGGTGGTGATTATGTCGCATAAAAATGGTTATAATACCGTTATGACAAATCTGGGGGATATTGATGTTATGCTGGAACAAGAGGTTTTGGCCGGCGAACCCATTGGGCGTATGAATCCCGATAAACCAGAAATGTATCTTGAGGTGCGACGTGGCAACAAAGCCGTTGACCCCGCACGATTATTCAAAGAAAAATAAAATCCCCCGCACGATTGCGGGGGGATATTTATTATTTATCACAGTCTTTTTTGTTCATTTCGGGCTTTTTATTGCATCCGCCGTCATGTGTGTTTGAGCAGTTTTTACATTTGCCTGATTTGTTTTCTGATTTTGACATTTTTTCTTCCTTTTTTTTGTTTGTTAAATTATGTCCGGACAAAAAAATAATAGCCCCTGTGGGGCGGGGCGACAATACGTGTGTTTTCCCAAAAAAAGTATTTGTAATTTTTATGTTGCTGGGGTAATATCAATGACGTTGTTCGGGGTGTAGCTCAGCCTGGTAGAGTACTTGCATGGGGTGCAAGGGGTCGCAGGTTCGCCCGTCTGGTCGGTCGTTTACGACCGTCGCAGCCGAGGTTACATCGGCAAGAATAACAGACGGAGCGTCTCGGCGTAGCGATAGCGGAGACGGACAGGGTAAGCTATGTACTATGTTTATATTTTGAAAAGCCTTTCGGATGGCGGGCGTTTTTATGTTGGATATACCAATAATTTGAAATTAAGATTGCAAGAACATAACGCTGGTACGTGTCGGCATACCAATAAATATAAACCATGGAAAATACAGACTTATTTTTCATTTGATGAACAAGAGAAAGCCGAAATTTTTGAAAAATATTTAAAAAGTCATGCTGGGCGTAATTTTCAAAAAAAATATTTGTAATTTTAGTGAATGTGCATTAATATCAATGACGTTGTTCGGGGTGTAGCTCAGCCTGGTAGAGTACTTGCATGGGGTGCAAGGGGTCGCAGGTTCGATTCCTGTCACCCCGACCAGAAAATAAAAAAATCTCCCATTTACCCCGCTAAATAAAAGTTTAGTGAAGTATTTACTTGTTAAAAAAAATTAAGAACAGAGACAAGTTCTCCTCCGTGGGAGGAGTACGGCGTAGCCGGGAGGTGGGTTAACCCACCCCGTCCGCTTCGCGTCCACCCCTCCCCGGGGGCGCATGTGCGCCGCCGACGGAGGGGAACTTTTACCCCGATAAACTTTATTTATCGGGGTAAATGGGGGATTTTTCTTAAATTTTATAAATTCTTACGAACGAAACATCGCTGTGGCCGGTTGAACCGGAACCGCCATCACCGCCGTTGACGGCGGTTGAGTTGTTTCCATTGTATGCCCCGCCACCGCCACCACCACCATATGATTTTGCGGTTTGGCCACCACATTCATATGTAACGGTTGCGCCACCAATGCCCCCCGTGGCGGATACCATGGATGTACAGGACAGGTTATTGCATACATAAATATCACCACCGTTACCACCACGTTCATCTGTGCCATTGGTGCCGGCATTTACGTATTCATCAGTATTGATAAAATCGTAATGATATTGCCAGTCTGTACCACCGGCGCCATTTGGTGACGCGCCACCACCACCACCAATGCCATATCTATATGGCTCTCTACTCACATATACACGTTTTTGAGATACTAATTGTACTAATTCAGAATTGCCACCGACCCCATTGCCAACAGCAATCGAAGTATATGCGCCTGCAACATTAATTTGTCTTTTTTTTATACTGGTTGCACACGTTTTACCCGCGCCCCCCGATGCACGCCATACACGGTCGCCAACAACCAATATGCTGTCCACGCCCGATGCACCGCCACCAAATGAACCGGTACCATTATTTACAACATTTACCCCAGCCGCATTCCCATCACCACCGCGGAATACATATACCGTGGTGGGTTCGTTTATATTGAATATCGCGGATATGGTGGGGGTAAAATCCTGTTCGGCAATATCAAGGCAATATTCATTTTGTAAGCCAATTCCGCCACGTAGTTCTGCGCGATAACATCCGGGTTGTAATACAATTTCATTACAGGTGTTAAAATTGGTTGCTTCGTACACCAATTCCGTGCCGTTATTGTTTAATACGCACATGCCATCCGGTATTACATCAATGGTATGATAAATATTACCATCCGATGTTTTAAAATATAATGCCGATAATAACGCCAACGGTAATAACATTATGATTATCCTATTTTATAAATTTTAACGTAACTGGTGTCTGATGTGCCGGTACTGCCCGATGCACCATTGCCACCATCGGCGCAATCGGAATAACACCATGCACTATAGGTTTCGCAGGCGCTGGGGTACCTTAGGGCGCATGTGGCGCCACCGCCACCACCGCCGTATGATACCGCCGTGTGACCGGCACATTCATATGTAACGTTTTTGCCACCAATGCCACCAATCCCCAGATTTTTTGTTTGTGAATCCCCCGTTAAATTTTCAATATCGCCACCATTACCACCCCCATCAGATGTCGCATTGGTGCCGGCGGTCATTTTAAATTGTGTGCTTGAACCCGCTGCACCACCAACGCCATTTGGCGCACCCCCGCCACCCCCACCGCAACCAAGTATACTATTGTATATATAAGAATCGCCTATCTTAATATCTTGTACAGAATATGTTCCAGATGCTGTGGATTGACAGTAGTAATAAACATTACCCCCACCACCAGAATATGCATTTGCAGTTAAATTAAAACACTGTGAACCCGGTGCGCCGATACCAACAATTGCATGGTCATCGATAACCAGCATGCTGTCCACACCCGATGCGCCACCACCCGGAATCTGATGATTTGTCACCGTGGGACTGTCATTACCATCGCCACCACGAAATGCATATACGGTTGTTTGTGTGGGTAATTTAAATATCTGGGATACCGTATTGGCAACCGGGTTTATTGTACCCAAACCGGAATTACACCGCGATTGTTTTCCGCCCGCACCACCACGTAATTCCACGCGATACAATCCCGCATCCAATGTAACTGGTTCGCATTCGTTGATTGAATTTTCTGAATATACCAGTGTTTCCGAGGCATCAAACAGTTCGCCACCCTGGGGGATAACAATTGCGTGGTATATTTTTCCGTCGGTATTTTGTACGTGTAATGTCGGCGATGTATATTGTTGTTCATACACCTGAATTTCAACATTATTAACATGTATTGCCGGCATAAATCCCCCCATTTAGACTATAAAACAAACCAACGTTTGTTTTATAGTTGATTTGCGCTTGCAAAAATGGCGGAAATCTGCTATTTTTTTGTTTGACAAAATGGTATAAAACAAACGTTGGTTTGTTTTATAGTTTTTATGCTGATTAACTTATTGATATTACGCATGTTTTTTAAGATGGTTAAATATAAATTTTTAAAATCAGATTTTTTGTGCTAACTGTTTGAATTTACTGTCTAAATAAAAAAACGTCCATATGGACGTTTTTTTTATTTAATTAATTTTTGCCAGAATGACTTTTTCTGGGGATGTTTTTTACGTTTGCGACGTTGGGCATTGACCGTGGTACGTTTTGCGTCAACGTGTTGCGCATTTTTGCGTTTTACATCCGTTGATGGTGCATATGCACCCAGTAAATCTTCGGTTTTATTTTGTTCAGGTGCAACGCGCTGAATCGAATATTGGTCGATATTCATCAGACTGTCATCGCCAACAATTACAATTTCTGTTTCGAATTTGGATTCCATTTCCGCCAATTCGGCACGTTTGTGATTCAACAGATATACCGCAACGTCCGTTGGAACCGTCATGATGATTTTCTGGGCCGATTTCGCCAGTAATTTTTCCTGCAAGTGACGGAACAGAATGATTGCCGCCGTCTGGATTGATGGAACAACACCCGCGCCCATACAATGTGGACATGCGACGTATGATGATTCCATGAAACTGCTGCGCAGGCGTTGGCGCGACAACATTAATACACCAAAGTTGTTGATTTTTGCAACCTGGGTGCGGGCGCGGTCGCGTTTCATAACCTCGCGCATTTTTAGTTCCAGTTTGCGGTTGTTCTTTTCTTCTTCCATGTCGATAAAGTCAATCGCAACAATGCCCGCCAAATCGCGCAGACGCAATTGCAGGGCGATTTCTTCGGCCGCTTCTAGGTTTGTGTTCAGGGCGGTTTGTTCGATATCTTTTTCCTTGATCGCGCGGGACGAATTAACGTCAATTGTAACCATTGCTTCGGTCTGGTTAATTACCAATGAACCGCCCGATGGCAGTTGTACGTATGGGCCGTGCAGACCTTCTAGTTGTTTTTCAACGCCCGCTTTGACCATTAAGGGAACGCCCGCATCTTTATAGTGAACCAGTTGTTTGCGGGGCGCGCGACCATACATTTGGATGAAATGCTGTTTCGCGGCATCAAATGCTTCTTCGCCCTGGATAATTAGGACATCTTCTTTGTCGCTAAGAAAATCACGAACGACCCGACGTAATAATGAATCCTCGGTGTGAATGGTAACGGGGGCGACCGATTCCAATGTCGTTTTGCGGATTTCGTTCCACAAATTCACAAGGTAATCATAGTCCGCCGCAATGTCCGCCGGTGCCGCACCCATGGCCGCGGTACGCAGGACGACCGTCATCCCCTTGGGGATTTTCAGACCATGCAAAACCTCGCGCAGGCGGGCGCGTTCGGATTTGTCGGAAATCTTTTTAGAAATGCCATAACTGTTGCGCTTGCGCGAATTTGGCATCAGAACCGCAAATCGACCCGCCAATGACAGGTATGTTGTCATAGATGCGCCTTTCTGGCCGCGTTCTTCCTTGACACCCTGGACCAGCAGGATTTGTTTTGGTTTGATAACGTCCTGAATCTTGAATTCACGGGCGCGTTTGGCAAATTCTTTGTTGTCTTCGCCGGCGCTGTGATCGTCGTATTCGGCAACTTCGTCTTCTTCGTCATTTGGATCGTCATCATCGTCAACAATGTTGGCGTGTGCTAATTCCAGTAATTTCTTTTTCTGTTCGGCGGTTACCTGGTAATAATCAGGGTGAATTTCAGAAAATGGTAAAAAACCATTTTTCCCGGTTCCATAATCTACGAATGCAGCCTGAAGCGATGGTTCGACGCGAATAACCTTGGCCAGATAAATATTACCCTTAATCTGGGGTTTGGTTGTGGTTTCAACGTCAAAGTCCGATACGCGATTTGTAGATGTATCAACAACTACTACACGTGTTTCCTCTGGGTGGACTGCATCCACATATATTTTTTTTGACATTTTGTAATCCTTTTGTTTTGGCGTTGTATGCTATGGCAATAACCCGTCCCCGTGGGGCGTCCCAGCCCATGCCAAGGGATTGCGCCACGATAACCATCAGCGCCATGCGAATTATTGAAAATAGTGATAATACAAACACTTATTACAGCCCCATATTCATACACAAGGGCTATTTTAACATGCCGTTATAGTGTTCGCAAGGTATTTATTTTCTGATTTTTATCTCGGATTTTATGCGGTTGATTTTTGCTGGGATTTTTTCTTTGGCTTCGTTTAACCAGCGTTTCATACGTGAACGCAACCAACGCTCGTAAATAAAGAACAAACTGCCCATGACGATTAGTGGTAAAACATAGTAAATAATACGATATGCCAACAGGGCACCAAATATGCTGGCCTTGTCCACGGTGTCGGGCAGGGCAACCAGAAATACCGTTTCAAATACACCAATACCGCCGGGAACCTGGCTGAAAACACCAGTTGATTGGGCAATTGCGAACAATCCTATGAATACAACAAATGGTATTTTTACAAATGGAATCAGACAGAAATAAAGTACCAGACCGGCCAGAACACTGTCCGTTATGCCCAGAATTGTTTGGGTGAACGCCATTCGTGTCGATGGAATTTGAAATTTTAGTTGACCAATTTTGATGCTTTTTTTATGAAAGAAAATTGATGTTGCAAAATAGACTAACAGCGTCGTCAGGCAGAATATAAATAATGCGTTTATGCCCATAGTGGCGCCAATTGAGTTTTGAAACATTTCATGCGGAACCAAGAAATAACTGATTACCACAATGGCGGACGCGCCCAGAAAATATGTGAAGCCTGATATGGTTAGCATTTTTAAGATGTCACCACCACGAATACGCCACCGCGTGTACAGTCTGTATCGAATGGCGCCACCGCTGACCACGGCGTGACCGGCATTATTACTTATTGCGAACCCCAGCATTCCCGCCAGCATCCATTTCCACCAGGAAACGTGACCGCCGACATAATTTAATGCCAGAAAATCATATAAGGATAATGCCAAGTACCCCAGTATACATGCCATGCATGCCATCGCTAGGTTAGCAAATGGAATATCCAAGATTGCACTTGCGATGTCGGACAAACTGTAATTGCGCAATTGCCACCACAGCATACCGACCGCCAATATAAAGAAAAAAATGCCCGAATAACTGATAACCTTCTTAATCAGGCGTTTTGCCCGTACTGACATAAATATCCTTTTACAGGATTAATAGGATAACAATTTTACAACAAAAATCAATCTAAATAAAATAATGGCATATCTGCTTGTTGTTGGCGCGCTCATGTAGCGTTTGTACACTACGCTTGCCAACAACGGCGCATCTATGCCATTATTCCCCACTGTTTTGTGGGGTGGGGTAGCGTCTGTACACTACGTTGTTGGCACTACGTGCATCTATGCCATTATTACCTAATTTTGGGCGGTGTTGTTGGGTGGTGTTTTTACTTAGATAAATACAAGTTTATCACGGTAAAAAGAAAGCCGTCACCCCGACGGAGGTCGGGGTCCATTGTTTCATAGCGCAAATTATAAATATCACGGAACACAATGGATACCGGCCTGCGCCGGTATGACGTTTCCTTTTGTTCTGCGATAAACTTTCATTTATCTAAACAAATGCAAATAAAAAACCGTCCGGGGGACGGTTTTTTGTTTAACCAACGGTCAGGTCTTTGCCTTTGACATCGATGTACACGGTGCTGCCTTCGCCGATGGAACCAGTCAGAATAAGGTCTGCGATTTTATCTTCGACCGCAGATGTTATCAGACGTTTTAATGGTCGTGCGCCAAATGCCGCATCGTATCCATTGTCGCCCAGCCATTTGATGGCTTTGTCGGTGATGTTTAATTCAATGTGCCGTTCGCTCAGGCGTTTTTCCAGACCGCGCAATTGAATTTTAACAATGCCCGCCATTACGTCTTTGCCCAATGGGTTAAAGAAAACAATTTCATCGATTCTGTTGACGAATTCTGGACGGAAATTCGCCTTGACCGCCGCCATATCGGGCAGGTTGCTGGTCATTATTATAATGGTGTTGGTAAAGTTCACCACATGGCCCTGGCCGTCGGTTAGGCGTCCGTCATCCAGAATT
Organism: Alphaproteobacteria bacterium; assembly: GCA_015062525.1. Lineage (GTDB taxonomy): Bacteria > Pseudomonadota > Alphaproteobacteria > Rs-D84 > Rs-D84 > Enterousia. The sequence continues at coordinate 99,223 of SUUM01000004.1, read as the reverse complement.
TGCAGGAATACGTTAAATACGTCTGGGTTTGCTTTTTCAATTTCATCGAACAGCAACACCTGGTATGGGCGACGACGAACACTTTCGGTTAAAACGCCGCCTTGCTCATAGCCGACATATCCCGGGGGACTGCCAATCAGGCGGGAAACAGAATGTGGTTCCATGTATTCACTCATGTCGATTCGGGTCATGGCGGTGTCGTCATTAAACAGGTATTCCGCCAGGGATTTTGCAACCTCGGTCTTGCCAACGCCGGTGGGCCCCAGGAACATAAAACTGCCCATTGGGCGACGTGGGTCGGACAGCCCTGCGCGGCTGCGACGAATTGCGCGTGCAATTACCCCCAGGGCGTGGTCTTGACCCACTACACGTTTGCGCAGTTCATCTTCGATATTTAATAATTTTGACTGTTCTTCGGCGTTTAAGCGGTCGGCGGGAACACCGGTCCATTTGCTGACAACCGTGGCAATGTGTTCCGGAAGGACTGTTTTATATTCACGTGCGTTTTCGTTCATCTTGTGAATTTGTTCTTCCAGTTCTGGGATTTTGCCATATTGCAGGGCGGACGCCTTTTCATAGTCGCCATTTCGCATGGCGGTGGCAACTTCGGCCTTGGCAGAATCCAGGGCCGCCATCGCATCGGACAGGGCGCGCATCTTTTTCTGTTCGGATTGCCATTCGGCGGTCAATGTTTTTGATTCTGCTTCGACCCCGATGATAATATTTTCCAATTCTTTCAGACGTTTTTTGGATTCTTCGTCTTTTTCCTTTTTTAATGCCTGTTGTTCAATTTTTAATTGCATTAAATGGCGGTCCACTTCGTCCAGGCGGTCTGGTTTTGATGCTACCTCGATTCGGACACGGGCGGCGGCTTCGTCAATCAGGTCAATTGCCTTGTCCGGCAGAAAGCGGTCGGTAATATATCTGTTTGACAGTTTAACCGCAGATACCAATGCAGCATCGGCGATTCGAACACCGTGGTGACCTTCGTACTTTTCTTTTAGGCCGCGCAGGATTGAAATTGTGTCGTCAACGGTTGGTTCGTCCACATATACAGGCTGAAAACGACGCGCAAGTGCTGGGTCCTTTTCAATATATTGACGATATTCATCCAATGTTGTCGCCCCCAGGCAGTGTAATTCGCCACGCGCCAACATTGGCTTTAAAAGGTTGGCGGCATCCATAGAGCCTTCGCCTTTGCCGGCGCCGACCAAGGTATGCAATTCGTCAATGAATAAAATAATTTTACCGTCGGCGTCTTTGACCGCTTTCAGGATTGCTTTCAGGCGACCTTCGAATTGACCGCGGAATGATGCGCCCGCCATCAATGCGCCCATGTCTAATGATAACAACTGTTTGTTCAACAGGTTTTCTGGTACGTCGCCCGATATGATGCGATTCGCCAGACCTTCGACAATCGCGGTTTTACCAACACCGGGATTGCCAATCAATACGGGGTTGTTTTTTGTGCGGCGACTTAATACCTGGATTGAGCGGCGAATTTCTTCGTCGCGGCCAATAACCGGGTCCAGTTTGCCGTTGGATGCCAGTTTGGTAAAGTCTGTCGTATATTTTTCAACCGCCTGTTGGGGTGATTCTTGTAAATCGTCTGGGTTCATTTGTATTACCTCTTTAAATTCGTTGTCATATATATAGTGCCATAAAAGGTTCTTTCAAGGCACAGGAATGAATGCCGAAATGTGTCCTTGCGGTTGAGTGATTTTTGTTCTAGACTGGAAATATACAAAAGGATGGAAAATGTACGAATTTACCCCAAATGATATAGCACAAATTCAAAATCACGGATTGTCTTTGGATGTGGTGCAGGGACAGTTGGCGGATTTTGCAACCGGATTTCCGTATTCTGATATTGTGCGACCGGCGGTGATTGGCGATGGGGTGCGTAAAATGCTGGGGGATGAATATGGGGCATATTATGACGCGCACAGGGATGAATATAAAATTGTAAAGTTTGTGCCGGCATCGGGCGCTGCAACCCGTATGTTCAAGGATTTGTTTGAATTTTTGTCGTCGGGTCAAATGAATAAAACAACGCAAATGGTGCTGGATAATTTGGAAAAGTTTGCGTTCTGGGATGATTTGAAGTTGGTTTTGCCAGAAAATCCGACGGCGCATGATGTTATTGAATGTTTAATTACAGAACGGGGTTTAAATTATGGTGCTATGCCCAAGGCTTTGTTGCAATTTCACAAATATGCAGATGCGAATAGGACGGCATTGGCGGAACATTTGGTCGAAGGGGCGCAATACGCCACCACAAATGGTATTGTAAATATTCATTTTACTGTGTCACCAGAGCATATTGCAGGTTTTGATGATTTGTTGATGAGGGTTTTGCCAGAATTCGAATCGGTTTTTGGTGTGAAATACGACGTTTCTAAGTCTGTACAAAAGTCGTCCACCGATACAATTGCGGTTAATTTGGACAATACACCATTTAGAAATGATGATGGGTCGCTGTTGTTCAGACCTGCGGGACATGGTGCGCTGATTGAAAATCTGAATGATATTGATGGGGATTTGATATTTGTTAAAAATATTGATAATGTGTGCCCAGATGATGCGCGTGACAGCACAATTGTTCAGAAAAAGCGTCTTGCAGGATTGGCTATGAAATTACAGGCGCGTATTTTTGAATATATGCGTGCGTTGGATATGGGAACGGCGAATACGAATGAAATTGTCGACTTTATAAATGATAACCTGGGGATTGTAGTGGATGCTGGGGCTGATTTGCGTGCGGTGTTGAATCGTCCGTTGCGTGTATGTGGAATTATTAAAAATACAGGCGAGCCGGGCGGGGGGCCGTTCTGGGTACGTGATGCGGATGGAACATTAAGTTTGCAGATTGTGGAACCAGGTCAAATCGCGCCTGAGAATATCGGGGTGTTGAAAAATGGTGAATTTTTTAATCCGGTTGATTTAGTGTGTATGCCACGTGATTACATGGGGAATAAGTTTGATTTAACTAAATATGTGGATACAACCGCTGGGTTTATATCTGAAAAGTCCAAGAATGGGCGCGTATTGCGTGCGATGGAACGTCCCGGTTTATGGAATGGCGCGATGGCAAAGTGGAACACTGTTTTTGTGGAAACAACGCTTGATACATTTACTCCGGTCAAGGTCGTTTCAGATTTGTTGGGGGCGGGTCATACAGTAAATGAATAAAAATATGAAAACATTACTTGACTTTTCCTAAATTTTATTATAAATTTGGGTTCGCTATAAATTAAAAGGTAGAGTATTATGCCACGTGTATGTAAAGTTACAGGTAAGAAAACAGAAGTTGGGATGAATGTTTCCCACTCGCATCGTCGTACAAAACGTACTTTCTTGCCGAATCTGCAAGTTTTAAAGTTCCATAGTGATATTTTGGGACGCGATTTTTCGTTGCGTATTTCGACCGCTGGTCTGCGTACATTGACCAAGCATGGTGGTTTGGATGCGTATGTAATGGCAAAGCCTGTGTCGCGTTTGACAGAAGATATGGCTGCAATTAAAAAAGCCATTGAAAAGAAGAATGGTAAGCCAGCGGCACCTGCAAAAAAGCCAGTACATAAGGCGAATCGTAGTGCACGCCTGGTGAAAAAGGTTGAAGCAAAGAAAGCCGCTTAATCGGTTTTTGATGCGTCATGGCCCCGTGGCGGAATTGGTAGACGCGCTTGACTCAAAATCAAGTTCTGCAAGGAGTGTCGGTTCGAGTCCGACCAGGGCCACCAGATAAAAGAAAAATCCCCCGGTTGGGGGATTTTTTTTAGTGGTTAGTGCAAGTGGTTAGTGATTAGTGGTGGAATCCCACTACGCCAAGGCTTCGTGGGACAAGTACATAATACTTAGATAAATAAAAGTTTATCTTAGTGATAAGTGGTTAGTGTAAGTGGTAAGTGATGGCACTATAATGTGCGGCATTCGCCGCACACATCCACTAACCACTTGCACTTGCACTAACCACTAAACTTTTATTTATCTAAGTATTTGCTGGTTTTTTGTTTTATTATTGTTGTGGTTGTGTGTATAATCGTATTATGAAATTGGAATCGAATGGTATTTTGATTGGTTTGCGCGCCTTTAATGAACGCGATGCGATTGCGCGTGTTTTTACGCGTGATTTCGGTGTGCTGGTCGGGATGATGCGGGGGGCAAATGTTGCCAAAAAAAATCGACCGTTGGTGGGCCAGGTTGGTGGGGCGATATGGAACGCGCGTCTGGATTCGCAGTTGGGAATGTTTCATTGGGACGCAGAAAAGAATTTATCTGCATCTGTTATGATGAATTCAGATGCGTTGATGCGCTTGAATTCTGCGTTTGAAATTCTGGGGACTTTGTTGCCAGAACGGGAAGAGTATTCAATATTATATGATGAAACCTTGGTTTTGTTGGGGGCATTGGCATGTGGGGATGTGGGCGCGTATTTAACATGGGAAATTAATTTGTTGCGGGATTTGGGTTATGCGCTGGATTTGTCCCGGTGTTCTGGGTGTGGTGCGACGGAAACACTAAATTATTTGTCCCCGCGAACAGGGCGGGCGGTGTGTGATACGTGTGCCGCGCCCTATGTTGACAGGTTGTATAAATTACCGGTGAATTTGAATACAACCCTGCGATTTTTGGAAAATATTTGTATGCAACAGGGGGTGGCGGTTCCCCAAATGCGACGTATGATAAAAAACGTATGATTTGCTATATTTATTCCTTGCGCTTTGTTGAAAATTTGCTATTGTACAATCGTTCAACAGAATAAGGAGAAAATCATGACTTGGACAATTTTGGTACTGATTCTGGGTATCGCTTTGTATATGTTCGGTGGCATGCTGCTGAAACAGGATACAAAAAAACCAGCAATGGGTGTTATCTGGGCAAAAAAAGCAATCAAAGTAATTTCTATCATTATGGTCGCGGGCAGTGTTTGCCGTCTGTATGTTCCATATTATCTGACATCTGTTAATCCTGCGATTCTTCAGGAAATGGTCGAAGGTATGCAGGCACAGCAGAATGCAGAAAAAAACAAGGCAATTCGTAAATTCGTTCGTGAATCTGCATTTGAAATGAGTGAACACGCACCAATCTTGGGTAATCCAGAAGCGAAAAAGACAATCTATGTTTGGACAGCCGCATCTTGTGGTTATTGCCGTCGTGTACATGGTGAATTGGACCGTGTGTTAAAGGCACGTGATGATGTCAAGGTTGTTATGAAGAACTTCTCGATTCACGGCGTAATGTCTGATGGTCCAGCACGTGCAATGATTGCGGCAAAAATGCAAGACGCAGCCAAGGCGGCAAAATTTGCAGATATCGTTATGACCAAGGAATATCGTCCATCTGAAAATATTCAGGATCAGGCAAAATTGGCCGCAGCAATTGAAAAGAATCTGATGAAATTTGCCAAAGAAGCAGGTTTGGATACAGATCAATTGAAAAAAGATATGACCAGCGAAGTTGTTGAAATCGAATTGGCAAATGTACGTGATTTGGCGAATCGTTTCGAAATCACAGGTACACCATTCTTGATTATCGGTGAAGAAGCATTCCCAGGTGCAATCCCAGCCGACCAAATCAATGCTGCATTGGATAAATAATTTTTGATTGCGAATAAAAAATCCCCCGGATGGGGGATTTTTTAGTGGTTAGTGTAAGTGCATCCGTCTGTGCACAGCACAGCCGAGATAAAAAGAGCAAAGCGCAAAGAGCAAAGAGCAATTAATGTATCTTTACTGCGATAAATAAAAGTTTATCTTAGTGATAAGTGGTTAGTGTAAGTGGTAAGTGATGGCACTATAATGTGCGGCATTCGCCGCACACATCCACTAACCACTAACTACTTGCACTAACCACTAAACTTTTTTTTAGCGAATTAATTGAATGTATTGAAAATATTTTGTGTAATGTACTTACGCTGTGGGGTTGGTGTCGGGCATAGAAACGCATATTGAGTGTGTGATAGAGATGATGTAAAAAGATTCCAATCACTATTGTGTTCCAAGGTGGGTTTTATTTATAACAAAGGGATATGAATGTAAAAAAAATGTTTTTGACGAAGTCTGTATTGGTGGATGTCAGGTGGTTTGTTGGTGGTGAATTGGGGGACGCGTCGCCTGTGATTTCAGGCCTGATATATGATGCGATTGATGCGGATTTACAGGGAATTGTTGGTTTTGACGTTGGTGTAAAATACACTTTCTAGTTCAAATTAAAATCCCCGAAAACGGGGATTTTTAATTTTGAAAGAAACGATTAAATATTTTTTCGTTCACTTCGATTGGGTATTCCCGCATAAGGAACGAATTATAGTCATCCATAACACCGGACTTAGACATGCTTTGCATTTCGTTGCGCAGGTCTGCCATCTTTTTTGTGTCGATTTTCGGCGCAATCGAATTTTTTATGTTTAATACATAGAAAGCGTCCGATGATGGCACGATTGATTTTTCATCCATGTCGCCACGGAATGCGGCAACCAATACGTCCGTTGGGGCGCCAGATGCGCGGGAAACGGTGGCGGATTTTCCATTCGTCAATTTGCCGTCAGATTTCAGGGTGCCCAGTACTTCGTTTGCGCGGACGTATGCCTGTTTTTTCTGTTCGGCACGCTTCCAGTCGTTCACCAGCGAATTTTTAACAGATTCAAATTCCGCCGTGTGTGATGGTGTAATTTTGTCGACACGCAGGAATACAAATCCATCTTTGGTTTCAATCATTTCACTTTCAAGACCCGCATCCATATCAAAGATTTTTGCCATCATGGTGTCTGTTAAAACTTTGTCCACAGGGCGGTTGTCGCGGTTAAATTCGCCAAGATTTACATATTTTGCACCGTGTTTGTTTGCAGCATCCTGCATCGTTTCGCCGGCGATGATATCGTCTTCGAATTTAACCGCAATGGCATAACCCGCATCGTATTTATCGGGTTGGGACATTTCGGTTGGTACAATCACATAGGAAACTGTGCGTGTTTCGGGAACGATTTGTGGGTTTTGCTTATAGTATTCTGCCAATTGGTCGTCCGATGGTGCGGCAACATCAAAATCAGAATATTTGATTGTCGCGTATTCGATTTCGCGTTCCCCATAACGGGCGTCGTATGTCGCACGCAGTGCAAATTCAGGCACAGGCATATCAATACCAACCGCGCCCAAGACCATCGAGCGCAATACATTCCCGCGCAGGACGTCGGCGAATGCCGCTTCGGAATAGCCGGAATTGTTCAGTACTGTGTCGAATGCCAATGTGGAAAATTCACCATTGACCTGAAATTCTGGGAAAGAACGGATTTCGTGCGCAATTCGCTTGTCGCTGACCACAAAACCCAGGTCATTTGCGCGATTTTCAGCCATTTGTTTGGTTGCCATTTTGGTCAAGACCTGTTGCAAAAATGCGTTTTGGGTCGCCGTGTCTGTGTAAATGGCACGTTGTTCATCCTTGCTTAATTGGGCCAGTTCGCGTGATTTTTCAAGGTTAAATTCCTGGGACGAAATTTCTGTGTCGCCCACGCGGACCAATGTGTTATCATTAGCGACGTTGCCAAAAATCCATTCGGCAACACCCCATCCAACGAAAGAAAATGCCAAAATACCGATTAAAATCTTGGCAATTGGTTTTTCTGATGCATTTCTTAAATATTCTAGCATTTGTTCCCCTTTTGCGATACCATAGCAAAACGATATAATAAAAAGCAATTAAAAAAAGGGAAATTCAGATGAAAATTATTGCTGGGAATTGGAAAATGAATGGGACACGTGCGGGACTGGCAAATATGTTGTGTGATTTAGAAAATGTGGATAGCGATAATACAGTTATTTTGTGTGTGCCGTATACTATGTTGCGTGCAGGGAATTCGCGTGTTGCAATCGGTGCCCAGGATGTAAGTCAACATACGCATGGTGCATATACGGGTTCTGTTTCCGCCCAGATGGTCGCGGATGCGGGTGCAAAATATGTAATCGTTGGGCACAGCGAATGCAGACAATATAATGGTGATACAAATTCAATTGTGCGTCAAAAGGCGGCCCAGGTTCTGGCCAACGGGATGATTCCGATTGTCTGTGTTGGTGAAACGATGGATGAAAAACAGGCGGGTAAAACAATGGCTGTGATTGAATCTGGGGTGCGTGAATCAATTCCGTCGGATGTTGATACGCCTATTATTGTTGCATATGAACCACGCTGGGCCATTGGGGCGGGTTTGACGCCGACTGCGGACGAAATTGCGTGTGCGCATGCTTTGATTGCGAAAACGTTGGGTGATATGGGATTGGCCGGTACGCCCGTTTTGTACGGTGCGTCGGTCAAGGGGTCAAATGCGGCCGAGATTATGTCAATTCCAAATGTTGATGGTGTGTTGGTTGGTGGGGCGTCCTTGAAAACTGATGATTTCATACCTATAATAACCAGTGTGAAATAATTATATAGTATGAAAAAAAATGGAAAATGGCATGAATAACGAAGATAAAGAAGTCAAGGTAGAGGCGGTATCTGTTGAAGATGCGCCGGTTGTGGATGCGCCACAGCAGGAATCCGAGGTTGAAAAATTAACCGCGCAATTGGCAGAAATGAATGATAAATATCTGCGTATGGCGGCGGAATTAGAAAATACACGTCGTCGGGCGGCGTTGGATGCGGAATCGCGTGCGCGCGTGCGTTCGATGTCGGTTGCGGAAAAAATCCTGCCGGTGATGGATGCGGTGGATGCGGCATTAAAGCATGCACCCGATGATGCGGGGATTCAGTCAATGGCGCGTGCGCTGGAATCTGCGTTTGCCCAGATTGGCATCACAAAAATTGAATCTGTGGGTGAATCATTAAATCCAATGTTTCATAATGCAATTCAGGTTGTGAAAAGTCCAGACCATGAATCCAATACAATTGTCGAAGAAATGCAGACTGGTTATATGTTTGGGGATACGGTTCTGCGAACCGCGATGGTTGTGGTTGCAAAATAAAATACAGCCCAAATATAGGGGGCCACAAAAATCAAAATTTTGTGGGTGATAATGGGCGATTGGTGTGATAGTCTGTGTCGCACCGGATTTTTGTATTGCGTCAATTATGCATATTTTGTATAATACTCTGGAAGGGAGTAAGTCTTGTGCATAAAACGGTTTTTTTATCGATATTTTTTGTGTGTACTTGCGTGTTTTACCCCCTGTTTCATATATGCAGCAGAGGAGGATGGCGCATCAGAGCAAACACTTGAAACTGTGCAACGCCCAGTGGATGAAGAAGCAATAGACATATCCAATATGATCAATCAATTGTCTTGGTGTCCATCCGAAAATCAAGATAAAGCTGAATTATGTGAACTTATTGAACAATTAGAATCATTGGAATCAGAATCCCAAGAAAATATTAACAAATTGCGTGAAAACGCCCAGGCAATGAAGGACAAGGAACAGTCACTTGAAAATCGTATTTTGGGTGCAACGGGTATGGCGACTGTTGGTATTGGGGGGATGATGGCGGCGTCTGCCTATGCCGAACAACAGGCAGACCAAGATGCAGAGCAGGCTATGCGCGCATATCTTGCTACATTCACTTGTAATTATGGCGATCAAAAAAATATTCGTGGTGGCGAAAAAAACATAGAATTACCCGGCGCAAATGAATTAGTCAACCTGCATACAGAATACAAGGCACTGGTTGCTTCCTTGAAGGAACGCAAACTTGCGCTGGATTTATCCCCGGGCATTGAATCAGAAACAATTTTAGACAAGGCTGATACAAATTTGTATGACGACATAGGTACGGGCATAACAAGTGGCGCATTCACATCGGTGTCGCGGGCTATTTTGAATCCAAATGGCACAGATGCAGCACAATTAGCACAGCAAAGCGAGAAAAGCGCACAAAACTTAAAAACGGGTCTGATAACGGCTGGGGCAGGGGCGGTTGCAACAATTGCGGCTAATTATGCAATTAACCATGATAACAAAAACCAATCAGATGAATTGTTGAACGCGCGCCAGGAATTGAAAACAAAATACAAAACGGTTACAGATAAAATAATTGACGAATGTAATAAAATTATTCAATCTCACAAAAAGTTGGTTGCGGGCTTAGATAAAAGTAACGATGACATGGAGGAATATGTTAAGGCTGTTAATGCTGCCAAACCAATTACGAACATTTCTGAAATATTAACGAGTCCATTTTGTCGATGAAATATTTATTAAAAATTTTTATTGTCTCTGTTTTAACTTGTTGTGTAACAGCACGTGTGTCTTGCGCAAACAATGGTACCAAAAAAGCCATACAAGGCCGAGACAAGTTTCACATTACTGTAAAAAATCATCAAGGTATCGGTATATCGGGCCTTAGAATACAAACAACAAATCTGAAACAACAACAACTTGCGGCAACAACCAACAACCAAGGTGTTGCCACGTTTGAAAATGTGTGCGAAGCATTTGCCAAATTGGGAAGGACGCAATTTCCGGTTCAAATAAAAATAACTGATTCATTCGGAAAATATAAAACATATAATAGTGTACTGTGGTTTGACAACTTTCGGATGGGCTGTGAACGAGAGATAAAACTGCCTAAAGATTCAATAACTTACAAATTTCCACCAGCAGATCAATTAAAGGGCCTTGCCTTTAATCAACGAACAGGAAAACTTAAATTCTATAGCGTTTGCGACACGGAAACCAAAATTCCAAGTGGGGCGAAGGGTGAATGTGTCAAAATATTCAGGGAAGTTAATACTCAATATCAACCTGCTGTTGAGTTAGTGCAAGAATACGTTTATGAAAAAATTGGCCCATACACCATTCAATGCCAGATGCGTTACAGACAAGATGGTAATAATGATTATTTAGCCTGCACTTCTACGGATGGCAAATACGTATTCGAATTTGAATTTGATGACCTGGTTGAATCTGTTGACGATGACATGCGATATGGGACACTCAAGGGGCTGTGCACACTTTACGGCGGCAGAATTTTACCGAATAAGCAAACGGTTTGTATGGGTGGTGAAAAAATAAAAACAGGGGAACTGTGTAATAAACTAAAAGTTGTTTCTGACAAATTTGCTTTTAGTGCAACTTATGAACAAGATAGAAGTACAGTTACACCTACTAGGAATTATTATTGTTACGTTGATTTCAAGGTAAAAACCGCTGATGAGTCCGTGAAAACCTATCCCGGTCTAGATCCATTTATTTTCCAAGGCTATCAAACAAAATTTGATAATTCAACCAAGGTACTGATAGGTCAATACGTAGAATCTAAATTAGGAAGTGATTTTAAATCTTTAGAGTGTGCATCCATGACAAAAGCTTATTATGGTAAAAATGTCAAGGGTACATCCGACGATATAATAGAATGTGTTCTGACCACCACCAAAGAAAAAGGTTCATACAACATAGAATTTGTGTTTGATGATCTAAGCGAATTCAGTGGCATTACCAGCCAAGCTGATAAATCAAAAATGGCATGCCTTGTAGATGGTGGGAAATATGTTGCTGGCAGATGTACAGGGGTAAGTGAAGCACAATGCAATGCCCTTGGGATCCAATTTGGGGTAAAAACCAGATTCAATCCAAAACTGCAAATTTGTGACTTGCCCGATGCGAAAACATCAGAAAATGTAGATGCTTTGATCGAAGGCGCGGTGGCACTGGGTTTTTTTGCCGCCACAGTTGCCTCTGGTGGAACATTAGCAATTGTTGCAGCAAGTACATCCATAGTGTTAACAGAAGTGAATAAGATTCAGCAAAATGTTGGCACATCCAGCGGATTTGATATACTTAATCTAATAAATCAGTGCGGATGTAAAACAGCTTGCACCAGTGACAAATGCAATGTATGTAACACATGTAACAGCAAAAATTGCGATGTTGATAAAATATATGACCTTGTTCCATATGCAATGGTAAATTCAACACCGGATATGCAAGCAATTCTTGACGAGTCGTTAAAATCTATTGAAGACTCGTGTATAGATGAAAAAGACCTGCCAAACAAATTAAACACACTTGTAGATAGGATGAGTTTTCATCAAGTCATAAAAGATGCTATTGACACGGGGGCCTTTGCTGCAAGTATGGTTTCGCTGAGTCCCAGTAGTCATGCTATAAAAGCAATAAAAGGCATGAAAGCGACAAATACACTAAAACAAGTGCAAACGGTTTCAAATGACGTAAAAGCAACTACGAAAGCAAGTGGTCTAGCAACAGACGTGTATACAGTAGTGAGTGCATCAGATTTAACATCAACCACCCAACCAACAAAAGGTAAATAAATGCAAAAACAGAAGCATTTAATCGAAATATATAATGATTACAATATTTTTATTGTTTCAACCACACCACCATTCTTTATAGCTGAAAAAGATAATCTGGCCCTGGGGGGGACCATAGTAGAGGATTATTTATATGATTTAAAGAATGCAATTGATGCCAATATAAAACTGTTGAAAAAACTAAAAATAAACACAAAACAAATAACACCAAATAAAATTGTTCAAAATACATCGGGTGTGCTAAAAGCCGATTGTGGCCACAGTGTTCAAAATATAACAATTGTATTAATACCTGTATACGACCGGGAATCATATAGCGAAGCGTGTGAAATGAATAAAAAAATTAGTAATATCAGACACTATAACAGATGCCAAAAAACAAGATAAAACAAAAAACGGTTGTTTGAGCATAATTGTATAACGCTTAGCCCTGTAGAGCAGTTTTCAAGTCTTATTCAGTTTGTACAGGTTTTTTTATCTGGCGTCCTGATTCGCATCCCGATGTTGATTTTATTGTATCTGCTTTATTTTATTTTTTTTTTATTTATTTATGTTATAATAAATGTAAATAAAAAAGGAGATAAGATGTTTAAAAAAGCTATTAATAAAGTTGAAACGATGAATCAGCTAGAGCAGATGCAAAAGGAATTATCTAAATTGGGGCCTGCGCCAAACGGTAAAGAAATATATGATTATGCAGTTAAATTTTTTAACATAATTGTAAAGTTTCAAGATAATTTTGCTTTGAATATTGATATGTTTCCTAAAACAGTAAAGTCAGCAGAGACTTTGAGATTGCATATTACTAATGCCGGGCGTAATGAATATGGTTGGGTTCGTGCCAAACGTGGCGAGCCTGTAACCCTGCATAATCTATATTTGGGCAATGTATATGGTATTTGGACTAATACGGCGGCATTTTTCAAAGAATATTCTGAGAAAGATGTCCAGCAAATTATTCAAAATCAGATAAAGAGTTTTGTGAACAGTCATCGTGAACCTATGATAAATCTGATTTCAGAAGTCCTGCAAAAAAATAACAAACCAGATAATATTTTGGTAAAATCAGCGATGAAAATGAAATCAAATACAAAATAAAGAAAGCACCAAATGGTGCTTTCTTTTTACGATTGGCTGTTTTGTGTAAAAAAGTTTTTTATCTTATCATATCACGGTTTTTGATGATTTTGTTGCGCTGGCAACTGATAAATATGACTTGAAACAGCGGCCAGACACATTTGTGCTTAAAAGTCACCACGCAGGTATAACACCAGAAGAATTAGAAATATCGATTATAAAAATGGCCATATGAAATAATTGAATTTTCGTAAAAAGCAGTTTAAGATAAGAAAAAGGATAAGAAATGGCAGAACGCGCAATGTTCAAGGGTGTAATAAACCTGATTATAAAAAAAGACGACAAAGTGTTATTATTCTTCCGCAATGATGGCTTTTTTAATTATGATGGTGGTTGGTGGGTTCTGCCGGCGGGGCACATTGAACAAGGTGAAACCGCACGTGCCGCCGCCATACGTGAGGCCAAAGAAGAACTGGATATCGACATTGCGCCCGACGACATCAAATGCGTACACGTTACCAGCAATCTGGCCAGTCGCACAGAATCTTTTGATTTCTTTTTCGAGGTGTCAAAATACACCGGCACAATTCGTAATTGCGAGGGGGACAAGTGTGCCGATATGCAATATTTCACATTGGACGAAGTCGCCAAATTGAAGAACGTTGTTTCAACAACCCGTATATCATTGGCGGGATTGGCGCGTGGCGAAATATATTCCGAATGTAAATCATATCGCAGTGCATCAAAGGATACAAAATGAATAAAATAGTCAAATCATGTCAGGATAACATATCTTGTTCGGATATGTTACAACAGCTGTATGGAATATCGTCTGCCGAACATTTTGATTGCGTATTTATTGCACCATCTTGGCCAATTGATAAAGTCTTTGATAGTGCCACAACAGATATTGCTGAAATATATTCAGACAGATTCTCAAAATCACATCGTATAAAACATAACGGCAAATCATACTTATATATTCAATTACAGGTTGGTGCGCCAAATATAGTTGACTTTTGTTTGTCCTGTCATTCGGCCAACTGTGCAAAATTTGTATTTGTTGGCTCGGTGGGTTCATTGGTTCCGGAACTAGAAATCGGGGATGTTATTGTTCCAACATGTTCTATATCTGGCAATGGCGCAACATTGTACCTGGATGATAAATTAAGTCCAGAAAAGATGTTTGAACGCACATATTCATCACCAGAATTAAATGCAGAATTGTCGAGAGTTTGCACAAGTGTTGGTATGTCTACCAAAGATGCGACACCAATATCAATCGACAGTATCGCTTGCGAATATGCACACTTGGACGAGTTTCGACAAATGGGCGCAACCCTGATAGAAATGGAAACGGCAACCTTTTTCAAGGCCATGCAGATTATAGGCAAACCCGCATCGGCACTGTTGGTTGTGTCTGATAATTCAGCCGTTGGCCAACATCTGGTCGGCCAAGGCGCAGACTTGCGTGCAAAATACCATGCAGTTCGTTCACGAATAAAGGATGTTTTATTAAATCTGTAAGGAACAGAAATGAAAATTTTTGTAACAAAAGAATACTTTGATAAGTCCCAACGGAAGGTTCAAGGGCTGCAAGAGCGACTGGCCCAGATACGCAACGATAAGACAGCTGCATACACAGAAGACACAAACACATGGCATGATAATTTTGCCTATGAACATTTGACCAGGGAAGAAAAGCAGACAGAAAAATTGGTCGCTGATTTATTGGCAGACCTGGACAATATGCTTGTCGTACCAAGGAATAAGCCGGCAACCACAGAAACAGTCGGACTGTATTGCTGGGTATGCGTGACCCAAGAAAATGAAACCACTGGCGCAGAAACAGAATGCAGGCTGGGGATTGTGCCATTGGGGGCAGAAGACATACCGCAACAAAAGTACGCATATAATATGCCACTGGTTCATCCCTTGGTCGGATTATCTGTTGGGGATGAAACAACCGTTAGTGTGCCATCAGGCGAAATACATATGACGATTCAAACAATTGAACCCCTACAACCCCAGGAATAGAGATGATAAAAGATATCAGTTATTCAGCATATATCTTGCCAGTGCGTGATGGACAGGTTGCACTATTAAAATACGGCGAAAACGGATACGGACCAATTGGCGGGCGACTGGATGATGGCGAAGATTTTTTGACTGCGTTGCGGCGTGAACTGACCGAAGAATTGGGCGAAGCTGTATCTGCGCTGGCAGACCAAGTGGTTGAAATTCCGGTGCCATATGCATTTCGTCACCCAACCCCCGAACGGGCGCAAAAACGTGGCGCATGGGCCGAAGAACATCACTTTTTTATCGTTCACGTCCCAGATGATATGGAATTGAATTTCTGTGAAAATCGCCCCGAAGAAATTTCGGTTGCATGGGTTGCCCCCGACGACTTATTAAACCCAAAAATCACACCATTTGACGATATGCGTGAATTTTATGCGCTGCACATTTTGCCAAACTTGGACTGTAAATTTTCAATGAGCTTGCGCCCTGAATATTATGAAATGGTGCGTTCCGGCGAAAAGGATATTGAACTGTGCCTGTATGATGAAAAACGTCGCAGAATGCACAACGGCGACGTTATTCTGATATATGATGCGCAAAATCGCAATGATTATATTCGTGCAAAGATCGTTCGCCTGCATATTGCGCGCAGTTTTGCAGACTTGGCCACAAAAATCAGCATGCCCCGAACCGGTTTCGCATCGCTAAACGCATTGATGTCCGCAATATCAAAATTTTACGATGCCGAAATGGAATCAAAATACGGCATTGTGGGGATTGAATTAGAGGTTATATAACCACAAACTCGTTTAATTCCAGCCAATCAGTTTCCTGAAAATCGGGAAAGTATTTGTTAAAAAATTCAATATGAACCGTACGCCAGTATGCCAGGGACAGGTCGCCTTCGCCCTCTATTTTTGCCCATGCGTCATCAATGTCACAAAACCGACACTTTCGAACGGCTGTAATTTGAATTCGTATTGTTTCGCCACGACTATTATAGATTTCCTGAACATCACCAATTTTTGCCATTGGTTCTTCGTCAGAATTCCGGCCACAGGTTCCACGTTTTCGACCTATGCGCACTAGTTCAAACAATTCATCATTATCAAAAGTCCAACGGTTCATTATTTTTAACCAGCGTTATATCCTTGTCAACTAACCAAATCTTGCCATCGTTTTCGATATAAAATTCAACATTACCATTAGAACATCTGATAAAGCTGACATCTGTTAGGCCATCTTCTCTTAAATTATCCTGTAATAGATAGAATTTACCATAATCTTTGGCAACCTGTAGCAAATCTGACTTTTTATACACTTCATCACCAGAAACAAGTTCTTCCGGATAATCCTTGTCTGATGTGTTATTATGTGGATAAATTGAAATGCCATCCAGATTTAAACCTGGCTCAATATGAAAATTTGGAAACTCATCACTACAAGGCGTGATAATGATATATTTAGACATCATCATAGCACCCGCACTAAACCCCAGCATAACACCATTATAGTTCTTCAAGTCGTCTAAAATGTTCAAACTTTTACAAAGGTCTTTTTGCTTATAGGGGTTACCACCCATCAGCATGACAAAGTTTGCATTTTTTATCATATCCTTTGCTTCTGCGGGGGACAGTTCGGGCGTGATGATATTTACAGATTCAAATTCTATTCCCACATTTTTGAAATGCTTTGTGAAATTAGGAATATGTTTTGCACGTGCTTTTTCTATTTTTTCCGCACCAGCAGGAATATAGACTATGCTCTTTGTGTCTTCTAGTTCGGCTTTGAACATCTTGCCAAGTCCGTGTCCAAAAATATTATTAAGGTCAAAACCGCTGCAATAATATCTTGTCATTTGTAAGTGTTCCTTCTATTTGAATCTTTCTATTATCCAATTTTTAATAACAACAGGATATAATTTTGTGCCTGGCAAATCAGAAATTTTCACTTTTTCAAAGCCAATCAAATCCTCTTTGCTGCTTATGTCATCTGCATCGATGTCCACACGTTTAATAACTTCAATCCCGTACAGGAAATTTCCATTGGAATCATAGCCCTGATTTTCAATAGCCAATAAGATGCCATCATGAATAGTGATGTCAGATTCTGCAACGCCCATTT
Organism: Alphaproteobacteria bacterium; assembly: GCA_015062525.1. GTDB lineage: Bacteria > Pseudomonadota > Alphaproteobacteria > Rs-D84 > Rs-D84 > Enterousia. Next base: position 81,735 of record SUUM01000004.1, on the reverse strand, counting down.
CTTCATTCAGTTCACGTGTAATGCACTGATTCAATGTTTCGCCAATTTCCAATCCACCACCAGGCAAGAAATAATAACCGCCAGCCAAGTGCTTGCATAAAACGATGCTATCACCTTGAACAATTAAACATCTGCTTGTTGTTTGTGTTCGCATGACTATCCCCCCCTTGATTTTATCTTATAATCGTGTGCTTGAACCACTGTTCTTGGAAAGCAGTTTTTTGTTCAATATATTCATCTGCAAAATCAAACCCATCCGGTACAACAATCAGTTTATCGTCGTTGTCATTAGTACGGTGAATGATTGCAATACATCGTCCCAGAAAATCCTTTAACGGATAATCTGGCCCCAATACATACGCATCTAACTCCTCGCCATCGCCCGATATGGTGTTTGGGATAAAACCATAATTCACTTCGTATGTAAAGCCGTGTTTTGGATGTTTGCTGCCCAGGGGCCTGTCCATTTGTACACGCACTAATTTGCCCAAGAAATCACGTGCATTTACTGGCGTGGGATTTACCATTTTCTGATAATTCAAAACCATATTAAACCCTGGAACAATAGACGGAATAAATTCATTGTCGTACTGCATGTGTTGAATATCCGCCAGTGTTGCCCACTTGACGGATTGCACCTCGCTTGCCTGTGGTTTTAAATCAGAAATTTTAACATTACTGTGCACTAGCCACACATCAACGAAATCTATCGGTCGCTTAATTGTGCCAACCAATACAGATTTTTTTGGGTCTGGTGTCAGTCCTAACTCTTCCATTGTTTCGCGAACACACGCATCCCAACTGGATTCGCCTGCGATTGCCCCGCCACCAGTCTGGCCCCACATATTTGGAAATTTCTTGGCCGTACCCATGCGTTGTTGCAACAGGTATTCGCCGGCATCATTTACAATCCATACATGCACAGACAGCTTGTTCAATCCGCTGGGGATTGGTTGCCCGCGTTCAATTGTTGAAACTGGATTGCGCAAATTATCATACAGGGTGTTTTTTTCAGGCATTTCAAATCCTTATGGCTGGGGTTATAGAATCAGTATAGATTACAATATTTATGTTGTCAAAGTTTATATATGCTGATTTTTTCACAGCATACAATCCTTTTTGACATCTGTTGAATTTGGGTGAGCATTGAATTGCGGGATAACAAAAGATTCTTATCGGTTGCGCAATATTTTCTGCTTGTGTAATTCCGCACGTATACAAGATTTTGGACCACACATACGAAATCCAACTGCGTGTCCACGATGATATGCACTGGGTGCCAATCCTGGACCTGCTATTCCATCCACAACTGCCGGCGGATTTACTTGTGTCACAGACATTATATTCCATTGGAAAATATTGATATTTCTGAAAAAGCGGTTTAGAATATCACAAAGGGTGCATCTTATGAAAGAAATTGAAATCTTGGTTCAGGTTTTCGCAGACGAAGCAGATGTTCTGCGTAAATTATCTGAATTTGACTTCTTGGGCGATAAACGTACGGTGGATACATACTATTACGACCCATTGCGCCCAGATTTACAACCCGACAGCAATGGCCGCTTGTATGCATGCTGTCGCACACGTGCAAAAGACGGCACAAATTATATCACGTACAAGTACGACCATTTTGACGGTGACACATGGTTGTATTCTGATGAATCCGAAACAACCGTTGCTGATATGTCAACTTTGTGCGATATTATGAATGCGCTGGGGTTGCGTGAATTGATACGGATTGACAACCTGAAACGCACATACCGTGCGGGCGATTATACAATTGAATTTGAAACTGTGGCAGATCTGGGGCTGTTTTTAGAGGTGGAATATTGCACCGCCGATGATGTGGATGTGGCGCAAGTGAAATCTCAGATTCAATCATTCATAGACGGATTGGGTTTTGCAGTGTCGCCAGAATTAAATGCTGGCAAACCAGAATTAATGTTGCGCAAGAAACAACAGGACGCAGAATAATTGTGAAAATATTTAACAAGATAAACCCGCCCAAATGGGCGGATTTTTATTGTTGCATCACAGTTTTTGGTGTTTTGGGGACGTGGGGTAGGATTTGGTTGCGTTTGCACGCCCCGAATAAAATAAAACCCATCCGCCCTGCGCAGGTGGCGCGCCAAGCATAAAAACTCAACAGGGCAGGGAAAACCAAACAAAAAACGCACCGTTTGGTGCGTTTTTAAACGGGTAGCCTTTGTCGGAATGCCAAGGCAAGTCCAAAGTCCCAGATTTCCAATATTTTCAGACAGTTGATTTGGTCCGCCTGCATCACACATCGCATCACATAGCATTTTAACAAAAAATGTGATAAAATAAATGGGATAACAAAAGGACAAAGTAGATGGAAAAATTTTATGAAATATTTAATCGCGATATTAAGACGGAACGTTTAGAGTTGCGAGTATTAAAGCCAACTATTGCGAACGCACAGATGTTGTGGGATGTGCTGAAAAATGAAAATCCAGCCGATTATCAGTATATGCGGTATTCAGCATCATACAAAAATCATTTGCCTGAATCTGTCGATGAACTGTTAAAATTGATGCAGCGAGAGGCAGGTTATAAAGACGGTGTTGTTTGGTATATCTTTCATAATGGCAAATTCGTTGGATATCAGCGGTTTCACTACATAGACCATTGTGATACGATACAGTGTTCCAGTGTATGGTTTATTAAATCTGCTCGCGGCCAAGGCTTTAATCAGGAAGTGCATAAGCTGATTGATAAATTGGGTTTTGAAGAACTGGGGGTAAATCGTATCTGTCGTCAGGCGATGGAGGGCAATGTTTGTTCGGTAAATTCGATTAAAAAGGCTGGTTATCAACTGGATGGTGTTGAACGTGCTGCGAATAAAATGCCAGACGGCACATATATGAATCATCTGTTGTTTTCGAAACTAAAGTCGGAATATAAGGGTAAGTAATGGTTTCGTTTCCATATATTATTGATATGCCCGATTGTTTATCGCCGGTGTTGTTGGGGACAGATGGCAAACCTTTAACAATGTATCATGGCACTTATTATGATTTTGATTATTTTCGCCCATTGACACACTTTGGCAAATTGGTGAATGCACAAACCAATCTGAACGAAGGAAAATGGAAACGCGACCCAAATATTGATATTACAAAGCCCAAGATAATACCCGTGAATTTGCAGGCTGGGCGTTGGGATGAAATACCAGACCTGAACGACCACAGTGTGCAGAACTTTATGGGGGTTTTATTTCAGTATATGTGTGGCGATAAAATTGCCGACTTCATTCGTGTGTTGAATATTCATGACGAATCTGAGTTTCGCAAACAGATTGAAACAGCAAAACAAGCGGTGTTGGATAAGGACATTGATGTGCCGTGGCAGTTTGATTGGATATGTGAACCGGTGCGTAGCACAATGACTGTGGAAGCAATACAAACAGAATTAGGTTTGGAAACATTATTTGATATCCACAGCGCAGAAAACTTGTTCTTTCAGCGTATGATTTTGTATTTTGAATCAATTGGTCTGACTGGTTTCAAATATCAAAATTATACCGAAGGTCCCGGCGATATGGCGTACATAAACCTGCGCCAGAATAATATTGTTCGCACAGACAGGGCTTTGTCACCACACAAAATGCCAACAGGGGAACAGACTACAAAATTACGCCAAATGCGTGCGGATTTTGTCGCAACCCATAAACCGCGCAAATTTACGCGCGCTGAAAAAGAAATGCTTTTGTCTGAATTGATTGGTTTTGCAGAATTTAGATTTGATGAAATAAAATATCAGATGCAAAAGTCCTGGGCAAAAAATAACAACCAAAACGACAGGTAATATTACCCCGCCCGATTGGGCGGTTTTTTTATTAGTGCATCACAAATCGCCTCACATAGCATTTTAACAGATAACACATGTTGATAATTGGTGGTTTAGATTGTATAATTCTATCATGAAAAAAATACTTTATATCTTTCGACATGGCGAAACAGACGCAAATATCCAAAAACGTATGCAGGGGTGGCTGGACGTGCCATTAAATGCCAATGGTGTGGCCCAGGCACAAGCATTGGCACAAAAATTGTCGGGTATAAAGTTTGATGTTGTGTATTCTTCGTCGTTGTCGCGTGCATTGGATACAGCACGTGCGGTGGCTGGCGACCAACAGATTATACAAAATGGTGATTTGCGTGAATGGAATATGGGTGATTTTTGTGGACATATTGTAAAATTGACTGATAGCCCTGCAGATACCCCGATTGATATGTCAGGTGATGTAATTTATGCACCGTTTGCATTGCTGTCTAATGACGATTATGTCCCACCAAACGGTGAAAGTTATAATATGTTTATTGCGCGTGTTCGTAATGCGATATTGGATATCGTAAAAAACTCAGACGGCAAAACAATCGCCATTGCAACACATACGGGGGTGGCGAAAAATATAATCAAACAATTCACAGATATAAAATGGCCACGTGGCGGAATGCCAAATGCAGAATATTTCAAACTGGAATATGATGGTGAAAAATTCACGCTGATTGATATGCCGGATTGGTTATCGCAAGCAGTGTAGGATTTTTGGACTATCTTTCGGGTGTCTGCGATTGTAATGTTTTGGCTTTTTCAATCTGGGCCATTGCAACGGCAAATGCATCTGTGCCATCTGGACATTTGATGTCGGGGTCGTGTCCATTTAATTCGAAATCTTCTTGTAATAATTTGCGATAGTTCATACCGACTGCAACGGTTATTTGGCTGTGTGGCAGGAAACTGTTTGCCATATTGCCGTATTCTTCCATTCCAGCTGAATTATCGCCAACAACATGAACACATGGGTGGTGAATCATGCGCAACAGGAACATTTCTGCACTGGACCCGGTCTGGCCATCGGTCAGAATATATATCGGTTTCATATACGCTTTCTCTGGATTGGCCGTATAGTTTTTGCCTGTTTTCCATAATGTCAGTTCTTCTGATTCCGGAACATCTTTCCAGCCGGCATTTGGTTGTGCCGCATGTTGTAGTTTTTTTGCCTCTGGGGTGGCCCTGATATATACTTCTTTCATGCTATCAATCCGTGTGCCACACAGATGTTCCGAGAACTTGTCGGAATAAAAACTGTTTCCGCCACCATTGCCACGCAGGTCTATTATCAATGCGGTGGATTTGGGCAGTGTGTTTTTAGCAAATTCAAGAATTGTGTTGGCAAAATCATCATTGCGCAACATGCGTGTAAAGCCGATTATGGCGATGCCATTTTTCATCTGTGTGGCAATTTGTTTGTCGCCAGCAATATTTTTTCCGACATTGACTGCCTTGCGCGTCCTGTGTGTTCCAACGCGTTGCCTATTAAAACGCAGCGATATGTGATTGTCTGGGATATATGACAGGACCGGTTTCAGTTGTTCAAAAAACTCCATCGCCGTCATATCGTGGGCATTGTTATAAATATCAACCAGGTCTTTAAGAACCTTTCTTTTTATTATCTGGCTGTGAACCGGCCATCCAACATACGCACGAATTAGCAATCGTGCCAAGACCGAGACATCGTGTTTTACATCTGCTGCGGTTATTTGTTTTTCAGGCATGTCTTTATCGGGCATGCCCGGCATCAAATCGTCTGTTGTGGAATCACGCAGTAATAATTCTTCCATTTCTCTGACTGTTGGTATCTTGGTCATAACTTATCCCTTTATTTTCCTACAAATTATACCACACTGCATCACACTTTGCATCACAGTTTTTGGTGTTTTGGGGTCGTGGGGCGGATTTGGGTTGGATTTGTGCGCCCCGAATAAAATAAAACCCTCCCGCCCCGCATGGGTGTTGCGCCCAATCCAAAAATCAAAAGAGCAGGGAACCACCAACGAAAAAACGCACCATTTGGTGCGTTTCTAAACGGGTAGCCTTTGTCGGGATACCAAGGCGAGTCCAAAGTCCAAGATTTCCAATGGTTTCAGACAGTTGATTACTCAGCCTGCATCACACATCGCCTCACCGTTTATAGTTATCAAGAAGGTCTTTAAAGCGTTTCATAATATGTTGTGAAATATTTTGTCTTTTGTCTTTTTTTGAATCTGTCTTATCAATTTTTTGTGTGGCATCCACAAATTTCTGTGTTTGTTTTTGTCTAAAATAGTCTTGAAATATTTGGATTGGTATACCAAACCCATTTTTATTATCAGAGCTAACAACGGTATTGGAAAAAATACCAATGTTGTGCAGTTGATTCTGTATGTTTTGGCTTGTTTCTGCGCCTGTCTGGTTTTTTAATTGATGTTGGACGGGTTTTAACCAGATATAATCGCCATCTAATGATGAGTTGGCCATCAAATCTAATGTGCGAATTTTGTCTACTGTGTTCAATTCAGAAATCTGCAACACTCCTTTTGATATTTCTAAATAGTCATTTGGTTTAGAACGCCATGCGTCTATTATTGCTGGCAAATATATTATGTGATTTCTGTAGTATTGGTATAATCCGTTTTCATTAAAAGGGGTTCCTTCGGGAAAGTTGCTGTTCGCATATTCCAAAAGTATGGTTTTGTCGGCTCTAGGCAAACTTTCGTTCAGTGCCATTTCTTTGTATTTTGTGGCGGGGAATTTTGTTTCCAGAATTTTGCAAATTTCGTCCAGTTCTGGGTATGGATTTTTTTGCATGTCGGGCATTTTATTTAACCAACCACTGTCTGATATTCCCTGCAAAGGATACCATTTTTCTGACGGTATACCATATTCTGTTTCCTTCCCGGAAATTCCAGAAGAGACATAAAAGGGCAACCGATAGCCGTTAATATTTACGATTGCGACTGCCCGGTTGCTGTGATTGATAACGTTGTGCATTGTTCCAGATTGTGTCGGGATTTGTTCCAAAAAAATATCATTTCCATGAATTTTACCTATGGATTCTACTTTTGATGCTTGGCAATCTTTGTGCCACATTATATTTTCTATGCGTTTTTTGTCCAAAATATTTTGTAAAACTGCAATAGAAACAGTGTTGTCTTTATGTTCTATGCAAGTATAGAACATATTGGGGTATTGATTTAATATACCTGCAATTTCATGGTACTCAGCATCATTTGTGCATTTGTGTTCATAGTATTTGATTCCATACATATTTTTATCTGCAGGAACAAAGCTAAAATTTTGTTTGGTTATTTCTTTTAATTTGTTTAATTGTCTCTGTTGCATATTATGTGCCTTTTGAGTTAACTATACCACAATGCATCACACTTTGCATCACAGTTTTTTGTATTTTTAGCGCATGGGGCGGGATTGGGTTGGAATTGCACGCCCCGAATAAAATAAAAATAGCCCGCCCCACGCAAGTTCGCCACCCGACACAAAATCCAACAGGGCAGGGAAATCTAAACAAAAAACGCACCGTTTGGTGCGTTTTTAAACGGGTAGCCTTTGTCGGGATGCCAAGGCGAGTCCAAAGTCCAAGATTTCCAATAGTGGTCGGCCAGTTGATTTGGTCCGCCTGCATCACACATCGCCTCACATAGCGTTTTAACAAGTATTATTCAGCTTGTACATGTCTTATTGAAGATTGATTTTATGAAAATATTCTGTTAGTTTTATGTAAGTAAAAAGGAGAAACATATGAAAAAATTATTTTGTTTGCTTGCGGTGTTGTTTTTATCTGCTTGTGTAAATGCGCCATATATAAACCAAATAGACTTGAATAAAACTGATTTTTCAAAAATTGAAGAATTAAAGGTTGGAAAAGCCTGTAACGCAATTGCTTTATTTGTATTGCCAATAGAATATGAGAAAAGTATTTTGAAGGCGGCACTAGATGCTGATATAAGCAAAATTTACTACATAGAAGAAAGAAACGAAGGATTGTATCCATTCTTTGTTGAAAGTTGTGTGATGGTTTATGGTGAGTAAATTTTTTTGATACAGCAAGGCGTCAGACTGGCGCCTTTTTTTATTGTTGCATCACAGTTTTTGGTGGTTTGGGGGCATGGGGCGGAAATGGGTTGGAATTACATGCCCCGAATAAAATAAAAATAGCCAGCCCCGCGCAAGTTCGCCACCCAACACAAAAATCAAAAAGGCAGGGAAACCCAACGAAAAAACGCACCAAATGGTACGTTTTAATTCTGGTGCCGGTTGTCGGACTTGAACCAACGACCTACTGATTACAAATCAGCCGCTCTACCAGCTGAGCTAAACCGGCAATGCCAAACAATTATACATATATGAACTCGCAACGCAAGTAAAAAATCCGCAGTTGGGGATTTTTTTACTTTGTGTGTTGTGCTGCTGTTTTTTGTGTCTGTTGTTGCAATCGTTGTGCATTCTTGAATGTGGACTGGGCAGTTGCATAGGCCGATGGTTTTGGCGCGAAACTGTAATCCATTTCCAAATGATTGGGATTGTATGTTCCATTCATGATTGCCAAGGTATCTTCGACAATTACCAATTCTTCATTCGTTGGTATCATAAAGATTTTAACGGGGCTGTCTGGGGTGCTGAGCACAGATTCACCAGCGCCGTTGCGCGCCAATAAGCCCTTGTTTTTGTTAAAGTCCATTTTTATGCCCATGTGTTCCATCCCACGGCAGAATTTATCGCGCAATAAGTCATCATTTTCACCAACGCCCGCCGTAAATACCAGCGCATCTGTGCGGCCCAATTCCGCCATATAGGCACCAATGTATTTCTTGACATTGTGTATCTCGATATCCATTGCCAGACGACATTTATCGTTGGTGAAGCGGTTGTCTTCGATATCGCGACGGTCGGCAAATTGTTCTGTGATACCCCGAAGACCAGAACTTTTGTTTAGGTGTGTTTGCATTTGGGATGGTGTTAATTTTAGCTGTTCCATGACGTATAATATTACACCTGGGTCCAGGTCGCCCGGACGTGTGCCCATTGTCAAACCGGACAGTGGGGTCATGCCCAATGATGTGTCCACCGATACACCATTTTTGATTGCTGTTGCAGATGCGCCAGAACCTATGTGCATTGTGATGAGATTACATTCGTTTGCGGGTTTGTTAAGCATTGATGCAGCGCGTTTAGAAACATACATGTGTGATGTGCCGTGAAAACCATAGCGACGTACGCCCAGTTCACGGTGCCATGCAGATGGCACGGCATAACGGTATGCATAGTCTGGCATTGTTTGGTGGAACGCGGTGTCAAATACCGCAATTTGGGTCGCGTTTGGTAATAACTGTTTCGCGGTTATGATGCCACACAGGGCAGGTGGGTTGTGTAATGGTGCCAATGGTGATAATTTATTAATGGTCCTGATGACGTCGTCATTGATTTTTATTGATGAGGCAAATTTATCGCCACCCATTACAACGCGATGTCCAACACCATTGATTTTAGTCAAATCAATAGAATCATGTTCAAGCATAGCCAACACAACACCCAATGCTTTTTCATGATTTTTCATGGGGATTTCTTTTGTGTGTTTCGTGCCCTCGGGTATTTTTTGAGTTATAAAGGAATCCGCAGAACCGATTTTTTCAACATTGCCACTGATTATTGGTGTTTTTGTGTTGGCATCAAAAACCTGATATTTTAATGATGAAGAACCACAATTTAACGCAAGTATGTACATATATAATCCTTTTGATTTGCGCCGAAGCATAGCAAAATTAATGCGTTTAGCAATAAAAAGTTGAATGAAGGCGAGATAAAATATGTGATGTATAAATTTCTTGCCTTTATATTTATTTGGGGCAGAATAGGGGGTATGAAAAACATAAAATTACCAGAATTATTGGCGCCGGCGGGGACGTTGGATGCCTTTCGTACCGCCATTTTATATGGCGCAGATGCTATTTATGCGGGACTGCCCGGGTTTTCAATGCGGGCACGCGCGAAAATTGATGTAGAAGGCGTTCGCCAAGGTATAGAATTGGCGCATGCGGCGGGAAAAAGGGTTTATTTGGCGTTCAACCTGTTTGCGCATGATCACGAATATGCAAATATGCCGCGTGTGGCGGAAATTATTCGGTATCTGAAACCAGATGCGCTGATTGTGTCTGACCCAGGTATCGTTATGTGGGTGCGTGAAAATTTCCCAGATATGCCGATACATATTTCAACCCAGGCAAATATTTGTTCGGCGAAAACAGTCAAATTCTGGCAAAACGCGGGCGCGAAATTGTGTGTGTTGGCGCGCGAGGTGTCGCACAGCGAATTTAAAAATATTCGCGCAGAATGTCCGGATGTGGGATTGGAAATCTTTGTTCACGGGGCGATGTGCATGTCGTATTCGGGGCGGTGTTTGTTGTCTAACTTTATTACTGGGCGGCCGGCAAACCGTGGTGCGTGCGCGCAACTGTGCCGGTGGAAGTATGATGTGATTTTGCGCGAGGTGGAAACAGGCGTCGAAATGTCAATTGATGAAGACGAACGTGGCGCATATATTATGAATTCCAAAGACCTGTGTTTAATGCCACGGTTGGCGGATGTTGTGGCGGCGGGACCGGATAGCCTGAAAATCGAAGGGCGCAATCGGTCCGAATACTATGTTGGTTCGGTTGTAAATGCGTATCGTTGCGCATTGGACGCGTATGCGGAGAATCCAGATAATTTTGACCCCGCGCCGTTTATGGATGCATTGAATCGCCTGGAAACGCGTGGGTACACGACGGCGTTCTTTGATGGGCCGGTGCCACCGTCGGCGCATAACTATGAAACAACGCGCAGTACATCCGATTATCATGCGGCGGGTGTGATTACAGCGGTGGATGATAAAAATATAACATTTGAATTGCGTAATGAAACGCGCATGGGCGATGAAATTACATTTATTTTGCCCGGGACAATGGATTCTGTGACTGTTAAATTGACCGAATTAATTAATGCCAAAAATGGCGAAACGGTTGAAAAGATGGCCGCAGGCATGGGAAATTCAATCTTAATCCCGCGGGCGTGGTTGGGTGATAAATATGCCGACAAATTTGTGCCATACGTTTTGGCGTACAAGGCCAAGCATCGTAAATAAAAAGACCGCCATTTGGCGGTTTTTTGTTATTTGTTTTCCAATATTGCAATGCCGGGCAGGGTGCGCCCTTCGATAAATTCCAGAAATGCGCCGCCACCGGTGGATACATAGGTTATGTCGCCTTTTACCCCGCATGCAGACAGGGCCGCGACCGTGTCACCACCGCCAACAATGCTGGTTAATTTGCCGGCGCGGGTTTGTTCGGCAATCGCACGTGCCACTGCAAATGACCCATACGACCATGTTGGTGCCCATTCCGCCATGCCAACCGTGCCGTTCCAGATAACCGTTTTTGCATCACGGATTGCCGCAACGTCGCGTTCGGTGGTTTTGATTCCCGCGTCGATAATTACATCGTCGTCTTCGATTTCGGTGAAGTCTTTGTTTGTGCGCGTGGCATCACGTTCAAATGTTTTAGCAACGCCTTTGTCCAATGGCAAAAGCACGCGACAGTTGTTTTGTTTTGCGTATTCCAAAATTTCCAGGGCGGTGTTGCGCTGGTCAGCTTCGTACAGCGAATTGCCAACGCGGCCGCCCGTTGCATAGTTGAACGTTGTACCCAATGCGCCACCGATTATCAGTGTATCGGACAGTTTGGCCAGGGCCTTTAATACGCCGATTTTTGTGGAAACCTTGCTGCCTGCGACGATAGATAGCAGGGGACGCGCCGGATTTTCCATAACCGCGGTCAGGTGTTCAATTTCAGACGCCAGCAATTTTCCCGCATATGATGGCAGGATTTCCGCCACACCAACGGTACTGGCATGGGCGCGGTGGGACACCGCAAATGCATCATTTACAAATATATCAAATCCGCGCGCCAGGTCCGCGGAAAATGCGGGGTCATTTGATTCTTCGCCTGCATAAAATCGAACATTTTCCAGTAATACCACGTCGCCGTCGTGCATTTCGGTCATAAATGATTTGTCCAGGCAATCGGGGATTAGTTTTATTCCCATATAATCTGCGATGGGTTTCAGGGTGTATTCCATATTACGCACCCCCCGTGGGCGGCCACGGTGGGCAACAATCGCGACGCGCGCGCCGGCCGTACGCAGGGCGTTGATGGTTGGCATACTTTCATCAATTCTGAATGGTTCGGTAATTGTGCCGTCAACAATTTGGACGTTAAAATCGTCGCGCAGTAATACATATTTTCCGCGTAAATCCAGATTTTCAATTGTGCGAAGTTTCATTTTTTATCCTTTCCTTAATCGGGCCAAAACTTTTTCGATAATGTTCATTTATACCATATTGGTCAAGGGCGCGCAAATGTGATTTTGTGGGATAGCCCGCGTTTTTATCCCAGCCGTATTGGGGGAATTGTTGCGATAAATCATGCATGATGCGGTCGCGGGTTTCCTTGGCAATAATGGATGCGGCGGCGATTGATAATGATTTTGCGTCACCACGAACGACGGCGGTGCCGTTTAAATCGTGCGGCAATCTGTTCCCGTCAACAAGGCAATGGTCAGGTTTTTGCGCCAGTTTTTCAATCGCGCGCTTCATGGCGGTCATGGATGCCCATAATATATTTAATTCATCAATTTCGGCGGGACTGCATTCGGCAACCGCCCAGAGTGTGTTCTGGGTTATCCAATCGTATGCGCATGCGCGCTGGGTTGGTGTCATTTGTTTAGAATCGCGGATTATTACCGGAATTTCAATATCGTGGCGGGGAAATATCACCGCCGCCGCAACAACGGGACCGCACAGGGGGCCACGGCCCGCTTCGTCCACGCCGGCAACCAATTTTGCACCGCACGTAATTTCCAACGAAAAGTCAGGTGTTTGCTTTGTCATGATTGCAACAATAGCAAGATTTGCGCCAGAAATAAAATACTTTTTTGTTGACGAAATATGGATTTAGGGTTAATGTATTGGGTATGAGTGCTTATCCTTTTAATCATAACAATAGTTGTAATATAAAGCCAAAAAGAAAATAGATAATAATCAAAATCAAAGGTAGGTATAATGACACCAAAACAAGAACTGATTAAATCAACAGAAGAAATGATAAAAAAATTACAGGACAGGGCAAAAATGTCCAAGGTTGTTGGTTATGGTGGTGTCGCGATTGGTGCTTCGTGTATATTGGCAGCCATTGCGACGGCGGTTCATGAAAATTATGATATGGCGATTGTGAATTCATTGATTGGGGCATTGAATCTGTGTCTGGGGCAGGCACATGTTCGGTGCGCCAGGGACTGTCATGATAATATTCAAAGGTTGATTAAGTCAAAGCAGGAATTGGAAAAACTTAGATGGTAGATTCTTATTCCAAGCATATATCTGATATTATATATGATACGAAAAATTACGAGATTGAGGTAGTGTTTTATTTAACCCAGTATTGTAATTTGCGGTGTCGTGGGTGTTATATGCGTTCGTCGCCAAATGCGCCCCGGGACGTATTGCCGTATGCGGATATAAGATTTTATTCGGATGAATTTGCCAAGGTTCCAACATTTATCAATTGTGTTGTGTTTTCGGGTGGCGAAATATTTACCGCGCCGATTAAGTATGTCGAATCGTGTGTCAATATGGTTTTGGGGCGCGGAATGGAATTGCAGTTAAAGACAAATGGTGCATGGGTTGCGGATGCGCAAAAGCAGAAATCAGTTGTTAATATGCTGCGCAATTTAAATCCGGGGCGTGACTTAAGTATGGCGGTGTCTGTGGATGATAAATTGCACCCCGTCCAATCGGCGGATTGGTTTGTGAAAATTGCTGATTTGATTACAAACGACAAGAAATTGCGCAACAGGGTGAATTTAATAACGGCTACAGTTGCAGATTCTGTGCCATTACTGGATTCTCGTGTTTTGAATAATCCAAAACTGAATATAGAAAATTTTGAAAAAATGTCAGGTATATGGGCGGCTAGATATACGATAAATGGTGTGTGGGTCGAATCGTGTGTGGGGAAATTTGTTGATGTAAGGGCGGTGCCGGTGGTGCAAAAGTTGACCGATATCGTTGTGCCACCAATTTGTGGTGCGCGTGGGCGATTGGTATATTGTTTTTACCCTGATGGTACGGTTGGGATTAATGGTAGTTATCTGGAAGCGGTTGGGCGGGTGCCTTTCAAGACCGATAAAGGTGGATATAAATCATTTGCCCAAATTCAGGAAGATATTCATCAAAAATTGGTTTCGGATTATGCATGTGCAATACAGAAATAAAAAATCCCGCAAGCGCGGGATTTTTTAGAACGGAATATCGTCCCCGATGTCGGCGACGGAAATTTCTTCGCGTGGGGTGGATGCCGGTGCCGCGGGTGCCGAGTATTCAGAACCCATGCCATCCATTGATTTTGCGCCACCCAGGATTACCATTTGTCCACTAAATGGATTCAAGACGACTTCGGTTGTATAAACATCTGCGCCGGACTGGTTTTGCCATTTGCGGGTGCGCAGGGAACCTTCTAAATACAATTTTGTTCCCTTTTGTAGCATGCGTTCGGCAACCTCGACCAGGTTGGGATTAAAGATTACAACGCGATGCCATTCGGTTTGTTCCTTTTGTTCGCCGGTTGTGCGGTCGCGCCAACGATCAGATGTCGCAAGGGAAAAACTGACCACCTTTTGACCGCTGCCCATGGTGCGAACCTGAGGTTCTTGACCGATGTTTCCGACCAATATTACTTTATTAATGCTTCCTGCCATAACGCTTCCTTTTAGTTTTTGCTTATATAGTACGATTTGAGCAATTATGACCCTAAAAAGCAAGTGTTTTTTCGGTCTGGCTGGTACTAAAATTGTAATTTGGTTTTTGCAAGTACATAGACTTCATCAGTTCCGAATGGATTATCTACGAAGCCTGCGGTCATGAATTTATATGATGCTGATATTTCGACAGGTGGACGGGTTGCCATATCGATTGTGTGGTTTGCAAATGTGTATTCGCCATTAACACGGCGTCCGGTTGGTATGCGCAGGTACATGTTGCCGTCAATAATTGTATCTGTTGTGCCAATTGTAAATGTCCAATCGCCCATTGTTGTACCCAGGGTAATAGATCCCGTCATGATTTCTGAAAATCCGTTTATCATCGATTCGGCAGATGCGGTCGGGTGCATGGTGCCAATGGTTGTGCGGCTGAATAATGTTGCATGACCCATTTGTATGGTGCTGTTCAGACCAATGAATGTAATTGTGTTCTGGGAATCGGTTGATAAAAATCCGTCGCCTTTTAACAATTCTGTGTTTTTGAAGCCAAATTCTATGTTTCCAAATTGCATGCGTGTTTCATTATTATCGCGCAGGCGTTCAAATCCAATGCCGCGGTTTTTTATGCTGATATTATCATTCAGGTTTGCGTCAAATGCGCGACCATAGCTGTCAACAAACGCAAATTTAATATTTTCTGATTTTACGTTGTGTGCGATACCGCCCGTCATGTGTGCGGTGCGCAGGGCAACGGTCATGCCGTCTGATAATGGGACAAGTTCGGCACCCACGGGACGTGTCGCGCGTTCAAGGTCCAGCATGCCATGTCCATAAACCGTGTCAACGCCAACTTCGCCGATGTCACGCGCCGTTTCAAACAGCAGGGCTGTGATTTGGTTTGCCCGCATGTATGGGAATGCTTCGCGGATTACTGCGATGGCGGCGGAAACGATTGGGGCCGCAAAACTGGTGCCATCAATTATTTCGTTGGTGGCGGGGGCGTTAATATTGCTGCCTGGGGCGGTAATACAATAGTTTTTTGTAATGCCACACTGGTTGCTGTAATATGCCAGTTCGCCGGTCGCACTGTCCCAGGCAACCACATTTATGAAATGTCCATTTAATTCTGGGATGTGTAATGGCATGGCAGATAATGCGCTGGACTGGGAATTAGAATCGTTGCCCGCCGCCCAGACAAAAATAGCATCGTTTGTTGAGGCTGCATTTGTCAAAGAATTGATAAAGTTTTTGTCAGTTAATTGTTCCATGTGATAACGTGAACGAATTTGGTTTGCGAACATGTCGGCTGACCAACTGAAATTGTAAATATCTGCACCGTCTGTGGTCGCGTTCCGGATTGTATTGCCGATATCATAAAATGAATCAAAGTCATATTGGGAACGGGCAACTGTATAAATATTTACATCTGCATCTGGGGCAATTGTTCCACCGGCCAGGGCCGCTACGTTTGCGCCGTGTGATGTTGCGCTGCTGGAATCAAAGACGGCGATATACGAATTTTTGCCGGTATAACCACGCGCCAGGGAATATGCCGCGCGGATATCATTATATTGGTTTGCGTTGCTTGTGTAATCAGTGTTGTTCAGTATCGATGATAAATGTACGTAATCTACGTCGCCACCAACCATAGTATATGTTGGTAATGTTGGGTGTACGGCGGATGATGAAGAATTGTCATCGGATGGGCCGCCCAGTAATGCGATTGCACCACCGATTAATGCGACGGTGCCTGATGCTATGGTGGCGGTTGTCCCAAATGAAAAACCAGAATCACTTAATTCCGTTGCGCATTTGTCGGGATTATAACGACGATATATTTGGTTGTCGCAATTGTTTGCGGCCAACACCGGCGCACAACACAATGTGCCAGACAAAACAGCGGTCAAAATTATTCTGTACTTTGTCATTTCTTTCCTTTTTCCTGGGTGGACACACGCCACACACTATTAATATAGTACAAAGGTTTTGTTTGTCAATATTAAACGGTGTTTTTCTTGTTCGGGTAAATCAGGTTATTTTTTTATATTTTTACTTGATTTTTTGCAGGCGTTTGTGTATTATCTGGGCACGCACCTTGTGCGAAGAACACAGCCGTTCTGTTATATTTGTGTCCAAATGAATAATTTGGGTTTCCACAGACGGCGAGGATAATAACACAAAAAAGGATGAAAATCATGGCATTGCCAACATTTACAATGAAACAGTTGATGGAAGCAGGTGTTCATTTTGGTCACCACACACGTCGCTGGAATCCGTTGATGACACCATATGTTTATGGCGTAAAAGATAAAATTCATATCATTAACCTGAATAAAACAGCACCTTTGTTGCATCGTTCCTTGGTTGCATTAGAAGCAATCGCGGCCGCAGGTGGCAAGGTTTTGTTCGTTGCAACTAAACATCAGGCAAAAGATATTGTCAAAGATGCGGCGGAACGTTGCGGTCAGTACTATGTGAACAATCGCTGGTTGGGCGGTATGTTGACAAACTGGACAACGGTTTCCCAGTCAATTCGTCGTTTGAAGAAAATGGAAGCAGATATCGCAAATGCTGACAAATTGGGATTAACCAAAAAAGAAGTTGGTGTTATGACCAAAGAAGTTGAAAAACTGCGCGATATTTTCGGTGGTATTTTGGATATGCATGGCACGCCACAGGCGATGGTCGTTATTGATGTGCCACGTGAAATGAATGCCGTTCGCGAAGCTAGAAATTTGGATATCCCAACAATCGCGATTTGTGATACAAATGCAAATCCCGAGATGGTTGATTACCCAGTCCCAGGGAATGATGACGCGGCGCGCGCAACCCAGTTGTACTGCGACCTGTTCGTAGATGCAATTTTGTCTGGTATCGAAAAACGTTTGGGCGGGGCGGCCGGTAAAAAGGTCGAATCTGATATGCGTGCAGATGCAGCCGATGAATTAGAAGATGAAATCAAGGAAAAAGAAGCCAAGATGAAATCTAAGACATCAGAGGCACGTGCAGAACGTCGTGGTAAATTGACGGAAAAAGCCGATAAATAATATCTGGAATGATATTTAATCGTCGTGGGGAAATCCCCCACGACAATAAGATTCTTATAAAAAATATGGGAGATTCAAAATGGCAGAAATTACAGCAAAATTGATTCAAGAACTGCGCGAAAAAACATCTGCGGGTATGATGGATTGTAAGAAAGCCTTAATCGAAAATGATGGCAATATCGAAGCCGCCGCCGATTGGTTGCGTCAGAAGGGTATTGTCAAAGCGGCATCCAAGGCCGGGCGTGTTGCAGCATCTGGTTTGGTGACCGTTGTTAAATGCGATGGTATGGGCTGTGTCGTTGAATTGAATGCCGAAACAGACTTTGTTGCCAAAAATGACAAGTTCCAGAAGTTGGTTGCGGATGTCGCAAACAAGGCTATGGAATTAAAGGGTGATTTTGATGCAACAATGGCGGCGGTCAAAGATGATATCGCGGCGACTATTTCAACAATTGGTGAAAATATGAACCTGCGTCGTATTGCCAAGGTGCAGGGCGATAAAATCTTTACGTATATTCACAATGCCCTGGTTCCAGGTATGGGACAGATTGGTGTTGCGGTTGCTATCAATGGTGATGACGCAAAAATTGATGAAATTGGTTACAAAATCGCAATGCACATTGCGGCGAATAAACCAGAATTTATGACAATTGCGGATGTTGACCCAGTTGCGGTTGAACGCGAAAAGAAAGTGTTTATCGAATCTGGTGCAACGGCGGGCAAACCAGAAAACATCGTTGAAAAGATGGTCGAAGGTCGTATCAAGAAATACTATGGCGAATCGGTTCTGGAAGAACAGCCATTCGTTATGGATCCATCGAAAACAGTCAAAGAAGTAGTAGGCGAGGCCGGTGGTAAATTGGCGGGCTTTGCGTACTATGTACTGGGCGAAGGTATTGAAAAACGCGAAGACAATCTGGCCGATGAAGTTGCTAAGATGTTGAAGTAATAAAAAAATCCCCGGTAATGGGGATTTTTTTAGTGGTTAGTGTAAGTGGTTAGTGGTAAGTGGCGGAATCCATGATTACTGCGATAAATAAAAGTTTAGCGGGGTAAAAGTTCCCCTCCGTCGGCGGCGCACATGCGCCCCCGGGGAGGGGTGGACGCGAAGCGGACGGGGTGGGTTAACCCACCTCCCGGCTACGCCGTACTCCTCCCACGGAGGAGAACTTGTCTCTGTTCTTAATTTTTTTAACAATTAAATATTTCACTAAACTTTTATTTAGCGGGGTAAATGGGGGATTTTTAGTGGTTAGTGTAAGTGGTTAGTGGTAAGTGGCGGAATCCATGATTACTTCGCTAAATAAAAGTTTAGTGGGGTAAATAAAAACAGAATTTTTGTAAAAAAATTCTGTCATCCCGGTGCTTGACACCGGGACCCAGGTAATAGAATCCTTATTATTTGTGCGCGCTTTGCGCGCATAACCTGGGTTCCGTGGTCAAGCCACGGAATGACAAAACACTTAACGTGTTTTGTAAGATAAACTTTTATTTATCAAAGTAATTGAATTTATATTTTGTTTATTTTATAATGTCTGGGAACCAACAGGGATGTTGGGTCAGGGACGTAAGAAATCCTTTATTGCAGCGGTGCATATATTGCATTGATATCCGACTTTGGCAAAATAAAAGAACCAGGGCGCGGATGCGCTTTTTATTTTGCAATTTTCTGCCCGATTTTGTCGGGGGGTCCGTGGCCATACAACAGCGCATACGCGTAAAAGCCACGGAGGTCATTCTGCGATATGATTTTCTTAACCCCCTGACCGTCATTTCCATGACGGTTTTTGTTTAATTAAACGAAAAAGGGAAAAGAAAATGAAAAAACACTTTGTTTTAACTTCGCTGGTTGCAATTGCAATGTCTTGCCCAGCCGTGGCGGCAACAGATGTCACATTCGGTGGTAAATATAACGGTGGTATGGATATCTCGGCCGGGGTAGCTGGTACAACGTATGATTACGTAAAATCAGACGGTACAACCGCGACGGGTATTGCATATAATTCAGACCCGGTTTTGACTGATTTTACATATAAGGATGTAGATGGTTCAACAAAAAGCCTGCAAGACGGAACACCAGATATATCGACATATACCGGCACAACAACCGCGTCGGGCGATATCGTAAGTACACAGACAATTGCCGCAGGTGCAACCGCCAGCCGTGATAATTACACCTATAAAAATGGTGCGGGTGAAACTGTAACACTGGGCGAAAATGCACAAGATATGGTGGAAGTTGTTGCATTAGATGCTACATACACGGGTGGTGCATCGGTTGATGTTGTCAATGGTACTGCTGTTGAATTTGATGGAACATTGTATACAGTTGAAGATTCCGGTTATGTATATCATCTGTCAGCAGATGGTACAAAATTGGTTGATGATAGAAATTTGGATGTGACGCCGACTGCTGGTTCTGCGTTGGAAACAGAATTTAATAATATGGTTGCTGCATATAATGCCGATAAAGCTAATATTGCAACAGCCGAGACCACGACCACTGCGAATAAAGCGACCGAGGATGTTAATTTTGCTGCGGCAAATACTGTTTTCGAAAATGATAGTGCAAAAATCGCAGAACTGGATGGTTATTTTGCAACTGTTGGCGAAGCAACGACTAAGTTAGCAGAGGCACAGGCGGCGAAACAGCTGGCGGCAGATGCATATGTTGCAAATGGTGAATTGTATCAGGCAGCAAAAGACGTCTATGATGCGCCAATTCTGGAAACAATTACAAATGGTGCCAAGGCAGAAATTGATAATGCATTGGCGGATAATGGTGCGATTGATGTTGCATTGGATTCCATGCGCGATGAAGCAGAATATATCTTTGCGGAAAAGCAACAGTGGGTTGACAACACGCTGGGGATTGAATCAGCAAAATCAGATGCCGTGTCAGATGCGTTGACCGGTGAAATTGCAGGCGATGAAGCAACATTCAGTGGTGCGATCAATGCGATTGATGACGCAGTGTCTGCAAACAAGGTTGCGATTGAAACAAACGCAACAAACATTGCAGCAAACAAGACTGCAATTGAAGAAGAGGTTGCAAATCGTATTGCGGGCGATGAAATGACGTTGGCATCCGCCAAGGCATATGTTGATTCCAAGAATGAATTGGCATTAAAGTCCGCCTATGATTATACGGATAAAAAGGTCGATGCACTGGAAGAAGATTTGTCTGCTGGTATCGCAAGTGCGGCCGCTATGTCGTCGGTTGCGGTGTCTGGCGTAGGCAAGGGCGAAGTGTCTGTTGGTGGTGGTTATGGCTATTACAACAGTCAATCCGCGATTGCATTGGGTGCGGCAATGGGTCTGAGCGATAACTGGTCCGTGAATGCGGCGGCCGGTTTAGCGGATTCAAATGTTACATTCCGTGCAGGAACAAATTACAAGTTCAAATTGTTTTAATGTTAATAAAAATCCCCCGTTTGGGGGATTTTTTTAGTGGTTAGTGCAAGTGGTTAGTGTAAGTGGTTAGTGGTAAGTGGCGGAATCCATGATTACTTCGCTAAATAAAAGTTTAGTGGTTAGTGCAAGTGGTAAGTGATGGCACTATAATGTGCGGCATTCGCCGCACACATCCACTAACCACTAGCACTTACACTAACCACTAAACTTTTATTTATCTAAGCAAACGAATTATTAATGGGATTATTTGCCCCATGCGGTGCCAATTGTAAATTCAGCCACCAATGGAACAGATAGTTTTGTTATGTGTTCCATGGCTGATTTTATTTTATGGGCAAATTCATCGGCAAATTCAGATTTGCATTCAAATACGATTTCATCGTGTACCTGCATAATCATACGAATTTTATCGGCGTTGGGGCGAATGATGTTTTTATCAACTTCAACCATGGCGCGTCGCATCAGGTCGGCTTCGAATCCCTGGATTGGGGCGTTGATTGCCGCACGCATAGCGTATGCACGCATACGCGGATTTTTTACGTCTGGCAATTCAATTCGCCGTCCCCAAGGGGTGTACACACAGGCGTGCGCCAATGCGAATTGTTTTGTTTTTTCAATGTATTCGCGGATTTCGGGTAATCCCGCCATATAGGTGTTAATAATGTTTTGTGCGTCGGTTTGTGATACGCCCAATTGGGATGACAGGCCAAATGATGATATGCCATAAATAATTGAAAAGTTCACGGTTTTTGCCGCACGACGCAAATCGCGCGGGACCGGTTGGTCGGACGGGATGTCAAATATTTTGCGGGCGGTTTGTTCGTGGATGTCTGCGTTATTATTAAATGTTTCTTTGAATGTTTGAACGTCTGCCAAATCCGCCAACAGGCGCAATTGAATCTGGGAATAATCCACCGAAATCAACGTATAACCGGGGGCGGCGATGAAGCATTTCCTGATTTCTTCGCCTAGTTCGGTTTTAATCGGTATGTTTTGCAGGTTTGGATCGCGACTGGACAGGCGGCCGGTGTTGGTACTGGTTTGAAGATAGGTTGTATGAATACGACCGTCGTGTGCAATTTGGCGCGGCAATGCGTCCGCGTATGTTCCGGCAAGTTTTGCGATTGAACGCCAATTTAGTATTTTTTCAATGATTTCGTGGGCATCAATTAAATCGTTTAATGAATCGGCGTCTGTGGAACGCTTTTTATTTGCCGGCAAATGTAATTCATCGAACAGTACTGCACCCAGTTGTTTGGGGCTTGCTATATTAAATTCGTGCCCGGCCAGTTGCCAAATATCGGTCTGTAATTTTTGCAATTGCTCATGGAATACGGTGGACAGGTGTTGTAATTTCGCCCGGTCGGCCAATACACCCGCGCGTTCCATTTGCATTAATATCGGCATTAATGGCAGGTCGCATGTTTCATATAATTTGCGTAATTTGTCGTCCGCGTTTAATTCAGGACGCATTAAATCATACAGTGCGCGACAGATACATGCATCTTCGGCGGCATACAGGCATGCGTCCGCGATTAACAATTGGTCAAATCGCATGGCTTCATCGCGGGTTTTTGGTGGAAACAGGGATGCGAATTTAATGTTTTCATGTCCCAGGTACATCAGCGCCAATTCGTCCAGCCCATGTCCATGGCGGGTGCCGTGCAATGCATATGATAACAGCATTGTGTCGTCAATGGGATGAATTTGTGTTGTTTCCCAACCTTCGTTCGCCATAATATGCAAATCGTATTTCAGGTTGTGTCCAATTTTGACGATGTTTGGATTTGTTAATATTGGCCATAATTTTTCGCGCACCGTATCTATATCAAGTTGATTTGGTGCGATTGTATTGCCTCCAAAAAGGTCGGGTGTGCCAACACGGTGGCGAATCGGAATGTATGCGCCGTGTGTGTCGTCTATTGCCAATGATATACCAACAATTTTGTCGACTGTGTGGTTCAGGCCCGTTGTTTCCGTGTCTAGTGCCAATATCTTATCGATTTTGCCCAGATATTTGTCCAATGCCGCAACAGTCGTAATTGTTTCGCATTTGATGTCGCGTTTTTTTGTTTGTGTGGTTGTGGGCGGATTATCAGGTATATCACATGCGTTGCCGGGAAAATTAAATGCGGGTGTGGTCGGTGAATTTTTTTCAATTGGGAATAATTTTTCAATTTTTGTGACCAGGGAATTACTTTCCACATTGGTGCGAATAAATTCCAGTGCGCCCGGTGTGTTAAACCGAAATGGTGTAATCGTCAACCCGGATAAATCAACATCTGTCTTTAAAGATACCAACTGTCTGGATATATATGCCATTTCGCGGTTGTCGCGCAACAGATTGCGAATACGTTCGTTTTTGACGTCGTTCAGATTTGCATATAAATTGTCCAGGGTGCTAAATTGGTTGATAAGTTCTGATGCCTTTTTCGGACCAATGCCGGGGACCCCGGGTACATTATCGGACGAATCGCCCATCAGGGATTGAACATCAATTACCTGATGTGGTTTAACACCGAATTTTTCCAAAACTTCGGGCTCGCGAATTTCGCGATTCTTCATGCCGTCATATAAAAATACGCAGTCGGACACCAGTTGCATTAAATCTTTGTCGCTGGTGATAATGCGGGTGGCATTTGGTTCGGTACAATTATTGCGTGCAAGGGTGGCGATAACATCGTCTGCTTCGACCCCAGGGACGCACAGGACGGGCATGCCCATGGATATCAGACCGGACTGAATCATTTGCCCCTGGACAATTAAATCGGCGGGTGTTTCAGAACGATTCATTTTGTATTCTGGGTAAATACCCTGGCGAAATGTGATGCGTGATGCGTCAAATACGCATACAAATGCGTCGTCCGGTTTTGCAGATGCCAAAATTGGCAAAATCATATTAAAAAATCCATATACCGCACCGGTTGGGGTGCCGTCTGCGCGTGTTAGGCGACTGTGTACACCATAGTATGCGCGAAATAAAAGTGAATTTCCGTCAATTAATGTCAGCATATGAATTTCTTCCCGTGGTTCAGTTAGTTTGGGGGGCATACGCCCCCCCATTTATTAATTAAAATACATATCGCAGTTTTGCGCGTCCTTCGTATTGCAACAGGTCAATGTCCGTCATAATATCTGGGGCGTACATAACGCGACCTTCGACGTCGATATTAAATGGTATAACCGGCAGATTCAGTGTAATACCCAACATACCCTGGTATGCCATTACATCGTCAATGTCTGTTTTTATGCCGTGCGTTGGTTCATATTTGCTGTCAAATGTAGAACCAATACCCGCGCCTATGTATGGCTTTACAATTGGGGTTGGGATTTTAAAGTATGCATTTACAAAGCCTGTGTTTATGTTTAATGCATCTGCATCCAGGTAGTTGTATTCCAGTTCTACGCGGAACATCGGGATGTCCATACCCAAAACCGCGCCATAAGATTGGGCAGATTTTGAAATGTCGTGGTCGCCCGTGTACATTGTATAGCCACCAAAACCGTATGTGCCACCGGCATAAATATCGAATAACATGTTTGCGTTTGCCGCGCCCGCTGATAACATAATGGTGGTGGCGGTTAAAATAGCGAATGATTTTGTGTTCATGTTTTCTCCTTTCTGTGATACTATAATAAAAAAAAGAGTGGTAAATATGCAAGAAAATAAACCGTTTTTAGTTGTTGGATTGGGTAATCCCGGGGCGGGGTATGCCAATACGCGTCATAATGTTGGATTTATGGCGGTGGATTGCCTGGCGGGGGCGGGGGCAACGTGGAAAAACGAAAAAGATGCGTTAACCGTCCGCATGGATATTGATGGACGACGTGTGATATTTGTAAAACCCCAGACGTTTATGAATAACAGTGGCGTGGCGGTTGGGGCATTGATGGCTTTTTATAAGGTACCATTGGAAAATTTAATTGTAATCCATGATGATATGGATATTACGGTTGGTAATTGCCGCGAAAAAATTGGTGGGGGTAGCGCCGGGCACAATGGTATTCGTTCAATTGATGCGCACGTTGGACGCGATTACCGGCGTATAAGGATTGGTATTGGGCATCCGCGTGATTTTGGTTTGCCAATGGATCCGGCGGATTGGGTGCTGGGGAAATTCGGGCCACAACAGTTAGAATTGATTCATGGTGTGATTGATAATATCAAATTATGGTAAAAAAATTCTGCCTATGTCCACCTGCGTAAACGAAGGTGTGCGTGGGTCTGGATTTTGGGAAAATTATTGGGCGCCGTGATAATAGATTGAGCCGACGTTGTCGGGCAGGGTGAAACAATTTGCAGGGGTGTCCCCATCACAAATTTGTGTTGTGCCACCGGTCATATAGCAAGCGGTTATGTCGGTTGAACCCGCTGCGGATGTCGAGCCCGCAGGACATGCATAGCGGGTAAGTTCGTTTTCGGCTGAATAATAACCCGCAGAAACCTGGGTGCAATCTGTTGGATTTTCAGATTCGCCCTGCCAATAACCTGCAATACATGTTTCTAATGTTATTTGACAGTTGGACCATGAGTTGTTGTCCCATGTGCAAAGTTTGGTACCTGTGCCATGGTTTAGATTTACCGGTCCGGTGCACTCGCACTCAGAATAGTCATATGCATTTTCTTGCCAGTGAAATGTTCCCGTTATTTCCCCGTAGTCGCATGTTAATTCAGATTCACATGTGTGTGTATCTGAAACGCAGTTCCCATGATTTTGTTCGCACATGCGGCCGGTGATTTCCAGATGATATCCCGATTCGCATTCTGTTATAAGGCATTCGCCCCAGCCAGATGTGGCAGAATCGTATATCTTGAATCCTGATTCACATTCGGTAATATTTGAAACGCACCTTGAATTGTCGCCCGTTCCTTCAAGGTGAAATCCGATGCACGGGTCTGCTGAATTATCGCATGAGATATTATCGCTGTTAGTGTATTGACATACATCTCCATAATATACCGTAGAATCATCTGGTAACCATGTGCCATGATAAAAATTGGGTTTGGCGCCGCAGTTTGTATAACATGATTCTATCATGTTGTTTTGTCCCTGGATGGAATTTGGGTATGAGACTGGGCATCGTTGGCATTCATCCATTTCATTGCAGTACAAGTTGTTGTCACATTGTTGTTCTGCAGACCCTGATGGGTCACAAACACCACCAACGCCAACCGCGTATGCTATGGAATGCGTGCATAATAATATGAAAAAAAATGCGTAAATCCTTGTCATGATTTATTATAGTACAAGCATAGCTGATAATTATATTTCGAGCAATAAAAAAATCCAACATTTTAGTGTGTTGGATTTTTTTAATTACATACTTCTGTGTATTTAATTGACCAATTTATAATATTTTCTGTTGTTTGTGGTTGTGATGTTGTACCGCAGTTATTCCACATATTACCCTGTTGGGTGCCAGCATATTTATATGTGAGTCCATGGTCGAGGTAATAATTTGATACGGTTATGCCATTTGTTCCTAGGGGTGAATCATAGTGTCCGTCTGTGTCAATGCGTACCAGTTCGCCATTACAATGTACGGTTTTGCCGTTTGGATAGCCGATTTCTTCATTGCCTGTCCAGGTTATGTCGCCTTGGCATATCAAATCATATGTTTTGTCGTCGGCTGTATAACGAACAACCAGGTTTGCCAAATTGGCGGTTGGGGTTGCGCAAATCTTACTGACGACTTTTTCACCAAAGTATATGTCGTCGTTTTGTGTGGTTATTGTGTTGTTGAGGTTGGCGACTTCTTCTTCGCAGCAGTTGCCATAATAATCTTTCTTGCCACTTTCGCAACATGCTGAATAATCGTCGTAGATATTATATCTGTAATCATCAGTAGTTGTGCACGTTTCACCGTTGTCTGCAATAAGGGCTGGTGGTACACATGAACCATTGTTGGCCAGTTTATAGCCTGGGCGACAACTGGTGTCGCGACAGCTGTCGGTTAAACCGTCGGTTCCTGTGTTTTCTGCAAACCATGCCAACAGGGTGTCCGCATTCGTTTTAATGCGGTTGTGATATGTAGCACTTGTTTCATTGCCGTCGATGTTGGGTTGCGTATTGGTCAATTCTGTGTTTGATGGTGCTTCGCAATTGCCCCAAATACGTTCCGCCAGACGACATGTATAACATTCGGTGGGAACGGGTGATTGTTCGGTTGCGTTTGCACATTCTGTGGTGCATATGTCATAAACACAGTTTGTGTCATCATTGCTGATACATGGGGTTATGGTGTCGGTGTCTGATAATGATACGGTAATATCTTCCGCATTTGTTATGCCGTACATTTCGCCATAAAATGTGCGGAATGTATTTGGGCGATTTACCGTTGAATTGCCGGTTGTGTCCGAAACCGAGTTTCTAATTGTGTCCAAAGCATGCAGTGACTGAATTTTTGTCAGGGAATCTGCACCGGCACTGGCAATACAGGCGACAACTTCGTTCCAGCAGGCACTGCGGTTGATTATTGATTTGCGGTTAATTGATGTGTCTATGTTTTCACACAGCCCAAAGTTGCCGGATATTGATGAGCATGTTTGGATGATGCAGGTGCGCCCAACTTCACGACATGTTTGCAGGATAGTTTCATATGTTTTTTCTGTTGCGATTGCGGTCATGCCGGATTGCCAATCTGTACCGCCGCCCGATGTTTCCATTAATGCTGTGCATGCAGTTTGTACGTCAGCGCACATAGCATTAACGGTTTTGTCGGCGGCAACGCCAAAAATTGATAGGGCACGTGCATCAAATTCTGTAATCGAATCGTATGTTTCTGCCAGACATTGGGTTGTTAATGTGGTGCATGATTGGCGCATTTCTTCCAGTTTTTTGTCTTGGGCTAATTTGATTTGTGCCAATGCGTCGTTAATAAATTCGTCCCAAACATAGTCGGAAATATCTTGGCAATTTTCCATGGCGGGTTCTAAGAACTTCTTTTTTGAATTTAAAAATGTGACGAAGCGGTCATTGCCAGGGGCGGTGCGCCATGTTTGACCTGTTTCGGGGTGTGTTATTAATGTAGCAAGGTTTGCCAATTCCGTTGTCAGGAACGCCTTGCCCGTTGTGGGGTCAATGTATCGCCCCGTGGTATCCAGGCATTTGCCCATGTCTGTGCCACAGACGGTCGAATCGGTTAGCATATCCAGCATCTTGCGTTTGCAGGTTAATACGTCGTCTGAATTTCGTTTCTGATGAATGTCAAGGCGCGACATGTCCAACAGGGCGCCTGATTCAAATACCTGTTCGCGGGCCTGGTCAACCTGGGTTTGGTATGATTTTTTTACTGTGTTGCAGTCGCTTTCAATTGCCATTTGATAACTGCTTTCTGCGATTGCTAGGTCGTCGGAACTGCAAACCTCAAGCGCCATTTCGCGGCATACGGGCAGGGCGGATATGTATAAATCTGTGCCGGATTTTGCCGCCGTTGATGCGCCCGCCATGGAATCAACTGTATCAAATGCAGAATCCATATTTAATGACAAAGATATGGTGTTTAACCCCTGGTCAAAGTTGTTGTCGTTAAAACTTGTGTTTAATTTCTTGGCGATTTCGTCCAACATCTTTTTAGATGCAGATGTGTCTTCGGTAGCATAGGCCAGTTCGCCCTCGGTCGGTTTGTACAACGCCATTGCATCTTCTTTGTCCATATTGACAGTCAATAGACGTTGGCTGAAATCCAGCAGTTTTTCCTCTACATTAGCAAGATTTCGTTTAGTCCCGTCAAATTCGTTTATGCGGGCTGAACATGCGCAACGTTTCAGTTGGCTGTCCTTGTTCGCGCAGAATTCATCCATACAGTCATAAAATACCGTACGACACTTGGAAAAGTCGCGGTTTAATACGTCGGTGCCTGTTGCTGGTGCGGTGGCATTGCGCGCGCGTGTTTTGGGTGTGGTGGTGGCAACGCGTGATTTTGTCGCGACGCGTGCCGTTGTTGTGGCACGTGGTTGTGTGGCGTGGGCAACAGTTTTTATTGTTCGTGGCTGAATTTTTGTCGCGTTGCGTGCCGACACGTTTTTTTCGGGGGTCTTGGCAGTGCGTGTGGTGGTTGCGCCATCACGTGGTGTGGTGGTTGTGCGTTCACGTACGGACGTTGACCCAGATTTGTTGGCATTCCTTGTACGTGATGTTGA
This sequence comes from Alphaproteobacteria bacterium, assembly GCA_015062525.1. Taxonomy (GTDB): domain Bacteria; phylum Pseudomonadota; class Alphaproteobacteria; order Rs-D84; family Rs-D84; genus Enterousia. The sequence goes on along the minus strand of SUUM01000004.1, from coordinate 52,479 downwards.
GGTTGGTTTTTGTTGGGTTGCGTTGCCCCTTTGACGGGCGGATGTGATGCCGCCACCAGTGTTTTGACGCGTAGCCGCGCGGGCGATTTCGGATGTGTTGTCAGCCGCCACCGCTTGAAACGCAAGCGGTGCAAGCAATACAGCCAAAAGCAGTTTAATTCCCTTCATTCTGTTGAATGAATGTTAGCAAATTTATCAAAAGTCGAGCAAGTAGAAAATGGAGACAAGACCCCGTCTGTGCAAGGCACCGCCGAGACATTGAATAACCGTTGGTTCTTGCTGTCCGTCGGTGCAAAGCACCGCCGAGACATTGAATAACCGTTGGTTCTTGCTGTCCGTCGGTGCAAAGCACCGCCGAGACACTGAATAACCGTTGGTTCTTGCTGTCCGTCGGTGCAAAGCACCGCCGAGACGTTGAATAACCGTTGGTTCTTGCTGTCCGTCGGTGCAAGGTACTGCCGAGACATTGAATAACCGTTGGTTCTTGCTGTCCGTCGGTGCAAGGTACTGCCGAGACATTGAATAACCGTTGGTTCTTGCTGTCCGTCGGTGCAAAGCACCGCCGAGACACTCAAATTTTCAACGCGCGCTGCGCTTGCTTGAAAATTTGGTGGTGCGACCAGGGGGAATCGAACCCCCAAGGGTTGCCCCACAGCATCCTTAGTGCTGCGCGTCTACCAGTTCCGCCATGGTCGCGTGTTTGAATAATGGTTCTGGGCGGCACGTTCGCGTTCGCTCACGTAGTCGCCATGATCGCAAATGTGAGACATGATATGTGTCCTGGTGATATATTTTTGCAATATTAAATTTGTTTTTCAACTTTTTTATGATAAAATATCTTTTGATACGGATTAAAAGGAAAGGGTGTAATATGAAAATCTTGCCACGTTTTTTGTTTAGTTGTTCTGCAATTGTGCTGGTGTCGGCGGGTGCGCATGCTGCGGGCACGTATTATACAGGGAATTACCAATCCCCCCAGAGAAGTTATTCGCAACAGTCTTATACCCAGCGTGCTCGTACAACGAATTATTCGTCCCAGGGCGTGTCGGCGTATAATCGTAATCAGTATGCAAATGCGGGGTATACAACAAATTCGCGTGCTGGAATGACGCAACAGCCACAACAGCCACAGCAATCACAACAAAAACGTGTGGCAACACAATCTAGTGCGCATGGGTTCAGTTTGGATGCCGGGTTGTCTAAGCAGGTGGCGATGTGGGAATTTGAAATGGATACCGCGGGGTCAAAATTACACTATGATAATATAGACTGGTTGGTGTTTGATGCGGCAGCTAAATCTGTCTTTGATGTTGGTAATACTGCCGTGCAAATTGGCGCAGGGTTGCAGTATGGTATGCAGACTGGTGAAACCAGTATGATTGATGATGATATTAGTCATGGTGGTTATTTGTATGGTTTGTATTATGGTGTGAATAGTGCGGGTAATGCGTTCACAGGGGAGAAGCTGGGGCATGCTTTATCAAGTGGTGTCAGTAAAGACGGTGATATGTTTGGTTACAATGTTGGTATTGGACTGACGGACTTTTTTAAATTGGGGAATTTGAGAATTACACCATCGGTTGGTTGGCGCTATTTAAAATATGATTTGAAAACGACAAACAACAAAGGTGTGGTTTTTGTTAATGCGGATTATGATGCGTCCTGTGTAACGTTGATGGACGGTTCAACACAATGTTGGCCACTGATTGCGGTGTTTGACGGTATTCAGAATTATGCGAATCCTGCGTATCCTGGGTATTCTTATTTTGATGCAAATGGAAATCAGTTAGTGGATAGTGATGGCGATGGCTATCTGGAAGGGGATGCGGTTTATGCGGCGGTTCAGGTGCCTGGGGGCTATGATTTAGTTGAGGCCGAAGGAACGTTCTATTTTGAGCAGCCGGATGTGAGTCATTCGTACGAGGTTGAGTGGTCGGGTCCATACGTCGCTTTGGATATGCAATATGATATCAATCAGAATAATGTTGTGGTGGCAAATGTTGAGTTAGGATTGCCGTCGTACACCGCCACGGGCGACCAGCCGTATCGTATTGATTGGCAACACCCAAAATCCGTTCAGGACAAGGGGGGGATTGGTTCCGGAATCCATTTTGGTATGGGGGCAAATTGGCGTACCGCGATAACGGACAAGGTTGCGTTGTCTATTGGTTTGACATATGATTATTATTCTGTGTCTGACGCGGATGCTACGACGTATTTGAATCCGTCTTATTGGGTGCCAGAATATGAAAATGCATTTAACCTGTGGAAAAAGGTGCTGAATACTGATTTTGGAAACACTTTTTCGGATTCGCAGATAGAGCATTTTATGCAAAATGGTATTTCCCAGGCAGATCGTATCCTGGATACGAATGGACAAGTGGTTGAATTAGATCCTGAATATGTTGCCGTGGTGCGTGCAAACAACTGGGAAGACAAGGTGGATAGCGAAATAAAATCTTTTTATAAATCACTTGGGATTCGTATCGGGGTGAATGCAAGGTTCTGATAGTATGCGGAAAATACGTGCTTTTTTGTTCGGAATGTTGGGGTGCGGATTACTGGTGTCGGCATATGCGGTGGATTTGCATGGTGTGGCATCTGTGAATATCACAAGTGATACGGCTGCAAATGCAAAAAATATTGCCTTTGACGAGGCGCGTCGGCAGATTATAAACGATGTATTGCGGCAATATGCAGACGTGGAAGCGCTGAAATCGGCCGTTTCGCAGGCGAAAAGTTCGGATTTAATGAACCTGATTGCATCATCCAGTATTGATGGTGAAAAGTTGTCTGATACAACGTATTCCGCGAATATTTCAATGGCGGTTGATGGCGGGGCGGCGCGCACATGGTTGGACAATAATGCGGTGCAGCATTGGTTGCCCGATGAATCAAAACAGGATGTGTTTGTTGTAAATGTAAATATGTCGAACGGAATGCAAAATTGGGCAGAATTAAATCAGATTGCACGGAATGAAAAAATTGATTTGGGAACCAAGACCATGACTGCGGATTCAGCGGTGTTGGAATTGCCTGTGTCGGCGCGTGGTAAATTTACGATTGCCGTGCGCGAGGCCGGATGGCGATTCGCCAATAATGATGGTGTATTGCGAATTTGGAAATAAATGGGGTGTTGATTTGAGAAAAATATCGTGGGTTGCTTTGTTATTTATGTTGCCGGGAATGGCATTGGCGGATGATGCGCCGGCGGTGGATTCTGCTAAACTGACATTGGCGGTGCGTCGAATTGGGTTGGAATGGTCGCGTACTGATGTGAAAAATGCGGCTGAATATCAAAAATCGCCAATTTCTGCGTTAAAGGCAGACAGTCAGACATTTGTTAAGGGCGTTTTTGATACGGCGCTGGAATACAGCAAAAATCGTTTTCAGTGGGATAATTCACTGTTTATGGAATATGGTGAAACCAAGTTGCAACCATATGATGAGCCAGAAACGGTTAGTGAAAACGCCGATGATATTTTGTTAAGTAGCGATTTGTCTTATGCGTGTTGGGAATCTTATGGATTTAAATTTGGTCCGACGGTTCGTGCGGCATATGATACAGAATTTAAAACCGCAGATGATACACCGCGCCAGCAGGTCGTTCGTGGCAGTGCCGGTATTTCGCTGTTTGACAATGCAATTGTAAAAAGCCTGTATTTGACGGGTGTGTATGAATATGATTTTACCTTTGCCAATGAAAAGACCAGCAAATTGGCGGCGGAACTTGGTTGGCGTTTGGAATATCAAATTCGCGAAGGGGTAAAATTATCGTCCAATGGGTACTATCGTGAATATCTAAGTTATTCGCAGTTTGTTCCAACGGACCTGGAACGCGATTTAAGTGCGGTTTTGCGCTTGGATACGAATTTGTGGGGTGATTTGACGATGGGGCCATATGTGCAGTATCGTCGCGCCCGCGCCCGTGGGGTTGATGTCTATGGCAGCAACTTTATCATGGGAATATCTTTCAACTATATCACGTCCTTTGGATTGATATAGAATACCAGTTCCTTTCTTGTCTTGAAAAACCCCCGGATGTCCACCCACGCAAGCATTTGTTTGCGCGGGGCCCGGATGGGGGATTTTTTTTATTTTAACTTTTTTGTCCAGGTGTTGTCCGGAAAGTTTAATTTTAACATTTCGGCGTATCCGTGCGCCTGTTCGGGCAGGCCGATTGCGGTATAAGCCTCGGTCAGGCGGTACAGGGCCTCGGGCGTCATGGCGGTTTCCTGGGCGTCGCGAACAATGGTTTGTAATTGGTTTATCGCGCTGGGCCAATTTTCAACGCGCATGTCGTTGCGGGCGGAATACATAACCTTGCCCGCTATATAGTTCTTTAATATATTGATTTTGTTTTCGGCATTTTTTGCATATTCGCTGTTGGGGAAACGTTGGACCAATGTCTGAAACTGCGTCAATGCGTACGCGGACATGCCGGGTTCGCGGCGGACATCGCTGACCTGGCGATAATAACACATGCCGCGCAGGTACATTACATATGGCACATCACGATGGCCGGGATGGAATCGCATAAATCGGTCGGTCGCCAATAACGCGCCGGCAAAGTCGCCATCCATATAATGTGAATATGCCGCCATAATCAATGCATCTGGGGCCCAGGAACTGGCCGGGTGCTGGGTTTCAGCACGCAGGAATTCCGTGGCGGCTTCTTCATAATTTTCATCATTAAATTCTGCATAGGCGTTTGCGTATATTTCGGGCAGGGGTTGATCCGCCACAATTTCATTGTCTGAACCGGCGCAGCCCGCCAATATCGCCAATATGCCAATCAGGGTAATTTGTTTTTTCATATATTTATTCCTGTCTTGATTTTTATTTGATGATGGCAGTATAATCTAAAACATGAAACTGGGCAAACATATTTTTGGTGTTGGTGCCATGACCGGCATCAGTCGTGTGTTCGGATTTGTGCGCGATATGTTAATTGCGCGCGTTTTGGGCGCGGGACGCTTGTCAGACATTTTTTTGGCGGCATTCAAATTGCCGAATTTATTCCGCGATTTATTGGGCGAGGGGGCTTTGTCTGCAATCTTTATTCCCATGTATGCGGATTCGCGACGGGACGAATCGTTTGCGCGAAATGTGTTTTCGTGGCTGATGGTTGGGTTGCTGGGGATTACAATATTATTCGAAATATTTATGCCTTTGGTCGTGTGGATTCTGGCGCCGGGATTTGATGTGGTGCCAGGTAAAATGGAAATGACCGTTGTTATATCGCGAATAATGTTTGTTTATGTGATTTTTGTTTGTGGGGCGGCGTTTTTGTCGGCTATATTGAATGCGTTTTCGCGATTTTTGTTGGCGGCGTTTATGCCGGTGTTGCTGAACATCATGTTGATTGGTGCATTATTGATTGCGATGGTGTGGGGAACGCAAAATGTCCTTTATCTGATGGCGGGAACGGTTGTATTGTCGGGAATTATTCAGTTTGGTGTGTTGTGGCGGCGGATTCGACATAAACACTTTGGATTGCGATTGGTTGTGCCACGTTGGACCCCGCGGATGCGGTCTTTGTTCAAACGTTTAGGGGTCAGCATTATCGGCAGTGGTTTTTATCAGATTACGATTATTGTAGGTACGCTGGTGGCCAGTTTCCAAAGTGGGGCGGTGTCGTGGCTGTATTATTCAGACCGTATTGTGCAATTGCCGTTTGCGATGATTGGGTTGGCGGTGGGGACGGTTTTGATGTCGTCTATTTCCAATGCGTTGGCAGATAAAAATATGCGCAGCGTTTATATTCAACAAAATTCATCTATGCGACGATCGCTGATGCTGATTTTGCCTTGTGTGGTGGGACTGGTTGTGTTGGCGGAACCTATTATCAAGTATCTGTTTGAATATGGTGCTTGGACGGCTGAATCAACACGGGCGGTGGCGCATGCGATTATGATTCAGGCGTTTGTATTGCCGGCTATGTTGGTCAGCCAGATTTACAGTAAAACCCTGTATGCGTCCCAGGATGTTAAGACCCCGGTTAAAACCAGTATGGTGTCGTTGGGGGCGGCGGCGGTAATGTATTTGGCATTGTTCCCGATTGTTGGGTACCTGGCGGTGCCGATTGGCGTGGTGGCCAGTGGTTATCTGAAAAATTATCTGCTGGGGCGGGCATGTCGTGCGCGTGCGTTGGTGCATCATGATGGGCGCACTATGCGTGCAGTTGTCGCATTTGGTTTGTGGGCGGCGATATTGGGACTGATTATGGCGCGTGTTGAAATCGGCAGTATTTGGATTCTGGGGGGCGTAATTGCGGGGTATGGGATGTTATATTTGCCGGTGGCGTATGTGATTGATAGGCGTATTAAATAATAGATAAAATAAATTTGAAACGGACCCTAATTTATGATAAAATGTAAATCATAAAAGAATGTAAGGAGTTCCAGATATGAAAAAAATAGTTTCCTTGGCGGTTTTGACTGCGGTATTGGCGGGGTGTGCGGATTTAAGCACAACCGGGAATAACACAAGTTATGGTGATGGTTTCGGCGAGGAACCATTGACAATGGATGCACCGGTGCAAAGTTTGAATGATTCTTATTTGTTGGCGCCGGCACCAAAGTATTATATTGGTACCGCGTACAAGGTTGATGATGTGCAATATATCCCAGTCGAAGATATGACATATAATCAGACGGGTGTGGTTGGTATCATTCCAACGGAATTAAATGGTACTAAAACAAGTAATGGTGAAGTGTTCGATATTAATCAAATGGTCGCAACCAGTAAAACATTGCCACTGCCCACGATTGCGCGTGTAACGAATCTGGATAATGGTCAGTCAACTGTTGTGCGTATCAACAATCGTGGCCCATTTGTAAATACTCGTTTGATGGACTTGTCACCGGCGGCGGCACAGAAAATTGGCTTGAACGGTCAGGGCAAGGTTCAGATTCAAGTTCTGTCTGAACAGTCCATGGCGGTAAAAAATGCGACCTTGGGTGCAACAGCACCGGCCGCGGTTGAAACAAGTGTTGCGGTTGTGGAACCGCAACCAGTTGCACAACCAGTACAGCCGGTACAGGTTGCGGAACCTGTTGCAGTGGCCCCGGTTTCCGGTGATTACAGTGTACAGGTTGCCGCGTTCTATGCCCAAGATAGCGCAGATTCCCTGGCGCAGCGTATGAAAACATATGGTGATGCGGTTGTTGTCAACGAAGGTGATATGTTCAAGGTTCGTATTGTGAACCTGGATGCAGCCCAGGCACGTGGTGTGATTGATGCATTGCGTAATAACGAAGGTATGGCCCCGGGCTTGTTGAAGAACGGACGTTGGGTTAATGCAGACAGTATTTAATGATATTGATTTTAAAAACAAATGCGCCCGTGTGGGCGCGTTTGTCTTTCGAGATATTGTAAAGTATTCAGTATTTTTGCCGGCGAACATAATTCGCAGTTGAAAAATATCAAAATCGGTATAATATATAAGTCTGATTAAGTATAGGGGTGAATTTATGCCAGCAAAAACAGTTAATGATATCGTTGCATTGTGCAAACGTCGTGGGTTTATTTTTACAGGTTCTGAAATTTATGGTGGATTGGGTGGTGCATATGATTATGGTCCATATGGCGTTGAATTGATGAAGAATATTCGCAATGCGTGGTGGAACGCCATGATTTATTCGCGTGATGATATCGAAGGACTGGATGCGGCATTGATTTCAAACAGATTGCTGTGGAAGTATTCTGGGCACGAGGCGGGATTTTCAGACCCATTGGTTGAATGTAAAAAATGTGGCACCCGCATGCGCCAGGACAAGATGAAAGACCAAACCAAGTGTGATAACTGTGGCAGTACGGATATTACCGAACCACGTGCGTATCAGTTGATGATGGGATTGTCCATTGGTGCAACGTCTGATGGGGCGGTTAATGCATATCTGCGCCCAGAAACAGCGACAACAACATATACTAACTTTAAAAATGTACTGGATGCGAAGCCGCATAAGTTGCCATTTGGTATTGCTCAAATCGGCAAGGCGTTCCGGAACGAAATTTCCCCGCGTGGCTTTGTGTTCCGTATGCGCGAATTTGAACAGGCGGAAATGCAGTACTTTGTAAATCCGGTTGATGATGAAAAATATCACAAAATGTGGATGGAACAACGTATGGCGTGGTGGATTGATGTTCTTGGGATTCCGGCGGAAAAATTACGTTTTATGCCACATGAAAAGTTGGCGCACTATGCCAAGGCGGCGGTTGACATTGAATATGAGTTCCCAGACGGATTTGATGAAGTCGAAGGTATTCATAATCGCCAGGATTTTGACCTGGGGTCGCATACCAAGGGACAAAAAGACTTCAAAATCAACGCAAATGTATTGGAAAATAAAGACAGTACGACCAAGTTATCTTACAGCGACCCACAAAGTGGTAAAAACTTTATTCCATATGTAATTGAAACCGCGATGGGTGTTAACCGTGCTATGTTGGCGGTTATGATAGAGGCATACGAAGAAGAAGATCTGGGCGACGGTAAAACACGTACTGTGTTAAAGTTAAAGCCACAGTTATCGCCGGTCAAGGCGGCGGTTATTCCATTGGCGCGTAATGTGCCAGAATTACTGGATATTTCGAATGATATTGTTGCAAAGTTGCGAAAAATGGCAATTGGGCGCATTGAACTGGAAAATTCGGGAAATATTGGTAAAAACTATCGCCGTCATGATGAAATTGGTACGCCGGTTTGTATTACTGTTGACCACCAGACAATAGAGGATGGTTCGGTGACCCTGCGTCATCGTGATACAATGGCCCAGGAACGCGTCGCAATTGCAGATGTGCCGGGGCGTGTTCTGGAAATTGTTAATGGTTAAGATAAACGCCCCGTGTGGGCGTTTTTTGCATAAATATGAAAAAATACATAGATGCACATTGTCATTTGTTTGATGAAAAATTGCCCGATAATATCGGGGCAATCGTTAATGCAACCCGGCCGTCAGAATGGGGCGGGGTGATTGCCCAGGCAAATAAAAATATAAATGTTTGGGCTGCAATTGGGGTGCATCCGTGGTTTGTGGCGGATTTGGTGGCGGGCTGGGATGAAAAATTGCAAGATTTGTTGATTCAAAACCCAGAAATTATGGTTGGGGAAATAGGATTGGATAAACATAAGCCCGATATGGATTTGCAAATTGATGTTTTTTCACGCCAATTGGAAATAGCAGCGGAATTGGGGCGTGGGGTGCATGTGCATTGTGTTGGCGCGTGGGATAAAATGTTCGCGGTGCTAAAGAAATCTAAATCCAAACAGCCACCTTTTATGCTGTTCCATCGTTTTTCTGGTAATGCGGGGGATGTGGCGCGATTGTGTGCGGATTATAATGCATATTTTTCGTTTATGAATGCACGGAATGTTGTGGCAGATGTGGCCAGTAATCGCATTTTAATTGAAACGGATTCAAACAATCCAACGGGGATTGTTCGGGTCGCGGAACAATTTGCCGCGATTTGTCCGAATTGTGATTGTTATGAAAATACAATAAGGATGCTGAAAAATGGATAGATTACACAGAACGCGTTTATTGTTTGGGGATGTGGGGGTTGAAAAACTGAAAAAATCAACGGTTATGGTTGTTGGTTGCGGTGCGGTTGGTTCGTTTGCGATTGAGGCCCTGGCGCGCAGCGGTGTTGGGCATTTAGTGGTTGTGGACTTTGATGTGGTCGAAGAATCAAATATAAATCGGCAGTTGTTTGCGCTGACATCGACCGTTGGGGTGGCAAAGGTTGATGTTGCCACCGCACGCATTCATGATATAAACCCAGATATTGTGGTTGATGCGCTGAATCTGCGTTGGGATGAAAATACAGATGTGGATATTGTGCCGGACTTTGTGATTGATGCGATTGATTGCGTGGAATCCAAGGTCGCGTTGTACAGGTGGGCACATGTGCATAATGTGCCGCTGATTACCAGTATGGGGGCGGCGTCCAAGACGGACCCAACGCACATCAAAATTGCGCCGATATCAAAAACAAGTGTTTGTCCATTGGCGGCACGTGTGCGGCGATTGGTGCGTGGGGCGGCGATGCCAGATTTTCCCGCCGTTTTTTCGACCGAATCGCCTGCACCGGTTATGGGGCATGCAAAAAACCTGGGGTCTGTGATAACGATAACGGGAACATTTGGATTGATTATGGCGAATTTCGTGATTGGGGAAATTGTTCGCAATAAATAGTTTTGACCTGGGGCATATTTTATATTACATTATAGGGTGATAAAGGGGGAGTTATCATGAAAATTACACAGAAATTAAAGTCTATGTCTGGTGTTTGGCTGGTGGTGCTGGCGATTGGAATTGCGCTGGGGGGGTATTTTATTGGTGATGGAATTTATCGCGCGATGTCGGGACGAACGGTGACGGTCAAGGGGTTGGCCGAACGTGATGTTGTGGCCGATACCGCCGTTTGGAATATTAAAATCAATGGTGTTGGGGGTGATTTGGCGGAACTGCAACAGCGCATTGATAACGATATAACCGAAATTAATACGTTTTTGATAGATGCGGGTTTTGCGCCCGATGATATTCAGAACTTGCGTGTTCAGGTACGTGATAAATACGCGGGGTACACCGATTCGGAATTAAAGAATCAACAAAACGACGGTCGTTATGTTATTGAAACGGGGGTTATGGTGCGGTCGCACAATGTTGCGCTGGTGGACAGTGTGTCGCGCAGAATGGGGGAATTGGTGCGTCGTGGTATTACAATTACCGAAGATTATGCGGGACCGATTTATATCTTTAATAGATTGAACGATATTAAAATTTCTATGATAGAGCAGGCGACCAAGAACGCAACGGCGGCCGGTGAACAGTTCGCCAAGGATGCGGATGCGCGTTTGGGCAAAATTAAAAGTGCTAACCAGGGTGTATTCAGTATCGAATCGCGCGATCCAACCGACAGTTGGTCATCCAATGAACGTCAGGCGATTAACAAGAAAGTGCGTGTTGTTGCAACAATAACATTTTATTTAAAATAAAAAAAACCGCCGTATGGCGGTTTTTTTATGTGGTGTATAGTACGATTTTTAATTGAACCATACCAACGCCATGCCTTCTGGGGCGTTGACGGTTGGTTGTGCGGTTGGTATTGCGTAAAACCTGGCATCGTTTCCGGCGGCAACGGTGTTTGCTGTCGTTCCAACCGGCAGGCGGTCATACCCAAGTGTGCCCGTAGTAATATTAGCCGCATTTGTTGTGTCAACGTTTGGTACATTCCCAAGGCCAACTTGAGCCTTGGTGACCTGATGCGGGTTTGTGTGATTACTAGTATGAGTTGTAACATACTCTTGACTTGCAATTTTTGCATTTGCAAATGGGATATACAATACACACGCAAAAACGATATATGAAATTTTTCTCATGCCTTTGTCTCTTCCTTCCTGTGTTAATAATAATAAATTTTCATATTTAATGGAAGCAGAAAATTCATTGAATTTGTACTTTTGTATTATGTAAAAGAAATTGAAAAATAAATTTTAAATCAAAAGGTTCAAAAAATGGCGATTATCGGCTATATTCGTGTGTCATCGAATAAACAAACGTGCGAACATCAATATTTCGAGATAAATAAATTTTCAAGGCAAAATCATATAAAGGTCGAACGGTGGATACAAGAAAAAATATCATCGCGTGAACCATTATCGAAAAGACGTTTATGGTTATTGTTAAATGGGTTGCATGATGGTGATATTTTAATTGCCGCCGAGATATCGCGTCTGGGGCGTTCGGTACTAGAGATTATGAAAATTTTGGAATTTTGTATGAATAAAAATTGTCAGGTTTGGACCATCAAGGAAAGTTATCGTTTGGGAAATGATATTCAGTCCAAGGTAATGGCATTTGCATTTGGTTTATCGGCCGAGATTGAACGCAACCTGATATCGCAACGAACCAAGGCGTCGTTGGACAGTATTCGTGCCACGGGCAAAAGACTGGGGCGACCGATGGCGACACGTTCAAGGAAATTGGGCCTGGCCAGAAATACAAAACTGGTGAAAGATTTATTGGATATGGGGGTCAGTAAATATCAAATATCCAAGATAATGGGGGTTTATCCCGCGACTGTATCACAGTTTGTAAAACGTCAGGGGTGGGAATAAATTTGATATAAATAATTTATATGCGATAAATTCGTACAAATGATGTGTCGCTGGTGCCGGTTGAACCGGAACCGCCATTACCGCCGTTGGCGGCGGTTGAGTTGCTTCCATTGTATGCCCCGCCACCGCCACCACCACCATATGATTTTGCGGTTTGGCCACCACATTCATATGTAACGGTTGCGCCACCCGTGCCCCCCGTGGCGGATACCATGGATGTACAGGATGGGTTATTACACGAATAAATATCACCACCGTTACCACCACGTTCATCTGTGCCATTGGTGCCGGCATTTACATATTCATCCGCATTGATAAAAGCACTGTGGAATTGCCAATCTGTACCGCCGGCGCCATTTGGTGACGCGCCACCACCACCGCCAATGCCGTATACCTCGAAGCGTAGTGCTGATATTTGTTGTAAATATAAACGAGATTGAGTGCTGATTTTTGACGTTGCGCCCCCACCAATACCATTTCCAACAGAAACTGAGCTAGAGCTGGTAGCGCCATTCAGATGATATCTTGTGGCTACACACGTTTTACCCGCGCCACCCGATGCACGCCATACACGGTCGCCAACAACCAATATGCTGTCCACGCCCGATGCACCGCCACCGAATGCACCAGTTCTGTTATTTATAACATTTACCCCACCTGGGTTACCATCGCCACCACGGAATACATATACCGTGGTTGGTTCGTTTATACTGAATATTGCGGATATGGTGGGGGTAAAATCCTGTTCGGCAATGGATAAACAATATTCATTTTGTAAGCCAATTCCGCCACGTAGTTCCGCACGATAACATCCGGGTTGTAATACAATTTCGTTACAGGTGTTAAAATTGCTTGCTTCGTACACCAATTCCGCGCCGTTATTGTTTAGTATGCACATGCCATCCGGTATTTTATCAATGGTATGATAAATATTACCATCCGATGTTTTAAAATATAATGCCGATAATAATGCCAACGGTAATAACATTATGATTATCCTATTTTATAAATTTTAACGTAACTGGTGTCTGATTTGCCGGTACTGCCCGATGCACCGTCGCCACCATCGGCGCAATCGGAATAACACCATGCATTTGTTGTGCTGGCGCACGTATTTGGGTTGTACAACATGCATGTGGCGCCGCCGCCGCCCCCACCATACGATACCGCCGTGTGACCGGCACATTGCCAATATACGTTTTTGCCACCAATGCCACCAATCCCCAGATTTTTTGTTTGTGAATCCCCCGTTAAATTTTCCGCATCACCACCATTCCCACCCCCATCAGATGTCGCATTGGTGCCGGCGGTTATTTTAACGTTTGTGTATGAAACCGATGTACCACCAATACCATTTGGGGCACCCCCGCCACCCCCACCACAGCCAAAATAAGTACCACCTACAGCTTGTCCTATTTCAATGTTTTCTATGGCATATGTTCCAGATGGTGTGGATTGGCACTGAAAGCGTGTTGTTGTGCCCCCATGGGGGTATGGGTATGATGTAATAGCTAAATTAAAACACTGTGACGATGGTGCGCCGATACCAACAATTGCATGGTCACCCACCACCAGCATGCTGTCCACACCCGATGCGCCACCACCCGGAATCTGATGAACCGTCACCGTGGGACTGTCATTACCATCGCCACCACGAAATGCATATACGGTTGTTTGTGTGGGTAATTTAAAAACCTGGGATACCGTATTGGCAACCGGGTTTATTGTACCCAAACCGACATTACACCGCGATTGTTTTCCACCCGCGCCACCACGCAATTCCACGCGATACATTCCCGCATCCAATGTGACCGGTTCGCATTCGTTGATTGAATCCGCGGAATATACCAGTTTTTCCGAGGCATCAAGAAATTCGCCCCCCTGGGGTATAACAATTGCATGGTATATTTTTCCGTCGGTATTTTGCACGTGCAGGGTGGGTGATGTATACTGCTGTTCATACACCTGAATATCAACATTATTAACATGTATTGCCGGCATAAATCCCCCCATTTAGACTATAAAACAAACCAACGTTTGTTTTATAGTTGATTTGCGCTTGCAAAAATGGCGGAAATCTGCTATTTTTTTGTTTGACAAAATGGTATAAAACAAACGTTGGTTTGTTTTATAGTTTTTACACGGATTAATATATTGATATTACTTGTGTTTTTTGTATGAAAAAATTGTTGTTTTTGTACATGTGTCAGCACACATTTTTTTTTGTAAAAAAACACCCTGGATTCCACCCACACAAACATTCGTTTGCGCGGGTGCAACCAAGCGGGGATTTTTTAGTGATTAGTGTAAGTGCATCCGTCTGTGCACAGCACAGCCGAGATAAAAAGAGCAATTAATGTATCTTTACTGCGCTAAATAAAAGTTTATCTTAGTGATAAGTGGTTAGTGTAAGTGGTAAGTGATGGCACTATAATGTGCGGCATTCGCCGCACACATCCACTAACCACTAACCACTTGCACTAACCACTAAACTTTTATTTATCGAAGTAAGTGGCTTTGTTATTGCGGCGAAATTTTACACCTAGTTGATTGCGATTAATTCGATACCAGAATTTGCTTTCTGCGTCTGACATATTTTTGCGTAATTGTTTTGCGCGAATAACTTGTGTTGAATGTTTTGTCATATTTGCCCCCACCCAAGTTTTACTAAAGCCCCGCATGGCGGGTCAAGTAAAACTGTCCCGCCCCACAAAGTCACCCAAAAAATTCATCTGAATTTTTCGGGGCCCGACGGGGGCAGGTAATGGTGCTTAATTTCTAAAAATTAATATCTCTGTTAAACTTTTATTCATCGCGGTAAAGATACATTAATTGCTCTTTGCTCTTTTTATCTCGGCTGTGCTGTGCACAGACGGATGCACTTACACTAGCCACTAAAAAATCCCGCCGGATGGCGAGATGTTTAATTTGTGGTGGATGTGATTGGACTCGAACCAACGACCTCTTCGATGTGAACGAAGCGCTCTAACCAACTGAGCTACACATCCAAATAAAAAATCGCCATTTGTTGGGCGAATGTGTGGTGGGGATAGTGGGACTTGAACCCACACGGTCGCAATGACCAAAGGATTTTAAGTCCTCAGCGTCTACCATTCCGCCATATCCCCGAAGACTTTTTAATAATGCCGCAATTCGCGGCATCGAATATGTTTGTTCCAATTTGAGTTCTTTCCGTCCGTCGGTGCAAGCACCGCCGAGACACTCAAATTTCCTAATCGGCAAAGCCGATAAGTAAATTTGGTGGAGCTGATGGGACTCAAACCCACGACCTCTACGATGCGAACGTAGCGCTCTATCAACTGAGCTACAACCCCAGAACTGGTGCGGATAAGAAGACTCGAACTTCCAAGGTATTGCTACCACTAGTACCTGAAACTAGCGCGTCTACCAATTCCGCCATATCCGCAGGCGACAGGTATAATATATTAATTTTCAAATCTTTGCAACAAGAAAAATAGGTTTTTTATGTCTTGGTATTATTCGCTTGCACGGGAATTGGCAAATTTGCTAGACTTTTCATCAGAGATGAAGAGAGTTCTGGTTTTTCTTGCAAATCTGCTGGTTTGCGTCGGTGTCGCAAATGCGGCCGTTCGTGATGGAACGGCGGTTTCGCGTGCAAAATTAGATAAAAGTGTGGCCCAGACCCAGGCACGAACCGCCACGGTTGTAAAACGCAGCGAACCGCGTACATCTGTTTTATCAGCGCGGGCAACAACAGATTCTAGTAAAAGTCGGGCAACGGTTTCACGTAATGGAATAAACACTCGTTCTTTGACCACACGGGTGGCAAAAAATATCAGTAATTCACGCAATATGACGCCGATTGTTGCGCGCGCGGGAAATGATGCGGTGGGGGCAATGTCATCTACGCGGACCGGTGCGGAATATGAACAATGTAAAAATACATACTTTTCGTGTATGGACCAATTTTGTATGCTGAAAAATGATAATTATCGCCGTTGTTCGTGTAATGACCGTGTGTTTGAATTGGACGAAGTGCGTGGCGTTCTGGAACAGGCGGGGGAAAAGTTGACTGTGTTCACAGAATCTTTGGATGTGGTGGGGATGACCGCCGCTCAGGCAACGGCAATGCGTACCCAGACCGAAGGCGAAAATGCCCTGACTGATGATAATTCTGCATCCAAGGCGTTGTTGCAGGCAATTATGAATTCTATTCGTGGCGAAGATACATCTGTGGGTGGTAAATATTCAGATTTAAACAGTGTTAATATTTCTTTTGATACGGTTAATGCATTTGGGATGGTGGACGCTGGACAGGCAATCGCCGCGTATAATGGTAATGCGCTGTATAGTGCCGTTTATCCCCAATGTCGTGATGCTGTGCGGGCGGATTGTAACGATGCGTCGTTGCAACGGGCGATTACAGCGTATTTAATGGCAATTGAACAAGACTGTAATACAGTGCAGGCGGCAGTTGAAAAAACACAAAAGCAGATGAAGGCCGCTGTGCGCGAGGGTAGCGCAATGCTGGATTTGGCGCGTGTGGAAAATCGTCAGAAACATAATTCGTCTGATATTACAACCTGTATTAACGAAGTGGAAGCGGCGATATTAAGCGAACAGGTGTGCGGTGCAGATTATCATAAGTGTTTAGATAATGGACAATATATCGATATTTCAACCGGTAAGCCGATTGTTGGAGTGGAAGATTTCTATAAATTGGAACAAATGCTGGTGTTCAGCGATGGGGTTGAAGCGGTTGATCAAAAATTATCTAAAAATTCGTCTAATCGGGCATTCGTCCAAAATTTTGAAAACAGGGTTAAAAAATTTGCGCAAGATGCGCTGGATAAGTGTGTGGAAAACGCAGATACCGTTTGGGCCGAATATTTAGACAAGGCAATGTTGTCTATTTATTATGCCCAGAAAGCAAAGGTTTCGGAAATTAAACAAGGATGCTTGGATTATGTGGCCAATTGTTATATGAATGGAAATAAGGCAATAACCACAGCTATGGCGGAATTGGCGGGGGATAGTAGTATTGTGTTGCAGCCAGATAAAGTTGTGCTGAATAGTCAAATGTGTTCGGACTATGTGGAGTCATGTAATAATATGTTTGATGGTAATATTATTGCACAATATGTGGATAATATTAAAAACACAGATACATTGACGGCGTGTCGTGCGGTTGTAAAGCAATGCTTTGATAAATATGGTGGGAATAATTATGAAAATTTCTATTACCCGTACAGCGGTTTGTTCCCAGCAAATTCAGGAAGTGCGCCAGATTGGTTTGCTTTGTATGAGGTTAAGTATGATGAAAATGGGCAAAGAGTAGAAGTTCTTAAATCCGAATGCGCGAAACAATTGGCAAATATTACTGCATGCAGTAGTGAAAGTATGATGAAGCAAGCCTTTGGTGGGTTTGATGTGGCAGAGGTAGAGAATGTTCTGCAAAATAGTGTGGGATTTTCGTTTGCAGTCCCAAGGGGTGGCGTGAATACGGATAATAATAATACCGCCTATGTCAGATATGGGCTTGTGGCTGAAAATGCAGACGAGAATGATCGCTATGCGCTGGAACATAGGAATATGCGCCCGACCGGTGTCGCGACCGAGGTTTATAATCAGATTATATCGATGCTGTCCATCCAGTGCGCGAATCTGCAGGGACGATTTATGGAGTATCAGTTCTTTGATGATGGCGCGTATAATGAGAATAATTTGTGTTTGGCGAATTTTACTGATTCCCGGTATGACATACGTGAACATGGTTCTAATACGTTGGTTTCGTTATATGGAATTGGAAATGGTGAAGATATGTGCCCGCGTGATTATAGTTTGGGGGTTGCGACCCAGTCGTGGGGTGCGTGTTTGTGTTGGGAAAATGGTGCACGTCGCAGTAAGTGGGGAAAATCGTCCAAGTGTGTTGCGGTGTTGCCGGCAACGATGATAGATGACCAGGGTTTACAGGTTGCGGCTGCGGATGCTAGTTGTACTACAAGTGGGGTAGAGTTGTGGTCTGATTTCACAAAAAAACCGACCGAGAATAATTGGTGTACAGCACGTTCGTTTTCAGATTTTAATCAGGTCTGTGCACTTGGGATGACGGTGCAAAAAGGGAGTGATGGCTTCCGTTATTGTGTTGATGATGGTGATGGTAGCGGTGTATACGTGAATTTGCCAGAGGGAGTAGATTAATTGTGACACCTATTTGCGGGTTGCCCAGAATAAAGACCACAGCCAACCGATAATTGACCAGCCGAAAATCCAACTGGCCAATCTGACGGCATGCATGTCTGGTTTGCCACGTCCATTTTGGCGCGCAATCCAGGCGGGTGCAAAAATGACCCCAATGGTTAACATTACACCCAGTGCGTATTTTATTATCAGTAAAAAGTCAATATTGTTTAACATTTGTGTGTTATAAAAGGGGGCGTGCGCCCCCCCGTTTTTATTCTTTCTGCGGTGATTATAAACCATATTTTGCGGATTTGTCCAGTTCTTCTTCGATACGAATTAACTGGTTGTATTTTGCCATGCGGTCTGTGCGCGACATGGACCCAGTTTTGATTTGTCCGGCATTCGTCGCAACCGCCAGGTCTGCGATTGTGGTGTCTTCGGTTTCGCCACTGCGGTGGGAAATAATAACACCATAATTTGCAGATTGTGCCATTTTTATCGCGCGCAATGTTTCGGTCAGAGAACCAATCTGATTAACCTTGATCAAAATTGCGTTTGCAACACCGTTTTCAATGCCACGCGCCAGACGTTCTGGGTTCGTAACAAACAGGTCGTCGCCAACCAATTGGCATTTGGAACCAATACGTTCTGTTAATTTTTTCCAACCCGCCCAGTCTTCTTCGGCCAAGGCATCTTCGATTGAAATAATTGGATAATCCGAAATCAGTTTTTCATAGAATGCAATCATTTCATCGGATGATAATTTTTTGCCTTCGAAATTATATATGCCGTCGGCATAAAATTCAGATGATGCGACGTCCAAACCAATTGAAACCTGGGTGCCTGGTTCGTATCCTGCGGAACGTATTGCCGCAACAATTGTGTCCAAGGCTTCGGCACAAGAATTAAAGTTCGGGGCAAAGCCACCTTCGTCGCCGACATTCGTGGAATTTCCACCTTGCTTTAAGATTGATTTCAAATGATGGAAGATTTCTGAACCCATGCGGATGGCCTCGACCTCGGATTTTGCGCCGTTTGGAATAATCATAAATTCTTGGGCGTCAAGGCCATTGTCGGCGTGTGCGCCGCCATTGATAATGTTCATCATTGGACGGGGCAGAACACAAGGATTTTCATTTCCATAGATTTCGGCAATGTATTTATACAATGGAATATGTTTTGCATTTGCAACCGTGTGCGCCAGTGCCATAGATACCGCCAATATGGCGTTTGCACCCAGTTTATCTTTATTTGGTGTTCCGTCCAGCGTCAGCATTTTTTCATCAATTTCGGTTTGTTTAGACGCATCCATACCAATTAAGGCAGGTGCAATAATTTCATTTACATTTTTAACCGCTGTTAAAACGCCTTTGCCCATATAGGTATTGCCGCCGTCGCGCAGTTCAAGGGCCTCGAATGAACCGGTTGATGCCCCAGATGGGACCGCCGCGCGCCCGAATGCGCCGTCTGATAATGTAATGTCGCATTCGATTGTCGGATTGCCACGACTGTCCATAATTTGGCGGGCATGAATTTTTTGTATTTCAAACATAAACTCTTCTCCTTAGTTTCCTTTAGATGTATATACAATTTCATATTGCCATAGGAAAATGAAATGTGCCATAATATAATCACAATTGTTATAGGAAGGAAATAAAAAAATGATGAAAAAGTTGTTATCTTTGGTTTGTTGCTTGCTGCCAATGGGGGCAGGGGCGGATGTAGTAGAACCAGAAACAGCTCAAAATCTGGTATCTGTTGAACAGATTGCGGGGGCGGTCGCGCTAAATGAACATATGTCCTTTCGTTCATTCGAAGACCGTATGTTTGATGAATTTATCTGGAATCGTCATCGCAATTTGAATAAAGCATGGTTGGATGTCGATTATGGTATTTTCTATCAAAATATTAATGATGGCAAACATACAGACGGTCATCGTGTCAGTGTGGCGGGCGGTTTTGACTGGCAGGAATCAAATACCTTGCAATTGGGGGTGTCGGGGCGTGTGTCGCACACAACGTCCAAAGCGGGTGATTCCGTGGATTTAAGTTATGCTGGTACAACCCAGGTGGGAAATGTCAGTATTGATGTCGCAGATACTGATATTGGCCTGGGCGGTTATTTGATGAAAATACTGGGTGAAAAGACACGTTTATATGGTAATGCGTTCTTGGATTTGCATGTCTTTGACGTTGACCGTACCCAGAACTTGGTTGACAGAATTGATGGTGATGGTACTGCGTTCAGTTTGATGAGTGAATGGGGACTGATGCATGATGTTCTGAATCAATATGTTGTGGGTAATTTGTATGTACGTGTTGGCTATAATTTCGGGTCTAATGTCAAAGAAAAGGTGGCGGGCCATGAGTATCTGCGTATGCAATCAGATGGGTATTTTGTTTTAACGCCGGGGTATTCATTGATTGCACAGAAACGTATTTATCCATCGGCAAGGTTCCAAGTTCGACCATATGCATCAATTGGGGTGGAATATGATGTGTTCGGTGCGCCAAATCATGCAGAATATAAATTTGCTGTAGCGGATGAGTTTATACGGTATGATATTGATATTGATCCATTGTGGGCTAATATTAGTGGTGGTGTAGAATTGCTGTCGGCACGTGGGGTACAGTTTGGTATTGGTTACCGGTATAAATATAATGATGTGATTCAACTGCATAATATCAATGTTTCTGGGGTGTACAGGTTCTGATAAAAATCCCCCTGGTGGGGGATTTTTTCAATGAGCAAAGAGCAAAGCGCAAAGAGCAAAGCGCAATTAACATATCATCACTTAGATAAATAAAAGTTTATCTTAGTGATAAGTGGTTAGTGTGAGTGGTAAGTGATGGCACTATAATGTGCGGCATTCGCCGCACACATCCACTAACCACTAGCACTTACACTAACCACTAAACTTTTATTTAGCGAAGTATTTGATTTTTTTGTGGGGGTGATATAAAATCGTTGCATTATGGTACGACAAATTATTAAATCAGGACAGGTTTCAGAAAACCGCAAGGCGCGGTTCAATTATTCTATTGAAGATACAATAGAAGCAGGAATTTCCCTGACGGGGGCGGAAATAAAATCAATCCGATATGGTTTGGTGACTATTGTTGATGGTTTTGTGCAACGTCGTGGTGATAATTTGTGGCTGGCGGGGGTAGAAGTTCAAAAGTTGCCGACCGCTGCGCGTATCGTGAACTTTGATGAACGGCGCAGTCGTCAATTATTATTGCATCGTAATCAGATTAATCGCTTGATTGGAAAATTACAGGAAAAAGGTGCGACTATTGTACCTCTGAAATTATATTTTAATAATCGTGGGCGGCTAAAGGTTTTGTTGGGTGTTGGCTATGGTAAAAACAAGGTGGACAAACGCGAAACAATCAAACAGCGTGAATGGGATAAAAGTAAAGCGAGAATCCTGAAAGGAAGATAAAAGTAAAACGTCGTTGGCAATTTTTGTTTTTGAGTGTTTTTTATTCTTTACTAAATGATCTAAAAATACTATAATAATATCAATTGAAGAAAGAGAGGAATAAACAATGAAATATAAATCAAATGTTGCTACATGGGTTATATCACGTATGCTGGCGCTGGTGGGCATTGTGGCGGTTGGTGCGTGTGCACGTTCGGGTGGCGATGTGATGGAATATACGGATGTTGGTGCGACGCCGACTGTTGATTATGTTGAGTTTTTGGATGTTTATTCCGCACCGCATCAGGATTCTTTCTTGAATCAATTGGCAATGAATTATCGTTCTTATGCGATTTATAATGCGCGGACCAGTGGTTATACCGATATGGGCGAGTTGTTTGCTAACAAGGCCGTTGCTGCATTTAGTGGCGAGGTGCCATTCCCAGAATCTCTTGAAAATTGGCCGGTGGAAAATGAACAGGAATCGTTTGAGTTGTATGCTGCGTATAATGATTTGATGGATCAATTGAAAAATGATGCGTCGTACACTAATCCGGAACTGGCGGCTGAGGCGCAGGCTAAGTTTGATTGCTGGTTGTCTGCGGCGGCAAGTGGTCAGGTTGCAACTGCAAATCAATGTCGCGACAGGTTTAATAAAGCCCTGGTGGCGTTGCGTGATTGTAATGGTGGTAAAGTTGTGAATAAATCAACCGCGAGTGTTGTAGGGCGGGAAACTGTTGTTGAAACAACGCAACGTACCGCTGGGGCTTATTATCCGGAAACGCGTGGTATGAACACTATGCGTGGTGGTGGCGCGGCACGCGAAGGTGTGATTGTTGTGAATAACGTTAATGTGCCAGAACATCTGATTAATCCTGTGCCAGTTCAGCCAATGGTGTTTAATCAGAATATCTATGGTGGGGATAAAACAATTTCAAACAGTGCAAATGACAACAGTATGCACAACAGTGCTAATCGTCTGATGGCGGTTGATTGCCCAGCGGGGGATATGGAATGCCAGTCGCAATCGCATAATCATACATGTGCACAGGGTGATGCGAATTGTCAAAATGCGCCATCTGTGGCGGTTGTGGTAAAAGAAAAAGAACCACCAATGATTGGGGATGAACTGGTGTCGCGTGAAGAATTTATCAATATGATGATGGCGATGCGTGCGGAATTGGCTGCGATTAATGCGCGTCTGGACCAGATTCAAGTGAATCAGGGCGAAAAAACAATGATTAAGGTTCAGCAGATTCCACTTGAACCAACCCAGCATGTTATGGAGGAAGTGTTCGAAATACGGTTTGATTTTAACAAGGCGACTATTAAACCAGAATATCAGGAATTGATTAAACAGTTGGTTGATGTGACCCAGGAAAATAAAAATATCAGGGTTTCTGTGGTTGGGCATACCGATACGGCGGGTACATCCAATTATAACTATGCGTTGGGGGGACGTCGTGCCGAAGCCGTGCAGAAGATGTTGATTAAGTACGGAATTCCGGCCAGCCAAATTGTTGCTGTTTCCGCCGGCGAGGAAGATTTGGCGGTGCCAACACCAGACAATACTCCGAATGCGGCAAATCGTCGTGTGCGTGTCGTCAAAGAAGTTCACTATACAGAAGAGCCTAAGCCAGTGCCGATGGAGTTTGCGATAGAGGAATATTCGATGGGGAGCTGTGCTGAATTTGATTGTGAAGAGTAAAATTATCTCGCAACAATACTTGACAAAAAGTTTTTTGTGGTATATATTGATTGCGTCAGAGAGATGTTTTGACAAGAGGCATTTGAAATGACTGATATGGTAAAAAATTTTAATATTGCGATGCAATCTCTGGAACAGGGGGGCGCGAAAGTGCGTGGTTTTAAGAATGCGGGCGCCAAGGTTGATATTATGAAGGAATTTCGTATGCGAAATGTGTTCCTGGGGGACAATGGTGGCAACGAAATGTAAATTTTAATCCCGACGATGTCGGGATTTTTTCTTGGATTCTTTCGTTGATATTGTTTGTTGTTTTGATGTGCCGGTCCTTAGGCTTAAAAAGGATTAGCTGTGAAGTTGGATAAAATTCCGGACAAGAACGTCGCAAATTTGTGGCGCCATTTAAAACAAAATAATAGTTATTCCGTCGCAATCGCGACGGTTTTTCTGGGTGTTTTTATTTTCTTGATTTAGTTAATCTGGGTGAATTATAATGGTTAACGTTGGTTAATTAAATTGTGTGAAAATGAATGCGGAAATAATGCGGTTTTGTCGGGCGGTTATGCGTAATGCGGGGGATGATATGCCGATTCGTGCCAGTCAATTTGCCGTGTTGAGTATTATGTGCACAACACCGGGACCACATGTTCCAGCGATATTGGCGGAAACGTTGCATGTGTCCAAGGCGATGATTAGTGCGCATTTGGCGGTATTGATAGAACATGGCCTGGTTGTGCGTGTGCCGTCGCCCGAAGATGGGCGCAGTGTCTATGTTATGCCCAGCAAACGCGGTAAAGATTTATTTAATAAAATTTCACAGACAAATAATGAAAAAATGAATCTGATTAAATCAAAATTAGGAACAAAAAAATTTGATATGTTTGTTCGGCTGATTGCCCAGGTTAATCAGATTATTGATAAATAAATTTATGAATTCATACCCAACGAAATTAGGTCAGATTTCTGGCATAATTGGGGTATGAAAAATAAAAATAGGATTAAAATTTTTGCCGGTTTGACAATTGCGGCAATTGTGATTGTGGTGGCGGTGGTTGCTATCAAATACTGGGTGGCACATCGGCCGTTTTATTATGCGGGTACACTTGAAACAACCAAGGTTGTAATATCATCGCGTGTGGCTTCTGATATTTCCGATGTTTATGTGATAGAGGGTGATAATGTATCGGTTGGCCAACCGTTGGTGGAATTATCGTGTGATGTGTATAAAATTTTGGCGACCCAAATTGACCGAGATTTTGAACGCGCATCGCAATTACAATCGCGTGGACACTTGGCGGATTCTGAATATGATGCATTGGTGCGTACCAAGCGGGATAATGATTTGAAATTACAGTGGTGTCGTGTACTGTCGCCAATTAATGGCATGGTAATTACACGTTTTCGCGAGGTAGGCGAGGTGGTCGCACCCGGGACCCCGTTGATATCTGTTTCAAATCCGTATGATATATGGGCGTATTTTTATGTGCCGTATGGTATGTTGCACAAATTGCGCGTGGGACAAAATGTAATTGGTGTTTTGCCCGAGGCAGATAATATGCAATTTCGTGGGCGCATTATAAAAATAAGCGAGGTCGCAGAATTTACCCCAAAAAATGTTCAGACACGTGATGAACGTACGCGCTTGGTCTATGGCGTCAAGGTGCAATTTGAAAACCCGGATTTAATATTGAAATCTGGGATGACAATCGAAAGTACGTTGATAACAGATGACTAATATAAACATTCATGTTGATGGGGTTTCAAAACGATTCAAAGATGTGGTTGCTTTGGATGATGTGTCTATGCGTTTTGATACAGGAAATTTATATGGCATTATTGGACCCGCTGGGGCGGGCAAGACTACGCTGTTTCGGATTATGTTGGATTTAATGCGGGCAAATTCGGGTGTGGTGTTGTATCGAGAAAATGGACGTGGGGTTTCATTTCAAAATATGGCAGAACATATTGCATATATGCCACAAAGCCAGAGTTTGTATGCGGATTTATCGGTGGCGGAACATTTGGATTTTTTTCGAAAACTGTATGGCATAGATGATGCGGATTTTGAACAGAAAAAGAAAGAGTTGGTGCATTTGGCGCGCCTTGATAAATTTATGGACAGGCCTGCGGGACAATTATCGGGTGGAATGTATAAAAAATTGGGGTTGATTTGTGCGTTGTTGCGATCGCCCCAGATTATGTTATTGGACGAACCAACAAATGGCGTTGATCCAATTAGTCGGCGTGAGTTTTGGGATTTGTTGCACGATGCGGTTGCACGTGGGATTTTGGTGGTAATGTCAACAGCATATATGGACGAAGCCGAAAGATGTGGTGGTGTTGTTTTAATGGAACGTGGACGTGTGTTGGCGGCTGGTGAGCCAGACGTGTTATTGCGAAAATATAACAGTCGGAATTTTGATGAATTGTTTATTCAACGTGGGGGATTTGCACAATGAAAATTCCGATTGTGAGTGTGCAGGATATGTCTGTGCGATTTGGTGATTTTTATGCGGTGCGTGATATATCTTTTGAGGTGCAACGTGGCGAGGTTTTTGGATTTTTGGGGGCTAATGGTGCCGGAAAAACCACCACCATACGTGTGCTGTGTGGGCTGTTGCCGGCGACAAGTGGGCGCGTGATAATTGATGGTATAGATTTTAAGCCTGCATATACTAATGACATTAAGAAACGGGTTGGGTACATGTCGCAACGATTTACGCTGTATAATGATTTGTCTGTTGTAGAGAACCTGGATTTTGCGGCGGCGTTGCGCGGGGTGTCGCGTGAAATATATTTGACGCGGCGGGAAGTTTTGCTGGATTTTATCGGATGGAATCGCAATTTGAAAACGGTTGTTAATGATTTGCCCGGTGGTGTTAAGCAAGAAGTCGCGCTGTGTGTTGCGTTATTGCATGATCCGTCTATTGTTTTTCTGGACGAGCCGACCGCCGGTGTGGCGCCACATGCACGAATGCGCTTTTGGAAGTTGATACGTGAATTGGCGCAATCTGGTAAAACGATTTTTGTTAGTACGCACTATATGGACGAGGCCGAAAATTGTTCACGCATCGCATTAATGCGTGCGGGGGAATTGATTGCAATAGATAGTCCGGAAAGCCTGAAACGCAAAACGTTTGGCGATACGTTGTATAGCCTGCGGGCGCGCCGGAAAAATCCATCCATGCCGTTGCCAGATGTGGTTGATATTTGGCAACCGTATGGGGCAAATTTTCATTTGCGATTTCGTGATGGGGTGCATGTGGCGCCTCATTTGAAACGCTTGCAACGCGATTGGGAAATAACACAGATTGCGCCTTCGCTGGAGGATGTGTTTATAAAATTGGTCGAGGGACAAAATCGATGAAAATATTTTCATGGCGGCGCGCACGTGCGATTTTTTCCAAAGAGTTCAAACATATCTGGCGTGATCCATTTACCCTGATTATGGCGTTAATGTTGCCATTGGCAATAGTACTGATTTTGGGAAATTCAATTGAATTTAATATCAAATCGATAAATATGGCATATGTTGACGCGGATAAAACCAGCGCATCGCGAAAACTGGTCGAAACGTTTGGCAGTTCAAATTATTTTCGACCCTATGATATAGACAATCCTGATGCTATATATGATGATATTGTGGCGGGGCGTGCGCGGGTGGGGCTGGTTATGCCACCTGGGTTTGAAAAGGACGTAATGGGCGATGGTGCATCGGTTCAGGTGTTGGTTGATGGAACCGAAACGTCAACTATGTCATCGGTGGCGAATTATCTGAATACGATAAATCAGAACGCCTATTTCAAAATTATGGATGTGCCGCTGAATGCATCTGCGCAAAATTTGCAGTTCAAGGTGCGATATTTGTTTAATCCTGAATTAAATTCTCGGTGGTTCGCGGTGCCGGGATTAAGTGCGGTGATAATTGCGCTGGTGGCGATTATGTTAACAACATTGACGATTTGTCGGGAATGGGAACGTGGTTCTATGGAAATGTTATTGTCAACGCCCGCCACGCGATTAGATATTATTGTGGGCAAGGTTGCGCCATATGCGATTCTTAGTTTCGCAGGATTTATATTGGTGTTTATTATTGCGCGTGTTGTTTTTGGTGTGCCATTTATAGGCGGTTATTGGCAATTGATATTGGGAACCTGGTTATTTATTTTGGGGTATTTGGCGATAGGTTTGTTGATATCTGTATCCACTAAAAAGCAAGAGGTCGCAATTCAATATGCGGAAATAATTGGATTGCTGCCGACGGTTATTTTGTCGGGGTTTGTGTTCCCTATCGAGTATATGTCGCGTGGATATCAGTATGTGTCTTCGCTGTTCCCAGCGCGGTTCTATATGGATATAACGCGTGATCAATTCCTAAAGGGCAGTTTGTTTTTTGATATTTGGTGGCTGTATGCCATTTTGGCATTTCAGGCGCTGGTGATATTGCTGTTTTGTGTGTTCAGGTTTAAGAGGTCGCTGGAATGAAGTGGGGTGTGTTGTGGGGATTTTTTAGAAAAGAAATAGTTGCACTGGTGCGTTCGCCGGTGCTGATGGTGGCGATTCTGATTATGCCTGTGGTACAGATGATATTGTTGTCAGGTGCAATTACATTTCAGGCGGATAATTTGCGTTTGGTTATGAAAAGTGCGCCAAATGATTTTGTCGCGGAACGAATTTATGACCATGCGATTGGTTCGGGGTTCTTTGTTGATGCGGGCGTGGACGCAAATCGCGAACCGGTTGAGGCGGTACAAAGTGGCGCAGCGGATGTTGCGATTGTTATGCCCGATGATGGTTTGACGCGTGGGTTGGGGCGTGGAAATGCAGAAATTCAGATACTGATTGATTCTATGAATATATTAAAGGCGCACAGTATCGAGGCGTACCTGCGTGCAATTATCGCGCGAACGGTTATGGATACAACACAATCCTTTGGGGTGGCACCAATAGATTTTCATGTGCGGGTATTATTTAATCCCCAGATGAATACTAAATTTTTTATGGTGCCGTCTATGGTGGCGATATTGGTGTTTTTATCTTTGTTGATTTTAATATCAGTTTCAATTGCCAAGGAAAAAGAAACAGGCACCATGGAAACATTGATGGCGGCGCCAATTTCTAAGTACGATATTGTAATGGGCAAGGTTGTGCCATATGTGGTGGTGTCGTTTGTGGTTATGTTGTTGATTGTAGTTGTTGGGATGTTGGCGTTCCGTGTGCCATTTGTTGGATCGCAGTTGATGTTTTTGTTGTCTTTTTTGGTGTTTTGTGTGCCGGCATGTGGGATTGGTGTTTGGTTGGCGACGTATACGCATACCCAACAACAGGCGATGTTGGGGCTGATAATTGTTGCGTTTATGTCATTGATGTTATCTGGGGCGATTATATCAACGGAAAACATGCCAATTGTTTTGCGCTGGATAAGTTATATAAATCCATTAAGCCATTATGCATATCTGGTGCGTAATATTATGCTAAAGGGGCCAGATTGGGTCTATTTTGCACGGCATGCTGCGGCGATGATGGGGGCGGGCGTTGTGATATGGGGGATTGCGTTGCGACGCTTTCGGACGACTTTATAGCACATGGGGGAATTTATGAGATTTTTTATATGTTTTTCTTTGATATTGTTTTCTTGTAATGCGTGGGCCGATATGTATTCGGCATTACGATATGTATATGATAATAATCCGGTAATTGGCCAATCGCGGGCAGAATTAGATGTGGCGCGTGCTAATATCGATTCAGCCAAGACAGATTTTCAGCCCTATTTGGGGTTGACGGGTAATGTTGGTATGGCGCGTACGACCGCACTGGGGAATGATTTTGACTATGCGCCCATGCAATATGGTGTGGAATTTCAACAAAATGTGTTCCAGGGTGGGGCTATGTTTGCCCAGGTACGTGGTGCGCAAATGCAATATGAAGCGGCGTTGGCAAATTTACATGCCGTTCAACAAGATGTACTTATGAGTGCAATAAATGCGTATATAGAGGTTTTGAATGCCCGTGCCGTTATGGAATTGAATAAGAATAACGAACGTGTATTGAATGAGTATTATAAATTTGTTAGTGATGGGGTGGATGTAGGGCGACTGACCAAGACAGATGCGTCCCAGGCGTCGGCGCGTCTTGAAATGGCGCGGTATGGTGCGGCGGATTCAACGGCGCAGTATAAAAATGCGATTGAAACATTTCGACGTATTTATGGTGATGTGCCGATTAAATTTGATGATATTGATTTAGAGCGTGTAAGGGACTTGTTCCCGGAATCTGTGCATGTTGCTCAAGAAAGGGCGTTGAGAAATCATCCTGTGTTGCGTGCGCTGGAAGCGCAGGAAGTGGCGGCTAAACAAAATATAAAAATAGCATATAAATCTATTTTGCCGTCGGTGGATGTGCGTGGGGCAATTCAGCAGGTTGATAATGTGCCTTTTTTGGATGATATAACCGACAGTCGGGTTGGCGTATATTTGCGGGTGCCGTTGTATGATCGGGGTAATGCATTTGCCAATGCCGACAAAGTTCGCGCAAATATCGCGGGTATTCATGAACAGATTATAAATGCGCGACGGGTTGTTGTTGAAAACCTTGGTGCTGCATGGAATATCTATCATTCCCAAGAATCGGCGATACGTGCCGCGACGGCGGGCGTGCATGCGAATAAGGCTGCGCTGGCCGGGGTGCGCGACGGTCAGGCAAATGGGCGGCGGACGGTGCTGGATGTATTGAATGCGGAACAAGATTTATTAAATGCACAGGTTGCGCACACGCGTGCCAAACATGCGCAAATTGCCGCGTTCTTTGCAGTATTGGCGGCCGTCGGAGATTTAAGTCCAGACAATTTAGGGTTGAGTGATAATGACACAACAATAAAGGAATGAAAATATGGCAACACGAAAGAGTCCGTTTGTTAAAGATATGGCACATAATCCCGTGGCACATGGTGTTTGGCGATTATATGAACGCAGCGCGCCGCTATTGATTGTTGAGGCATTAGTGTTAGCGATTATTGGCATAATTATGCTGTGGCGCCCTGTTGGGCTGTTGGCAGTTATGACATTCGTGCTGGGTGGGGTGCTGATATTGTTTGGATTATATCGCACAATTGCGGGATTTGTTGCATCGCGTGGGTTTGGGGGCGGTTGGCTGGATGTGTTGTTTGGGGTAATTAGTATTTCCGTTGGTGTATTGTTTTGTGTATATCCGCTGGGGTCGATGATAAGTTTGATATACGTGTTTGTGGTGCTGTTTTTATTCAAGGCGTTGCGAACCTTTGTTTTTACAATTAATATGGCGCGTGTGGGTTTTGGGCATTGGGTGTTTAATTTGATTATGTCACTGATACTGGTTGTATTGGCAATAATGTTGTTATTCTATCCAGCAGTGGGGGCGATTGCGGTTGTGGTGTATTTGGCGATAACTTTGTTGGTGTATGCGGCAATGGACGTTTATATGTTCACGGAATTGCGCAAGTTGAATAGAGTGGTTGACGAATAGATTAATAGCCCCCCCGCAAATGCGGGGGTTATTACAACATCGGCGGGAAACATTCATCCGTGCCAATGGCACAACACATTAACGTGCCATCACCCATATCAACCAATTCTTCACCCGCACAACAACCATCTGCATCAGGTGCCGCACCGTCGGCACACGTTTCAATTTCTTCCTGGGCCACTACATCCGTTTCATATTCAGGTGCCGCCACAAACATTTTCTCATTTTGCGAAACATTATAAGCGGGCTTGTCCACAACTATATCAATTATTGGTTTTGGCGGGGTCGCCACAACCGTTTCATCGGTCAAAAACGGTGATTCAGGTTCCACAGGCACGACATCTGGTTCCGCAACCGCTTCTTCTTCCACCGGCGCCGGCGTTGCGGGTATTTCAACGATTGGTACAACTTCATCAGCAACTTGAACTGGTACCGCAGGCGTCACCGGAATTGGTTCTGGTTCGATATCTGCAACTTCTGGCTCGGGCAAAATGGGCTCAGGCTCTATAACCGCCACAGGTTCCTGGGGCTGGGGTTCTGCAACCTCGACCTGGGCAATAAAGGGCGACGGCGCATCCGCAACCGCTTCTTGTTGTTCCGTTGCCACAACCACTTCTTCAACAATCGGTTTTGTTTGTGCGCCCAATTCAGGAAGCGTATCATTTGCAGATTTCTGATAAAACCACAATGTAAATATCGACAGCATAATCAATACAATCAACATAACATAGTACAAGGTCGTTGGTTTATGGCTAACCGGCGTCGCCGTTTCCGCAGCCACACCAGTTATTGGGGATACGGGACGCATACCAGAATCAACCGGCGCAGGCGAAATTTCTGGCATTGGCTGTACAGATTGTGCAACCGACTGCGACGGTAAAACATCCGCCACGGGGTGCGCATCTGTCGCAACGGGCACGGGTTCTGGCACCGGTGCTACAAATTCCTGGGGCAGGGGTGCGGGCTCTATCGTTGCCAACAATTCGGAATCAATATGTTCCGACGGCAAATCAACCGATGTCAAACTGTCCAGCACAGGTGCCGCACTTGGTTCCACAGGCTGTGTCTGTACAGGTGGCGTAAAACTTAATGGCACAACAGGGGCGGGTTCAGCATATTCATCTGTTGCCGCCGCGACGGGCGCCACCACAGATTCCGCCGGCAAATTAAAATCAATCGGTTTGAAAGCAATTTCTTCATCCAAAATTTCTGGATCTTTGTCAAATAACGGCTTTACTTCATCTTCTGCCATATCTTTCGCCTTTGGTTCATGGACAATAGGTTGTTCATAAGGTGTAATTTCAGTGAACTGCGGTGTCGGCGCCATTGGCACAGACGGTTGTTCAAATTCCGCCAATTGTGTTGGTATTGGCGTTGTGGGCAAATTATCATCCGCATCCATCAAATCGTCCAGACATGCCAATATTTCACGCGCGGTGTCTGCATCTTCGGTTGCGACATCTAATCTATGTTGCGCACTGCCTAAACGTTTTTTTGCGCGCGCAATTTTGTCATTTGTTGCATCAATCTGTGATTCAGTACGTAAAATCTTGGCAGCGGACTGTTTGGTTGGCTCTTTGCCAACATCACGACGTTGTTCCGCCAATTTTCCACGCAAATTTTTTAGACGCACCTGTTGCGCACTAATGGACTCGCTTGTTTTTTCAATGGTTTCACGTGCACGTTCTGCAACAGCATCCGCCGCCCCCAGTCGTTCCAGCGCCGCACGACGTGCCGCCGCATTACGAAAGTTCAACAAATCCGCCAAAGCCCCCGACAAATTGCCCCCATCATTATAGGCACGCACTAAATTATCATATTCCGCCAATCCGGTATATTCGATATCCAATTTCTGATATTTATTATCTTTTTTTGGGCGAATGGTTTCCAAATCCACCGCATAATCATTCATCAAGATATCATCCCATTTACGATCCCCAACCGGATTTATCACCAGCAAAACGTTTGGTTTTACATCATTGACGACAAAATCCAACACCATGACCAATTTCTGGTCTGCGTCATAATATGCACGAAACACATTACCCGCAATATCATAGTCGGTATAGGTTAATGGGCGATAAAAATTCTCTCTCTCGTTTGGCATTTATATTTCCCTGATATATCTTATTTTTTCTTAGGTGGTGTGAATTGATACGCCTGTTTGCAGTGCTCATAACAATAAGGCTTGCCCACAAATACAGTCTCGCCACAAAAATGAAAATGTTCCGAGTCCGGATCGCCAATCGGCCAACGGCACTGATTAGGCTTCAAATTTGCCATTTCCAACGAATGCTGAATAATACGTTGATGCATCGCCAGATTCTTGGCATTTGTTTTGGAATCTGTTTTTTGTGCCACTTCCTTGGGGTGCGCAACCCTGGGCGCGGTCTTTTTCGCAGTCGTTTTAACATCCGCTTTTTTTGAGGTGGTTTTCTTTACAGGCTCGGCCTTCTTAGTCGCCACCTTTTTAGGCGTGCTTTTCTTTACATCTGCCTTTTTATCATCCGTGGCATTTGCGCCGCCCGCCTTGGCATTCCAGCCCAATCGATTCAACTTACCCACAATGGCATTTTTTGACATGCCCAAACGCTTGCCAATTTCGGACGTCGACAGACCCTTGCCGGTCAAGGCCTTTAATTTTTTCAGCGCTGTGCTATCCCAACCTTTACTCATTTTACAAAATCCTTGCTATACATTATAGTATCAGTATAGCACGCATCCGATTCGAAAGGCAAGGGGGAAAAACATGATTTTTAATATCTTTTTCATTTTATTATTAATCGGCGCAATCGCTTGTTCTGTTTTGATTTCCGTCGCGGATTTTCGTCGTCGTATAATCCCAGACGCCTATTTATTCCCGCTGATGTTAATTGGACTTATTTTAATTACATTTTTTGGATTTCCAATTGGCATGCGCGATGCGGTAATTGGTGCAACTTTTGGGTATGCTATGTCCGCGGTTATCGGATTTGCCTTTGATTACTTTATCCGTCGCCGGACCCCAGACGCCACCCCGCCAATCGGTATGGGCGATATTAAATTAATTGGTGTCGGCGGATTGTGGCTGGGGACGACGGGGTTGTCATTTGCGCTGATTGTCGCATGCATAACGGGCGCGACGTGGGCACGCGTAAAAAAACAGAAATTCATCCCGTTTGCGCCATTCTTTTTGACCGGTGGAATTTTATCTTTAATCACAAACTTATTTTTGTTATAATGAACAAAACGGGACCCAGGAATTGAGAATGAAATTTCATCTGTATATTGTTTTTTCTGTATTTATTGCATCATTGGCACATGCCGATACGCCTTTTTCAAAGTACGGCATGATTCAAAACGTGCAAAATTATTCATCAAACCCGTTTTGGAACCCAGATGGACCATATAATCAACGTATGCCAACGGCTGTCTATGCAATGGGTCCCGATGTTGAAACGGCCGATTGTCAAAACATAGTATCTTATTTGGTGGCGACGGAATGCAACGCGCGCAACAAATGTATATCAACCCAGTTGTCTGATATTCGTCCATCAATCATGTTGCAATTATCCCAAATGTCGGGGGGCAGTTATGCCACAGCATGCGGTGGCTATGTTGACACCATATTTGAACAATATGTAAAACAAAATGCTGTTGCGGCGCCATCTGCGGGCGCGGCATTTCCAACGGCAACGGGCATGGGCA
Source organism: Alphaproteobacteria bacterium (assembly GCA_015062525.1). Classification (GTDB taxonomy): domain Bacteria; phylum Pseudomonadota; class Alphaproteobacteria; order Rs-D84; family Rs-D84; genus Enterousia. The sequence goes on along the minus strand of SUUM01000004.1, from coordinate 17,873 downwards.
CAAGAAATAACGATTCAACATTTGAAATAAAAAATCCGTTTAGTCCAAAATTGCAACAATGGCAAATGGAAATCCTGGACCGGAAACAGGAATTAAAGGACCTGCAGGCGGCAAACGGCGTGTCTGAGCCACATGTGGTTCGCACAACTGATTTTCCAACGACATATGCGGATTTATCTTTTTCCGAACGCATGGAAAACGAGAAAACGGGCTATGAACCATACAAAGATGCCCGCGCATACAAGGAAATTAAGGTAGAAAGTGAAGAAAACTATCTGAAACGCCAACAGGAATTGGCGCGCGCAAAAGACAGAATGAATCTTACTATGGAAGAATTTTGTAAAAAGTATCCTGCTGACGAATTATGTAAAAAAAAAGATTCCAGTTCCAACAATTCTGGCTCGTCTAAATCAATATCGCCAGAAAAGCAACAGTTAATTGACAGAATAATGGCGGTGTTTCCAAAATGATAAAAAAAACAATCATAAGATTTATAACCGTTTTATCAGTTGTGTTTATGACAACATTATGTGCCAATGCGAATTCAGAAAAATGTCTGCGTGCCTTGGCGAATGATTTGGTTTCCAACATCAACCAGAATGTAGATACAGATAATGATGTCCTTATCATATCTTCGGATGGATTGGTTGAATTCTTTACAAAAAACATTGATATTTGTCGTGATTATTTGCTGGCACGTGTCAGTCCAGATGAAGATGTTTTTGTAAGCGACCCCGATTTATTCATAGATATTAGGTGGGACTATTTAATAGATGAGGTTGCGTCTGCCCTGACAACAACTGGGGATGCGCGTCAATTATTTGTATGTGAAAACGATCGGTCGTACCAGGCGGGGATTGATGCTGCACTATGGGTTGCGACAATTGTGGCGGCGGTGTTTTCATATGGGTCGGGCGGTGTCGCCATACAGGCGGGAAAAACAGCCGTCGTACAAGGTGCAAAAAACCTGACCAAAATTGGTGTTAAAAAAGGAGTCAAGACAGCTGTTGTTGATGCCACGGCAAAACGATTGGGGGTTGATATCGCCGGGAAGGCAGCAACCAAAGCCGCCGCCGAAGCAGCGGTTAAAGAAGCCGGCAAAACCACTGCCAAGGCCGTCGCTCGTGATCAAGCTGTTGTCGCGGCAAAGTCAGCTGCGCAAGCCGCGGCAAATGACGCAGTTGTAATTCAAGCAAAGGCAACCCTAAAAACTGCGGGCAAAAAACGTATCACAGATGCGATGGTAAAAAAAGAAATCCAAAGCGGTATGGCAAGTGGTGCAATTAATAATGCAGCTGGGACTCAGGCACTAAACCTGTTGGATGATAAAGCAGCCAAAGCGGCCGCAAAGCGTGCTGCACAAAAAGCAGTTCAAGCAGAAGTTGCTGCGGCAAACACAGAACTTGCCAATGCCGCTGCTGCTTTAACCGCCGAAGAAGCCCTTGCAAGCACAGCACTAAAAACAGCCCTTACAAAATTTGCTGTATCAACCCCGATTGCCGTTGCGGGTGGTATAGCAAGTGTTTATAGTTTCTTGGAATCTGGATTTAATCCACAAATCATGAACTGTACAGATACAGACCAAGGCGAAGGCTGTTATACTTCGTGCACAAAAGATTCTTTGAACGCACCAGCCGATGATTTAAATATAAAAGTATTCAAACCAATCTTCGGGAAAAACTTGTGCATTGACGAAGAGAATAATTATGTTTTGCGTGAAATATCAGATACAGGATTGCCAACGGCAGGCAATGTATTTATGACAACAAATGAAAAATGGGCGGCGGCCAAGGCAAAAATAGAATCTGATGTCAAAGACAAGGGCAATTGCGATTGGAACGAAGATGATATTGATATCTATGTTGGTGCACCGTTATATGATCCGTCTACATTGATGCCCGCCGATAATGGGGCCACAGGCTTATTAATTGATGGTATGAGAATTGATAATTAAAGCGTTATGTTTTTTTATGTGTTCATGCACATTGGTGGTTTCTGCATGGGCGGATGACACACCCGCTACCCCATGTGCGTCGCGTGTGTTTGCCGACGCATTGGCGCAAACCGCCAACACAACCCTTGAAACAGCCCATGAAACTGATATTCAAACCTGGATTTATCAAACATTTGCTTTGCCTGACGTTTTAACTACGGTGCTGGCATGTCCAGAAATTGCAAATGTACCGGACGACGAAATAATAAAATTTACCCCCATTCAATATATATTCCCGGGCGGTCGTGAAATAGTTGTAAATTATGAAACCCAGCCACGCATATTGAAACAGCGATTGACACTGGCCAACAAACGCAACCTGTCATCCGGCGGGGACAGTCCGCGCATCGGCGCAACCGGCGATGACGCGATTTGGACAAACACAGACCCCGCATGGTATGCGATTATGGTGGTGGAACACGGCGCGTTGGATAAATTTGTCGGTCCCGATAAAAACAACACAATTTCTTTGAACTATATAAAAAACAATATTGATAATTTGTACCCATCGGGGCGGGGCGGTAATTGTACAGACCGCAGCGCAAAAGCCCGTAACACCACCACAATTAACACGGTCATGCGCGAACACACCGTTAACATAGAAGATGATTCCAACGATTACTATGTTGCCGGCGACGTGAATTTACAATGGTTATCATATGCCGAAATAGCATTGGATGTTGTTATTACGGTTGCAACATTTGGCACCGGCACCATTATAACCGGCACGGCAAAATCAGCCCGCGCATCACGCGCATTAAAGGGTCTGTCAACCACAATCAAAACATTGAAAAATTCTGATGACGTTGTAAAATATGTTCGCGCAACCCGCGACGCGGCGCGTCTGACCGATGAAATCAAGGCACTGGACACGGTGGCCGACGCCGCAAAAATAGCCGACAAAACACGCGAACTGGATAAATTAAGGGACACAATAAAAACACTTGAATCCGCCGACGATGTAAAAAAATATCGCGACGCAACCCGCAGTTATTCCGAATTAAATGCATATCGACACAGCCTGCGTGGGCTGCGCGCAATCCGTGGCGCACAACGCGGCAACATAATTGCGCGCGCCGTACGCGCGACCAAAGCCGCATGGTCTGGCACAAAAAAGATAAACACAGCGGCAAAATTGGGGCGTAGTGGTAAAATATCCGCACGCGTACGCGATTGGTTGTTTAATTCCACCATGAAAAATATCGGTGTCCTGGGTAAAATGCAGGCAACCGGTGGATTATTATATGGTGCGATTAAATTTGCAGGCGACATGTACGACTGGACCGAAACCAGCACCGGCGAATTTACAAGTGGTGTTGAATTTGCCCCCCTGTTATTATTATCAGCGGATGATTTGCAGGGGCAAGAAAACGTTGTCAATCATGGCATGTGGCTGATGTGGGCGGGCGATTCGGTCAGTGCCGCCGACGATGATGCTGCATACCTGCAGGCTATGGATTTTGCCGCAAAATTTCACCAGGATTTATCCGAATATCAAAACGACACCGCAACCCCATGTAATGTTGACATATTTGTCGTGCGCCCGGTCTTGCGCAATCCTGGTTCAGAAAACCCAGAACTGTATTATCTGATAATGAACGATCAACCATGGACAACAAATGAATAAACGCAACGCGATGATATTTGCATTGTTGATATCCACACCATGTGCATTTGGTGCGTCATTATTACAGCCCGCATCTTTCCCAACAACATCCATGGATACAACGTTTGTTGAACGGCGCGACAACGCCGCCACGGGCTATAAACCATTTTCGGGACGCAGTGCATATCAGCCAATTATTATTGAATCCGAAGAAAAATATATGACACGTCGCGCAGAATCAATTCGTCAAAATGACCTGGCTTCTATGACAAATGCGCAATACTGTGCAAAATACCCGTTGGACGCAACCAAATGCCCCCAAACACCGGGGCTATATGAATCCGTCGTTGCAATTGGCGACCGCCCAACCGCAACGAACACATCTGGTGTGGCATTATTGCCATCCCCAACAACATCCGCCACACCAACGGGCAATATCGTCGGCACCAGTACCACCGGTCAACCCGTAATCGCCAGTCCACTTATTCACAACGGTCCATGCACGCCGCCACAACGCAGTAATGTTTTCTCGAATAAAATTTTGACCAGTGGTCAATATCAGCAATCTGACCCTGCGTTTGAAAAGACAATGATAACGACATTTCGCGCCGAAGGTGGCTGTGGTAACCATCCGAACGATTCGGGCGGTTATACATGCTATGGCATATCACAGAACAATAATCCCGAGGTGGACGTGCGCAATATTACCCGTGCTGATGCCGAAAATATTGCCCACCGTAAATACTATACACGGTACGGTATTGACCAATTGCCTGATTATATTCGCAGTGATGTATTCACATTCGGTTGGGCATCAGGTCCCGTCACCGCCGTACGCAACCTGTGTCGTGTACTGGGGATTCCCGAACGCAACAAAATAGACAGCGAGATTGTCATGGCAACAGAAAATTATAATGGTGATTTGCATAATGACTATCTGGACGCGATGCAGCAATATTTTATCAAATGCGCCCAAAAACCGGACCAGGATGTATTTTTGAACGGCTGGATGAACCGCGTAAAATTAACGCGCGAAAACAGTTGCCATTATCCGACAACAGAACCTATTTATCGGTAAAAGATTGGGGTTATTTCAGTCTTTCAGCGGCGGTGCGGGCAAGGATGTCAACACGTTCGTTCATTTCATTCCCATTATGACCGCGGACCCAAAACCAATGGATTTTCTTGGTCGATGCCAATTCGTCCAGTTTTTGCCACAGGTCTTGATTCTTGACTGGTTTTTTTGTCGATGTGCGCCAATTATTCTTTTTCCAGCCAGGCAACCATGCCTGCATTCCGTTTTTTACATACTGGCTGTCGGTGTGGATTTCCAATTCGTCGTGTTTGCGTGCCGCCGTCAGGGCGCAGATTACCGCCATTAATTCCATGCGATTGTTGGTTGTGTTGCGTTCGCCACCACTGCGTTCGGCGATGTTTTTACCGTCGGTTGCAACAAAGCCCCATCCGCCAGGGCCTGGATTGCCCAGACAAGATCCATCTGTCCAAATTTTTAGCATTTTTATATATGTCCTTTTTATGATATAATATCATACATGAACTATAATTCCAAAGATTTAAAAGAATTGGCAAATGCGGTGCGCGCGTGGGCATTGCATGCAATCCGCACAGCGGGCAGTGGGCACGTCGGAATTGTGCTGGGGGCGGCGGATGTTATTACCACGGTTTATGCGAATTTCCTGCGTCGTGGACGCGATAGGTTCGTTATGTCGGCGGGGCATGGCAGCGCGCTGTTGTATTCTGTGCTAAAACTGGCGGGGTATAATGTCGGTGATATGGCGACTTTTCGTAAGGTGGGTGGTTTGCCGGGGCATCCAGAATATGGCATTGATGGTGTTGATGCAACGACTGGCCCCCTGGGCCAGGGGATTGGAAACGCCGTTGGTATGGCAATGGCGGCAAGGATAAATAAAACCGATTCGCGTGTTTATTGCATGTGTTCCGATGGTGATTTAATGGAAGGTGTTGCCCAAGAATCAATCGCGTTTGCAGGACGCTATAAATTAAATAACCTGGTTTTGTTGTGGGATGATAACGGGGTTAGTATTGATGGTGTGGCGCAGACTGATGTGGATGTCCCGGCGCGCATGATTGCGGCGGGTTGGCATGTGGTGTGCGTTGATGGGCATGATTTTGTGCGTATCAATCGGGCGTTGGAAAATGCGAAAAAATCTGAATTGCCGGTGTTTATACAATGTAAAACCGAAATAGGGCGCGGTGCATCTGTTGCAGGAACGCACAAAGCGCACGGGTTTGGTGTGGCTGATTCGGAATTGATGCAATTGGTTCAGAAGTTTTTGTCGCCATGTGGTGATAATTTATGGCGAAATGTCGCGATGGAACAGGTTCCGGTTGTTGGGGCGGATGTTCGTTGTGATTTGCCACATGCGGTTTTGCCACCGTTGCCAGATAAAATTTCAACACGTGAATTGTCAGGTATGTATTTAAACGCTTTGTTGCAGTCGGGTGCCAATATTGTTGGCGGCAGTGCCGACCTGGGGGGCAGTACTAATGTTCGCGTGGCCGCATCGCGTGATATTGCGGCAAATGATTTTAGTGGCAATTATATAAATTTTGGTGTGCGTGAAGGCGCGATGGCGGCGATATTGAATGGTATGTCGTTGTCGGGGTTGCGTGTATTTGGCTCTACGTTTCTTGTGTTCAGTGATTATATGCGTCCCGCGATGCGATTAAGCGCATTGATGGGGGTGCCGGTTGTATATGTTTTGACCCATGACAGCGTTGCGGTTGGCGAGGATGGGCCAACACATCAACCGATTGAACAGTTGCCGTCCTTGCGATTGGTGCCAAATATGAATGTTTTTAGGCCGTGCAATGGGACCGAGGTTATATATGCATGGCGACGTGCATTGATGGAAAAAAATAAACCCACCAGTATCATTTTGTCGCGTCAGCAAGTTAAACAGTATGCGACGCCACTGGGGGTGGATTTAGCGCGCGGTGCTTATGTTATTCGTCCGGCAAATTCCACACGTGTGCGTGCGACAATTATTGCCACAGGCAGTGAAGTGCCATTGGCGATTGCGGTGGCGGAAAAATTGGGAAATACTGTTCAGGTTGTGTCAATGCCGTCGGTTGCGGATTTTCGTGTGCAGACACCGGAATATAAACAGCAGATATTGCGCGGTTTTGTTGTTGCAATAGAGGCGGCGGCATCTGCCCCATGGTTTGAATTTGCCGATGCTGTGGTTGGAATTGACCGATTCGGTATGTCCGGTGATGGTGGGGTGGTTTATTCGGAACTGGGGTTCAATGTGGATGCAATTGTGCGTGATATTTCGAATAAGATTAAGTAAATGGCGGACTATGTTTTTACATTATCATCAGGCGAGGAAATTCCAGTTGTAATCACAACGCGTCGCGGGTTGCGCAATATTACGTTGCGTCCCAAGGTCGCGCCAAAGCGGGAAATTCATATCTCTAAGCCGTGGTTGGTGTCAGAAAATGCGGCGATTAAATTCTTGGTTTCTAAGCAAAAGTGGATTGAGTGCACGTTTCAAAAATGTCCGGTCAAGGTTCGATTAAAGCCAGGTGATAGTGTTGAGTATCTGGGGCGACGGGTTGAATTGCGGCATGATGCAACGTTGCGATCAAATAAACTGGTTGGCGATGTTTTGTGTGTGGGTGGTGATTTGTCTATGTTTGAAAGACGTGTGCGTGATTTTATCAAGGCTGAATTTTTGGCAGAGTTAAAGAATGTTATACGCATGGCCCCGCGCGAGTTTTGGCCGAAACGCATTTCTTTGCGCGATACAACCAGTCGCTGGGGCAGTTGCTCAACAACGGGAACTATGTCTTTTTCGTGGCGGTTGGCGTTTGCGCCATATGATGTGATGCGATATGTTGTTATGCATGAATTGGCGCATACAAAACATATGGATCATTCGGCGGAATTTTGGGCGACTGTGCGTGAACTGTATGGGTTTGGGGTCGAGCGTGCAAAGCGATGGTTGACGCAAAACGGTGGACAGTTGCATCGATATTTTTAATTGTGAAAACGTACCTGTGGCGGGGTGGGGCGATTTCGGTTATTATATGAATGTATCTTTCCGGGGCGCGAAAACTGGTGGACACAGATGTTAAAAGCAAGAAAATCTTTTCTTTCGTCATTTGTGTGATTTTGCTGGTGGTTGCGCCCCGCCTTTTTTGTGTCTTTGGACTTGAAAAAACAAAAAAAAGTCCTAAGATTAATGGGAAATGTTAGATAAAAACGTGTTTTTTGTAATCTTTCATCACGCCCGCGCGGGCGAATATTAGCATATTGTATATTTCTGTGGTATAATTGACATTGATAATGTCGTCGGTTTTCATATAAAACAATAGGATTTAATAAAATGGATTTGAAACCAACAAAAACCTTGTCGGGATTTATAGAATTGTTGCCTGCGCAACAGCGTTGCTTTGATTTTTGTGCGGCGCGTATGTTAGATGTGCTGAAAGTGTCCGGGTTTAATCAGTTGGATTTGCCGGCAATTGAACGGGCCGAGGTTTTGACAGACAAAGATAACTGGGATGAAATTGAAACCCAGATGTTCTTGTTCCAAAAAGGCGACACAAAAATGGGGCTGCGTTATGATGGGACGGTTGGATTGTCGCGCTATGTTGCGGGGCATCTGAACGATTTGGTGTTTCCGTTCCGTGCCAGTCAGTTTTCCAAACGTTATCGTGGAGAACGCGCACAGCGTGGTCGCTATCGTGAATTTTATCAGATGGATATGGATATCATGGGCATTAATTCGTTATCCACGAATTATGATGCGGAAATTATTTCTGTGATTCAGCGGACGTTGGATTCTGTGTCTGAATTTATCGGTGAAAATGTGGTGCGTGTCGGTTCGCGTCCATTCTGGGATGCGTTGTTTGATTATCTGGAAATGACAGATGGACAGAAAAAAGATGTCTTCGTTTTAATCGATAAAAAAGACAAAATGGGCGATGAAGATTTTGCCGAGGGATTGCGAGACACATTAGATGACGCAAAAAAAGAAAATCAAATTAAATCTGTATTTACAAATGGCTATTATGGATTCTTAAACAAGTCTGACAAGTTGGATTTGGTGGTAGCCGAGTTGAATGAGTTTATGAAAACACTGGAACAGTTTGGGGTAAAAAATGCCGAAATCGACCTGTCGATTACGCGTGGTTTGGCGTATTATACAGGGTTGGTGTTTGAATTTAAGTTGTTAGAACATCCTGAACTTGGGACAGCGGCCGGTGGTGGGCGTTATGCTGATTTGGCCGGTAAATTCAGCAAGACTAAAATTATTGGCGTTGGTGCAGCGATTGGTTTTTCGCGCATATTTGTTGCGCTGATGGAATCTGGGGCGATTGATTTGACGCGTTTTGAATCGCCGGTTGATGTTTCTGTGCTGTGCATGGGGAATGAAAACCTGGGGTATGCGGTTTCTGTTTTGAATGCGTTGCGGGATGCTGGGATTGCGTCGGTTGCGTATTTGGATGCCGATAAAAAGTTTAAAAACCAAATTGAATATAGTGATAAAATAAACGCTAAATTCAGTATGATAATCGGCGAAACGGAAGTAAAAAATCAAGTTGTTGCGTTGAAAAATATGGCGACGGGCGAACAGTTGTGTTTGTCGCTGACGGATGCAATAAAAGTTGTGCGGGGTGAATAATTATGATTGTTGAACAGAAATTAAAAGATATTCAAGCGCGCGCGTCCGAAATAGAGGCGCAGATGAATTCGGGTGAAGTGTCCGGGGATGAATTGACCAAGCTGTCCAAGGAATATTCACGTTTGAATGAAATATTGCCTTTGATTAATGAATATTTTCAGGTTGTGGCGGGAATTGCGGATGCGAATGAAATGCTGAACGATTCCGAGTTGCGCGATATTGCAAATGACCAGTTGCATGAATTAAATCATCGTTTGCCGGAAATTGAAAAAGATTTGCAAATTGCGCTGTTGCCACGTGATGCGGCGGATGACAACAGTGTGATTATGGAAATCCGTGCCGGTGTGGGTGGCGAAGAATCTGCGCTGTTTGCGGGGGATTTGTATAATCAATATAAATCCTATGCTTTGCGCCAGGGGTGGAAAGTAGAAGTTATTGAAGAAAATGCAACATCTTTGCGTGGGTACAAGGAAATTGTGTTCAAAATTGATGGTGCGGGTGCATATGGGCGTATGAAGTTTGAATCGGGTATTCATCGTGTGCAGCGTGTGCCAGAAACCGAGGCCGGTGGTCGTATACATACTAGCGCTGCGTCTGTTGCGGTTATGCCAGAAGCCAAGGATATAGATGTTGTTATCGAGGACAAAGACATTCGCATTGATGTTTTCCGTGCGTCGGGCGCGGGTGGGCAGCATGTTAATAAAACTGATAGTGCGATACGTATTACGCATTTTCCGACTGGTATTGTTGTAACGTGTCAGAATGAGCGCAGTCAATTTCAAAATAAAGCGGCGGCGATGGCGGTCTTGCGTTCTAAATTGTATGAAAAGCAACGTATGGAACAAGAAAACGCCAGTAATGCATCACGTAAATCAATGGTTGGTTCAGGAGACAGAAGTGAAAAGATTCGTACATATAATTTCCCAGAGCAACGTGTAACCGATCATCGAATTAAACTGACGTTATATAAATTGGATGATGTTTTGGCGGGTGGGGCAGGTCTGGACGAGATGATTGATGCGCTGATTGCGGCGGACCAATTGGAACAACTGTCGAATATGGAGTAAAAAATCCCCCGTTTGGGGGATTTTTTTGTTTGGTTAGAACATGTATTTTATATTCAGTCCCCCAATCCATCCGTCGCGGGCACCGTCACGGCGACCAAAGTTTGCGGATATATTAAAGTGATTGACGTGTTTTTCCAGCGATATACTGTATTCGCGATAGTTGTCCGTTTCCAGAATGTCGGTTCCAAAGCCGTTGACGGACATGTCGCCACCTTTGTCAAATATCATTACATATTTTGCGTTTAATGCGCCAAACCATCCGTTTGCAATATGCTTGATAGCGCGCAGGGTGGGGGAAACTTCGAACATGTGGAATGCGTCATTTTTCAGAATGTCGCCAGATGCGCTTGTGTAATCTTCGCCGCGAATCCAGGTGTACCCCAGGTGGATGCCAGGCTGTAACGTGAATGTGCCGTCTAGTGCAAAGTCATATGCGATTTCAGTGGCTGCGCCCACCCAGAAGTTTGAATATTCGTCCGTGCCGTGTATTGTGTCTGCGGAATTATTCAAAACGCCCCCGTTAATGGTTGCGTATATGCCCAGATTGCCAAATAAATTGCCATTATAAATTCCAAAATAACCGCCTTGGGATTCTAGGTCCAGGTTGTTATTGTGTTGGTTGCTGTCTGCAAAACCAGCGTATAGTCCCCATTTTGATACGCCACCCGCAAATTCAGACATGCCACCCGCAATGCCGAACATGAATGTGTTTGTATTGGAGTCCATGTGTGAAAAATCATCAAAGTTTGCGCCGTCGCCCAGGTGTTGCCAGTTTAACCATATACTGTTCAGGGCGGCGTCGGCATTATAGATGTCGCCACCGCTGCGTCCGGCGGTGCCGTCGTCGTTATATTCGCCGTACATTGGTGCGGTGCCATACATTGGTGCGCGACCATATGTTGTCTTTGGGTCTTCGTTGTTTCGTTCGGCAATTGATTTTGTGCGTTGCTTTTGTGCGCCCATGTTGCCACGCATAGAACCTGCAAATGAAGAAAATGCGGTTTGGGTAATCGAATGTTGGATGGTTGCGATATTGTATGCGCTGATGGTGTTTGCGTGAATGTGTGCATCCGATGCGTGCGCCCCAGACAGCCCAAACAACGACATTAAAGAAACAGTTAAAAATGTTGTATGTTTCATATTTTCTTTCTTGGTTATTCCCTGTATTATGAGTATTATTATAGCATAAAATCCCAATGATAGAAATAATTTATTGAGAGTTTCGGGAAATCTGGTATGATAAAGTTGTTATGAGTAATGCAAAGGATGATTTTATTGATCGGCCTGTTGTTATGGTTGGCTTGATGGGGGCGGGCAAGACCAGCGTGGGGCGTGCATTGGCACGACGACTGGGGATTCCTTTTGTTGATTCTGATAAGGAAATAGAAGCCGCGGCGGGTTGCAGTGTTGTTGATATATTTTCAATGTATGGTGAAGAAGAGTTTCGACGTGTAGAACAGCGTGTGATTGAACGCATACTGGATACGCCGCCCGCGTTAAAGGTGATTTCAACGGGGGAGGGGGCCTTTATAACGCCCGCTGTGCGTGAAATGGTGTTGGAACGGGCGCTGTCTGTTTGGTTGCGTGCGGATTTGGATTTGTTGGTTAAGCGTACCGGTGCACGTGATACGCGACCGCAGTTGCTGAATACCGATAGTCGTAAAATTTTACAACAGTTGATAGATGAGCGCTACGATACATATGCGTTGGCCGATATAACGGTTGAAACGCACGATGAAAATTTGCGCAAAACGTTGGGGGCGGTATTGCGTGGAATTGAAGAATATTCTAACAAAAATGATAAGGAGTAAAAAATGGCAAAAAAGAGTGGGTTGCTAAAAGAATTTAGTACTTTTGTTCAGCGTGGTAATGCGATTGATATGGCGGTCGGTATCATCGTAGGTAGTGTTATGACCGGTGTTGTAAATTCTTTGGTCAAAGATGTTATCATGCCACCAATTGGTTTGTTGATAGGCGGTGTTGATTTTTCGCAGTGGTTTTTTGTGTTGAATAATCCGGCCGGTGGTCATTATGAAACGATAGCGGCGGCCCAGGCGGCGGGCGTAACCACATTGAATTTGGGTATTTTCTTGAATTCTGTGGTCAGTTTCTTTATAACAATGTTTGCGATATTCTTGTTTGTGCGCACTATGAACAAGATGCGTGATAAAAAGCCGGCTAATACCCATGCGTGTCCGTATTGTAAATCAACGATTAGTAATGCTGCAACTAAGTGTGCGTTTTGTTGTTCTGATGTCGAACCTGTAGAGACGGGTGTGGTGATAGATAGTGATTTGAAAAAAAGTGTTAAGCAAGCGACCAAAATTGCAACAAATGTCGCAGATGGTGCTTTAAAGAAAATCAAAAAGATTACAAAACGTTAATCGTTGGTTGTTGACAAATTGGTTTAATGTGGGGCGGGGCAGAAATGCCCCGTCTTTGTGTTGATGTTTCTTGCGGATTATGTATAGTTGCGGGGTGTTTTGCGGGAATGTGGGGCGCAAAGGTGGGTGATATTTGTTTGTTTGGTTTTTTGTATTTGGTTTGCGCTGTGGTATTGGTGATGCTGTGGTTTGGTTGCGTGGGTTGTGGTGTGCCTTACAGGGATGATTGGTGTGAATAAAAATAAAGAAATGTTGTTGTAGGGCGTGTGTTAAAAAGTCCGGAAAAGCTGGCGGGGAATAGTGAGCGGCAAAAGGCGCATAATGTATATTATGTATAGTTTGCTGTGCTGTGGCACAGACAAACATATACATAATATAGATAATTTCGGAGTTTGGGAATCTGTTATGCTGTGGCACAGACAAACATATACATAATATAGATAAAACTGTTTGGGCTGTGGTTTTGTTTGCTGTGCTGTGGCACAGACAAACATATACATAATATAGATAATTTCGGAGTTTGGGAATCTGTTGTGCTGTGGCACAGGCAAACATATGCATAATATAGATAAAAATTTTTGGTCGTTGTTTGTTCGCTGTGCCGTGGCGTCTGGGCAAAGAATTTATATCTGGTGTTTAATTGTTGGATGTGGCGGTAAATTAAAATTATTTATCAAATAACATAAATATTGTTTTGATTGTACGATTATAAATTTATTTTTGTGTTTTTGGTATGGTTGCTTGTTTTTATAGATTTTTGTATTCTGATTGGGGTGTTTGGATGATTAACATGGTTCATGTTATGGGGGCAAAATATCTAAAAAGCCCAGAAAATGGTGATTTGTGCCCTATTCTGGTCCAAAAAATCTAAAAAATGGCGGATTTCTGCGGGTTTGCGGGTGTTTTTTTGCCCGGTGGGGCGATTTTTTGCATAAAATATGCCCCGGGTGGGGCACAAAAGTACGAATTGTGGTAGGCTTGTTTTCTGTGTGGGACGCAGGTGCCCGCGGCCAGAGTGGCTGTTGGGCTTGGTATGTTTTTTGTTGCTTGATTTTATGCTTGTTTGTTGTATTGTTCTGATATGAGATTAGATGTGGCATTGGTTCAACGTAATTTATATTCGACGCGTGCGCGCGCGTTGGCGGCGATTAAGGGCGGTTTGGTGATGGTGAGTGGTGTTCCCGCCAAAAAGCCCAGTCAGGACGTCGCGGACACGGACGAGATTGTGGCGGGTGATTTGCCCTATTCCGCCGGACGTGGCAGTTTAAAGTTGGCGCATGCATTGGATGTGTTCAAAATTAATCCGTCTGGCATGGTTTGTTTGGATGTTGGTGCCAGTACGGGTGGTTTTACCGAAGTTTTATTAAGGCGTGGGGCGTCGCGTGTTTATGCGGTGGATGTGGGGACAGACCAGTTGGTGTCTGAACTGCGCGATGATGCGCGTGTGGTGTCGTTGGAAAAGACGGATATTCGTGCCCTGCCCGTGCAATCGATGGTGGATTTGATTGTGGTAGACGTTTCGTTTGTGTCATTGACGAATATTGTGTCGGCTTTGGTTCCATGGGGTGCGCGGGATATTGTCGCACTAATTAAGCCCCAGTTCGAGGTTCCGCGCGAAGTCGCGGCGCGGTCTGGCGGGGTGATAAGGTCTGCTGATTGGCACGAATTTGCAAAAAATCAAGTCGTTGAATGTTTTGGAAAACATGGATTTCGATTAGGTGGAATAATTGAATCGCCGGTCAAAGGTGGCAGTGGGAATACGGAATTTTTGGCCTGTTTTAAAGTTGGATAAATGGTTTGAGTAAAAAAATATCCGCATGAATTTTGCGAATATTTTATTTATTTGTGTTTTTGTAATTTTTTAATTTTTTGACCCAGCTTTTTTATGTCTTTTTGGGTCTTCCTGTATTGGAGCCATGTGTCTTGGGCACCAAAATATGCAAGGGTCGAAATGCTCCCCAGTAATATGGTGTGTGCTGTTTGACCGCATAGGGCGGCAACAAGTCCGCATGTGCCCGTGACACCACAAATACCGTTCAGGGTATATGAAACATATTTTATGTTGTTGGCGTTTTTTGCCAGACGATTTTTAATGTTTTGGCTTGCTTTTAGTTTTTCTTGGTTCATGTGGGCTTCTTCCTTGTTTTGGATAATTTTGCATTGTTTTTTTGAAAAATCAAGGATTGTTGTTGAAAAAGCATGGGATTGGGGCTAGACTGGGGATTATACGTTGAAAACATAGGAATATAAAAATGGCGGACGATATCAAGAAAATTCATGAACGCGAAGCAAAATGGCAAAAAAAATGGCGTGAAGCGCGTGCATTTGTGCCATGTGATGACGGCAGCAAACCTCGTTTTTATACCCTGGTGGAATTTCCATTCTTGTCTGGGGCGGGTATGCATGCGGGACATATGATGAATTATTCGGGTATAGATGTCTTGGCGCGTTTTCGTCGTGCACGTGGGTATGATGTCTTGTTTCCAATGGGGTTTGATGCAATGGGTATCGCGGGTGAACACTATGCCACCAAAATCGGTAAGCATCCGGCGGATGTAGCGGCAGAATTGATTGAAGCTTATTCAGATATGATAGATCGGGTCGGATGGTCGGTGGACCCAGAAACGCGTATTTCTACGTCGGATCCAGAATATATTAAATGGACTCAGTGGATGTTTATTCAATTTTGGAAGGCAGGGTTGGCATATAAATCAGCATTGCCGATGAATTGGTGTCCGTCATGTCGTACAACGTTCACAAATGAAGAACTGGAAGATAACAAATGTCCGCGTTGTCATGGCCTTATCGAGAAAAAAGAAAAATTACAGTGGAATTTGGCGCTGTCAAAGTACGCGGATAAGTTGCTGGACGGTTTGAACGATATTGATTTTGAAGAACGTATTAAAAAAGATGAAATAAATCTGATTGGTAAATCGCGTGGGGCGGATGTCGATTTTCGTGTTGGCGATGATGTTATGACCGTTTATACCACACGAATCGATACTATATTTGGTGTGACGTTCTGTGTGATTGCGCCGGAACATAAATTGTTGGCAAAGTGGTTGGATGATGGAAAAATCGAAAATGCCGACGAGGTTCGTGCATACATCAAAGCGTCAGCCGCTAAGACTGAAATTGAGCGCACGGATGCAACTCGTGAAAAAACAGGCGTTGAATTAAAGGGGATTCGGGCAGTTAATCCATTTAATGGACGTGAAATCCCGGTGTTCACGTCGGATTATGTGTTGGTTGATTATGCGTATGGTACGATTATGGCGGTGCCGGCGCATGATGGGCGTGATTGGGACTTTGCCAAGAAGTTCGGTTTGGATATTATTCCGGTTTTGTCAGGTGGCGAACCAGATAAAGTTTGGGAGGGTGATGGCGCACATATTAATTCGGAATTTCTGAATGGCATGAGCAAAGAAGATGCTATTGCGGTCGCAATTAATTACGGGACCGAACATGGGTTCGCGCGTGGCACAACCAAATATAAGTTAAAGGATTGGGGATTCTCGCGCCAGATGTATTGGGGAGAGCCTATTCCGATGATTTATTGTGATAAGTGTGGTTGGGTGCCGGTGCCAGATAATCAATTGCCGGTTATGCAACCGTATATGTCAGATTATCGTCCAACAAGCGAAGGCGAAGGACCACTGGCGCGTGCGACAGATTGGGTAAATGTGCCCTGCCCGTGCTGTGGCGAAATGGCAAGACGCGAAACGGATACTATGCCAGGATGGGCAGGTTCGTCGTGGTATTTTCTGCGATATCTGGACCCAAGGAATGATAAAGAATTTTGTTCGCGCCAGCAGATGGAAAACTGGATGCCGGTAACGCATTATAACGGCGGACATGAACATAATACGCGTCATTTGATTTATTCGCGTTTCTGGCACCGTGCGTTGTATGATTTAGGACTGGTAAATACCCCAGAACCATATGCAAAGCGTACCGCCCAGGGCCTGTTAATGGGAAATGACGGGTACAAAATGTCAAAATCCCGTGGTAATGGTTTTATGGTGGCAGATTTGGTGGATAATGTCGGTGCCGATGCGGGACGTGTGGCGGTTTTGTCGTTGGGACCGTGGGAAAATAATGCTGTTTGGACAGATGGCGCGTTGGCGGGGGTGCAGCGTTTCTTGAAACGGGTTGAGGGGCTGTCTGATAATTTGACCGATGAACCTATGACCGCAGATCAAGAGCGTTTGATGCATAAACTGATTGCAGATGCGACAGAACGTCTGGAAAATATGAAGTTTAATACGACCATTTCTGCGATGATGGAATATATCAATGCGTTCCCGGGTGGTGTGATGCCCCGCCCCGCCTATGAAGCGTTATTGCGGGTGCTGAATCCGTTTGCACCACATTTGACCGAAGAAATGTGGGAAAAAATTGGGCATGATGAAATGCTGGTGTTCACACCGTGGCCGACATTTGATGCAGCAAAGTTGGTGGAAACGTCTATGACGATTGTTGCGTCAATTAATGGAAAGCGTGCGGCGGACTTTGTTGTGCCGGCGGATGCAGATGAAGCCACAATTGTTGATGCGGCACGTGCAGCGGTGGCAAATAAGTTGACCGATGTGGAAATTATCAAGACCATTGTCGTGCCGAAAAAATTAGTGAACTTTGTTGTAAAGAAGTAAAAAAATCCCGCAACACGCGGGATTTTTTAGTGGTTAGTGTAAGTGGTTAGTGTAAGTGGTTAGTGGCGGAATCCATGATTACTTCGCTAAATAAAAGGTTAGTGAAGTATTTACTTGTTAAAAAAAATTAAGAACAGAGACAAGTTCTCCTCCGTGGGAGGAGTACGGCGTAGCCGGGAGGTGGGTTAACCCACCCCGTCCGCTTCGCGTCCACCCCTCCCCGGGGGCGCATGTGCGCCGCCGACGGAGGGGAACTTTTACCCCGCTAAACTTTTATTTATTTTGTCTTAAAAACATACGTAATATCAATAGGTTAATCCGTATAAAAACTATAAAACAAACCAACGTTTGTTTTATACCACTTTGTCAAACAAAAAAATAGCAGATTTCCGCCATTTTTGCAAGCGAAAATCAACTATAAAACAAACGTTGGTTTGTTTTATAGTCTAAATGGGGGGATTTATGCCGGCAATACATGTTAATAATGTTGAAATTC
>SUUM01000009.1 GCA_015062525.1 Alphaproteobacteria bacterium | reverse complement strand
CCGTATTCCCAATACATATTTGACCCGCACAGGAATAGATGAAGTTGTTCATACATTGCACAGGTGCATACAAGACAATCTGGATGTGCATAATTATTTTGTGCCTCGATATAACTAACACCCCCCCACCCCGGAATTCCAACGCCAATAAATTGTCGGGAATTCCGCCCGCCCCACACACGGGGGGCAGGTAATGGTGCTTAATTTCTAAAAATTAATATCTCTGTTAAACTTTTATTTAGCGAAGTAATTGAATATGTAAAAAAATTTGGTTATAATATATGGGCATTGGGAAACCGGTGTGGGGTGTAAGAACCCGTTACAGATAGTCGGAAGACTTTAAATTTTCTCCAACAATTGGTTGGGGGGCTGTGATATATATAAATAAACAGCACTATATCTGTATAGTTCTTAACCTCCAACCGCCTTAAGTGTGCGGTTTTTTATTTGATAAAACAAAAAGGAGGGAATCAAATGGCAACTGTATTGGTTGATGCAAAATATTTTGGTGATTATTTGCGCATGGCGCGAAATTCAATGAACATCACGCGCTTTGAATGTGCAAAATTGTTGGGTGTATCACATTCTGAATTGATAAAGATAGAAAATGGCAAGGTTTTAATGCCCGACAAAATAATTCAAAAAGTTATGACGAATGGTATGGCGATGATTTTATGCAAACGACGTAAATAAAAATCCCCCATCTGGGGGATTTTTATTAATGAGCAAAGAGCATCCGTCTGTGCACAGCACAGCCGAGATAAAAAGCGCAAAGAGCAATTAAAGCACTTTGTCACCCCGGCGCAGGCCGGGGTCTAATGTTTCATAGCGCAAATAATAAAGTTCGCAGAACACAATGGATACCGGCCTTCGCCGGTATGACAGTAGTTTTTAATTTTTCCATCCACTGATGACCAATGACTGATGACTGATGACCGGTGCCCCGGATAAACTTTTATTTGGCGCAGTAATCATGTACTTGTCCCACGAAGCCTTGGCGCAGTGGGATTCCGCCACTAGCCACTTACACTTACACTAACCACTAAAAAATCCCCCATCCGGGGGATTTTTATTATTTTGCTTCTTCTTCTGGAACAACCGAAACCGTTCTGCGGTCGCCGTTGCCCTTTTTGAATTTCACAATGCCTGCGATTTTCGCAAAGATTGTGTGGTCTTTACCCATACCAACATTCAAGCCTGGGTGTACAGATGTGCCACGCTGGCGAATGATGATATTGCCTGGGATTACGCGACTGCCACCAGATTTTTTAATACCTAATCTGCGTCCAGCTGAGTCGCGTCCGTTTGTTGATGCGGAACCCGCTTTCTTATGTGCCATAGTTCTGCCCCCTTATGCCTTGATTTCTTTGATTTTCAAAACAGTAATGAACTGACGATGGCCGGCGGTGCGGCGATAGTTTTGGCGACGTTTTTTCTTGAACACCAAAATTTTGTCAGCGCGTTTCTGTTCAACAACTTCTGCGATAACCTTGGCGCCATCAACAAATGGTGTGCCAACTTTATCACCGACCATTAATACCTGGTCAAATTCAACCGTACCTTCGGCATTCAGTTTTTCAACCTTGATAATATCGCCGTTTGCAACGCGATATTGTTTGCCACCGGTTTGAAAGATTGCATATTCGCTCATTTTCTTTCTCTTGTGTTTTTTTATGTTTGTTTTGTGTTTTTTTGCCGTTTTGGCGAAAAGTTTATGCAAATTCTATGCTTTTTGCGTCCAAAGTCAAGCGTTTTGTTGAAAAAATTATGCAAAACGCATATTTTTAGTTGTTTTTATCAAAAACGCCAAACAGTTCCCAATGCATACTGCCCGCGAATTGGTCAACGGGGACCAGTTCCGTCAATCTATACCCGCCGCGCGTCAATGTATCTGCATCGCGCATAAACGTGGCTGGGTTGCACGAAACATATATTATGCGCCGAACGTCGCTTTTAACCAGTTCCTTGCATTGTGCCTGCGCGCCGGCGCGTGGCGGGTCCATAACCACCGTGTCATAGTTGTTCAGCATACCAACCGTTAACGGTTTTTTGAACAAATCGCGCGTCATTCCCGTGCCAACAATGTCAAATCCGTCTGCGTTCAGCGCAAATGTAAAATTCCCCAGTCCACAGAACAAATCCGCCACGCGCCGTGCCCCCGCCGCCCGTGATACGACCAAGTGCCGCAATGCATCCGCGCCGGCAACGCTGGGTTGTAAAAATGCACCGGACGGGTATGGCACCACGTGTCCCGAAAAATTCACAATGGGTTGTTCAATTTGTTTGATAATTTTGTCATTCCAAGTAATACGAATCGCGGGCAATTTTATCGCCGCATCGCGAAATTCGGGTGTGAAATACGGAACCGATGATGTAATCGTAATATCAATCCCGTTGTCGCACAATGTTATTAGGCACGCCCCCGCACCGCCCCATGGCAAATCCGCCAACGCCGGCAAAATATTGTTTATTTCGTCCACCACATTAGGGCAGTTTCGTACGGGAATAATATTTTTTGTGCCAGATTCAAATAATCCAAAATCCCTGCCTGTGAATGCAAAGTCGGCCCTGCGCCGTGCGCCCGGCGCAATCCATATTGTGTCGCCCGTTGTTGGCACATTTGCCAATGTTTGCATTTTTTGTTGTTTGTAATCAGTGGCTGTAAAATCAAATTTACAGCCACCACATTTACCAAAAAATGGACATGTCTTGTTCATCAAAAACTTACACGCGCCCCAACGCGGAACTGGTGTGCGGCCGGATTTAATTTCTTGATTGTGCTGACACCTGGTTCAAACATGTAAAAATATCTGTACCCGAAATCCAGTGCGAAAATGGAACTGAATTCCACGCTGATGCCTGCTAATGCGGCTGCAGCCGGTGAAATCTTGTTGTCCAACGTTGCGCCATCATCCGCCGAATTCCACGACAGTCCCGCGCCCACACCCACATATGGTACAATCATTTGTGATCGGAAAATGCGGTAAATATTGTCAATACGCGCATCCCAAATCGCATTCAGCATAAATGTGTCGCCCGTCAATGATAAATCATTCCATTCTGCGTTTGTGCGCAGGTAGTTCAATTCCATACGGAACGTATCATAAATACGCAGACCGGCGATACCTTCAAAACTGTCACTATTTTTTCCATTGATGGAAATATCGTTATCGTCTGTAAAGTTCTGCCACATGGCAAAGTTATACGCACCCCCGACATAGAAGCGACGTGTGCGGGCGTATGCCTCGTCATCAATTCCCGACGGTGTGTCGACGACGGGTGTTTTAATCTGTTCTACGCGATATGGAATCGCGGCGTTTGCCACCATTGGGAACGCGCATAAAAATGGTAAGATAAATTTTGCTTTCATATTTTTATATCCCGTTTAGAAATTCATACGAATTGATGCCATAATGTTACTGATATTGTCCACGCCACCTGCGCGTACATCCCATCCAAATCCGTTGCCAGTCATCATCTGGTATTGGTACGCAACATCAATTCCAATTAAATCTGTGAACATAATATTGAACCCCAATGTTGCACGTGGCGTGGCAATAACAAATCCGTCTGCGCCCCCCATCCCTTCGAAATCATATACGCCAAATCCCGCACCGATACCCATAAATGGCACGAATGTACGACGACGGGTAATGTCGCCGGTTTGAACATATCGACGTGCGAAATCAAAGTACAACATTCCACCAATCGTTTGGTATGTTGCTTGGCGCGCATCCAGGTCTGAAAACTTGAACGTAGATTCCTGGAAATCAACTTCTGTGCGAACATACGATGACAAATTCCATCCCAAACCAATCTGGGTTGTATAACTGCCCGAACTTTCGTATTCTGTGCCATTAAATTTCGCGTTGCTGGTCGCAAACCCCAGGTTTAATCCGCCACCCATACGTACATACATCGATGTTGGAATGTACATCCGAATGTCATCCGCCACAACCGCGCCCTCGATTTCATACACTTCGCGCCCCAGTTCACCTGGTGCCACAATTGGTGTGTCATCAATCGTTGCGCGTGCGCTAATCATATCAACCCCAGTTAATATTTCATTGCGGAATTTATCAGCATCATACATCGCGGCATTTGCGCCGAAAGTTGCCATTAAAATTGCCAAAACTGATATTTTTTTCATGTGTTTGTACCCATCACTATATTATCACATAAAATTTTATCATAAATTGCGACTTGATTCCAGTCTGATTTATTCGTACGATATGGTCATGCGGAATAAAGACACAGATAAAAAGATAGCGTTGGTGGCGGGTGCGTTGGACCTGCCGTTCTTTACGCGCGATGCGTTGAAACGTGCTGGCTGGGACGTATTTATTGTTGGGTTGCGCGGGTTTGTGGACATGCGTCTGAATCCCGATATGGTAATTCGTCTGGGTGGGGCGGGGCGTGCGGTACGTGCGGCGCGCCGTCGTGGCATTAAAAAGATAGTTTTTGTCGGTGCCCTGGGGCATCCAAATTTATCAGATTTGCGACCGGATTGGTGGTCGCTGATGACATTGTTAAAAATTCTGAAACATCAACGGGGGTATGATTCTATGGCGGTTGCATTAAACAAGGTTTTAGAAAAACAGGGTTTTGAAATTGTCGCGGCCCAGGACCTGGCACCAGAATTGGCGTTTGAGACGCCGGGGGTTCAGACCAAAACAAAACCAAGTGCGACGGATAAAAAAAATATTGAACGCGCGATTGATGTTTCGCACACAATTGGCGCGGCGGACATTGGTGCGTCGGTTGTTGTTGATAAACAGGTCATCGCGGTCGAAGCGGCCGAAGGCACCGCCCGCATGCTGGAACGCGTCGTTCAAATGCGCAAATCAAAACGTAAATCCAGTGGCGTTTTTGCCAAGATGACCAAACCAGGCCAAGATTTACGTATTGATATTCCCGCCATTGGTGTTGATACTGTAAATGCGGTCGCGGCGGCACACCTGCGTGGGATTGTGGTGAACACAAAAACATGCTTTGTTGTGAACAAACCTGCGGTAATTGCCCGTGCAAACGAATTGGGTATTTTTATACTTGCGCTGGATGAATAGCATAACGCCCGCATGGGCGTTTTTTTTATTTGTTGACCCAGATATTTATTTT
Source organism: Alphaproteobacteria bacterium (assembly GCA_015062525.1). GTDB lineage: Bacteria > Pseudomonadota > Alphaproteobacteria > Rs-D84 > Rs-D84 > Enterousia. The sequence goes on along the minus strand of SUUM01000009.1, from coordinate 24,181 downwards.
TTACTAACATGATTTGCATGAGAAGAATGTTAATTCCTTTGTTCGCGCTTATTTTAACCTTGCCTGCATTTGGTGCCCAGTATCGTGCGGCCTTGGTTGCTGATATGGACACGGGGCGCGTTCTGTACCAAGAAAACGCAAACGAATTAAATTACCCGGCCAGTTTAACAAAAATTATGACATTATACCTGACGTTTGATGCGCTGGATCATGGTCGATTAAGTTTGGATGATTATCTTATTGTGTCCAGGTCTGCGGCAAATGCGGAACCGGTGAAGTTGGGATTGGCGGCGGGTTCGAAAATCCGTGTCGAAGACGCGATTAAGGCTGTTGCGGTCTATAGTGCAAATGATGTTGCGCGCGTCTTGGCGGAAAATCTTAAAGGGGGCCAGGAAGAATCATTTGCTGATTTAATGACACGTGTTGCGCGTGAAATCGGGTTAAATAATACAAATTTTGAAAATTCATCAGGCTTACCCAACGACGATCATATGTCAACGGCGCGTGATATTGCATTGTTGTCTATGGCGGTGTACAAACATTTTCCGCAGTATTGGCATTTCTTTGGGATTAAGTCTTGGACGTACAATGGCAAAACATACACCAATGGCAACCGCTTGCTGACATCGTTTAATGGTTGCGATGGTATGAAAACCGGATATACAAAAAAATCCAAGTATTCGCTTGTCGCGACGGCGCATCGTGGAAACGCGCATTTAATGTCGGTGGTATTGGGCGCAGAAAACAAGGATGTTCGCGCAAACGTTGCCGCACAAATGTTGAATCGTGGTTTTTCTATGTTGGGCACCGGCGCCCAACCAGTTGCCAAGAACACCTATGTGCCACCGGTGCAAAAAACAATCGCACCCCAGCCGCAGCCTGTGGCAACAACGCCGTCCGCGCCAACGACATTTGCGTCCGCCTATAATACCGCCACGACCCAGGCAATGCCAAAATACACGGGTGCCGCAATTGCAAAAACATCTGGTGGTGCGGGTGTGCAGTTTGGTGCGTTTTCATCTGAATCCGCCGCCCAGACCCAGGTTGCAAACGTAAAAAATAAATTGGGTGCAAATGCGGTTGTCGAACCAACCGGGACGGGATTATATCGTGTGCGCGTTTATGGTTTGACGGACGCGTCTGCGGGACAGTTAAAATCCCAGGCCACCGCAAACGGTATTGACAGTTATGTGTTTCACTAGTATTTTATATACGCAATGAATCCAAAGATTGAAAAGTTGATTAAGTTATTTGCCAAATTACCACGCGTTGGTTCGCGTGGTGGGCAACGTATTGCGCTGTGTTTGCTTCAGGATAAAACAGGTCGTGCCACCGCGTTGGTGTCCGCGATTGTGGATGCAACTGAAAACATCGCCCCATGTCCAAAATGTGGTGTTTTAACGGACCGTGGTGCGGGGGCGTGTGAATATTGTCGTGATGCGTCGCGTGCCAATGGGCAACTGTGCATAGTGCGCGATTTGGCGGATGTCTGGACATTGGAAAAATCATCCGTATTTCATGGTCGTTATCATATTATTGGCGGTCTGTTGTCGGGTGCGTCTGGTATATTGCCCCAGGATTTGAATATATCGACATTGTCTGCGCGAATTGCAGATGAAAAAATATCTGAAATTATTTTCGCGTTGCCCAACACGGTCGAAGGCAAAACAACCCAACATTACATCATGTCGTCCATCGGCAACGTGCCGGGTGTTGCATTTTCTGAACTTGCATCTGGTGTGCCGTTGGGTGGGGATTTAGATTACCTGGACGACGGTACATTGACGTTGGCGTTTGGGGGGCGTAAATCATTATGACGAATAGGATTGCAAATTTGCCGCCTGTATCAGAAATGATGCGCGAATGTGGTCTGGAACCCAAAAAACAGTTCGGTCAGAACTTTCTGTTTGATTTGAATTTAACGGGTCGTATCGCGCGCAGTGTGCCGAATATAGAACACACCCCCGTGGTCGAGGTTGGACCCGGCCCCGCGGGACTGACCCGTGCTATTTTATTGGCGGGTGCGCCACGCGTTATTGCGATTGAAAAGGATAAAACAACCGCACCAATCCTGTCGCAAATCGTGGACGCGTCCACGGGTCGTTTAAGTGTAATCTATGATGACGCATTACGTGTAAATTTTTCGGAACTTGGTCTGAATGAATATGCGATATGCGCAAATCTGCCGTACAATGTTGGAACGGAACTATTGATTGGCTGGTTGCAGAAAATTGCGCATGGCGAACGTATTTTGTCATTAACATTAATGTTCCAGCGCGAGGTTGCCATGCGTATCACCGCGCGCCCTGGCGATGAACACTATGGTCGTTTGGCGGTGTTAACGTCGCTGATTGCGGATGCGAAAATTTTATTTGATGTTCCGAACACGGCGTTTGTTCCGCGCCCACGGGTACAATCTGCGGTGGTTCAAATTATTCCCAATCCCGACAAAATAAGAAAAATTATCGACCTGGGCAAGATTGAACAAATAACGGCTAAATTATTTGGCATGCGTCGTAAAATGATACGTGGAATTATGCCGAATGTTAATTGGGATTCCTTTGGTTTAACGGGTACGGAACGCGCTGAAAATTTATCGCCAGAAATGTTTGCAACATTGGCAAATAATTTGCTATAGTTTTCATATCAGGGGATTGGAGAGCATATGTCATTATCAGTATTAGCATTTTTTGCGATTGTATTTGTATTGGTGTACATGTTGCGCACGGCGCGTATTGGCGCATTGGTTGCGTTTTTGTTTGCGGGGATTTTGTCAGGTCCATATGTATTTAATTTGTTCGAGTTGTCGGATACATGGACATTCCTGGGTGATATGGGAATAATGTTTTTGTGGTTTAATATTGGGCTTGAAATAAACATGCGTCGTCTGTGGCGTATGCGTCGCACTATTTTTGGATTTGGTGCCGCCCAGGTTTTGATGGTCGCGGTAATGTTGTTCCCAATATTATTTGGTGCAACAAATTGGACGATTATGGGTTGTGTAATGGTTGCGTTAATGCTTGCTATGTCCAGTACATCTGTTGATTTGCAATTACTGACCGAACGGAACCAGTTTAATACGGATATGGGGCGTCAAACTTTTTCTATTTTATTATTCCAGGATTTGTTGTCAATTCCGTTGCTGGCGATGTTGCCAGCATTTGCTGGTAAATCATTCAGCCTGGGGGCGACCGCGATTGATGTCGTGGTAATTTCGGTTGCGTTAATTTTGTCTGTGTTGGTTATTGGGCGATTTGTTATGACCCCAATTTTGCGCCAGGTTGGCAAATTAAAATCGCACGAGGCATTTTTACTTGCCGTTTTACTGAATATCGTCATCTGGGCTGTCTTGGTGGATTTGATGGGGTTGCCTGTGGGGCTTGGGGCGTTTTTGGCTGGTATGCTAATGTCTGAAACGGTTTATCGGCATCAGATAACGGCCGAAATATCGCCGTATGCGACAGTATTCCTTGCATTTTTCTTTATATCATTGGGAATGGGACTGGACCTGGCATTTTTGGGCGCGAATTGGTATATGATTGTGCTGGGTCTGATTGGCTTTATGTTAATCAAGTTTTTTGCAATATTCATGGTTGCGCGCGTTCGTGGTGTGAACCTGTATGATTCAATGATGATTGCGTTGATTTTAACCCAGGGCGGTGAATTTGCGCTGTTGATGTTGCAGACTATGAAGACCAGCGGTATCAACGCAATCCCATCTGGGCACGAAGAAATTTTAACGGCCATAATTATGCTGTCTATTATGTTGACGCCATTACTGTTATGTTTGCATGATTATCTTCAGCGTCACGGTAAATTATTTTCCCAGCGTTTCCAGCGTAAATTAATAGACACAGATAAAAACATTAAACCTGATGTAGTTGTGTGTGGTTTTGGTCGTGTTGGACAAATTATTTGCCAGATGTTGGACGCGCAACATATTCCATACGTCGCAATTGATTTAGATATCAATGCGGTCATGATGGGGCGCGAAATGGGATTCAATGTTGTCTATGGCGATACGACAAATCGGGATGTATTGATGGATTTGGGGGTAAAGCCACATCGTGTAAAATCGGTTGTTGTGGCGCTGGATAATGCAAACACCGCGCGTAAATGTATCATCATGGTAAAATCGATTGCGCCACGAATAAAAATATTTGCACGTGCCCGCAATCTGGCGGATTCCCAGATGTTAATGCGCGAAGGTGTACAAACCGCATTACCCGAAACAATAGAATCATCGTTTATGTTGGGGTATAATGTTTTGTCGCACGCGGGTGTGTCGGATTCAAAAATAGAACGCCTGGTGTTTGATATGCGACTTGATAATTATTCTGCATTATCTACGGTTATATCCGATAAACGTGATTAAAATCTGTCCCCAAAAATTGGGGACATTTTATTTGCATTCCATCTTGCATATTGATATATTTCAACTTATACAGGAAAGGTATAGTATGAAAAAAACAACGCTTATATTTTTGATTATTTTTGGTGTGGTTTTCCTGGACCTGTTGTCCAAGGGAACATTGCTGTATTTAATCACGGGAACGGTCCCATTATCGGGTGCGGCATGGGATGTTGTTCCGGTACCATACCTTATGGCACATGTATTTGATTTCTTTAACATCGTATTCACATGGAATCCGGGTACGTCATTCTCGCTTTTTCGCGCCATGGGCGAGGTTGCGCCCATGATACTGATTGTCGGCACGGGCTTTATAACGGGTTTTATTTTGTATTATCTGTGTCAACGCGCCCAATCGTACGAGGTTGTGCCCCTTTCGTTAATCGCGGGCGGTGCGATTGGAAATTTGTTGGACAGAATACGCTTCGGTGCGGTGATTGACTTTCTGGATTTTCATATTGGCGGTTGGCATTGGCCGGCATTTAATGTTGCAGATATTTGTATTGTTGTTGGTGTTGGATTGTATTTGTTAAATATGTACATCGCACGCCGTAAATGTTTGAAATCAATAAAGGATGGTAAATAATCATGGTTCAGTATATGGATAATAAAAATTCAGGCTTTAATATGTGGAACGCGAATCGGGCGACCACTGCGCAAAAGAAATCGCCATTTTCTGGTTTTTTATGGTGGACATTGGTGTTTATTGCGGCCTGGTGGCTGGTTGGTGTATTTATGTCACCACAGCAGGCAACGCAACCCGCGGATACAACAACGGCGGTTGTTGATTTGTCGGCGGTTCCTGTATCGAATATATCGTCTGATAAAATCGGCGCATCTGTCCAAGGGTTGCGTATTTCGGATGTAATTTTGTCTGATTTTACTGTTACCCCGGACACAGATGATAACGTCGTTTTGTTGGGTGCGGACGGCAATTTTATCGAGGTTGGTCTGCTTGCCACAAACACAACGGCGCCTGTTGCGACAACTGTGTGGAAACAGAACGAGAATACATACACATGGCGTAATTCCGATGGTGTTGAATTTGTACGTACCATTAATCCGGATGATTATACAATCACAATCACAGATACGATTACAAATAAATCGGGACATGATGTGGCGTTTGCCCCATATGCGCGTATTGTGCGCGATAATGATATGAAATCTGCATCCGGTGTTGCAAATGGTGCGGTTGCCTATGTTAATTCCGAAGTGGAAGATATTCTGTGGCAAAAACTGGATAAAAAATCGTATGCCTATTCCACAACAAATGGGTTTGCGGGGTTTGCAGACCAGTATTGGGAAACGATTGTGTCAATTGATGCGCCTGACCAGACGATACGCGTGAAAAAGTCTGGCGATAAATACACGACTGATTCCGCGGCGGGCGCTATTTCTGTTGCAAATGGCGCGACCGCAACAATTACAACAAATGTGTTCACGGGACCTCGCGATCAGTCTGTACTGGATGCGGTTGAATCAAAAATACCGGGTATTACTGAAACAATCGATTATGGGTGGTTTTGGTTCTTGGCGCGCCCAATGTTGTGGGTGCTGAACGGCATTCATCATGTTGTAATGAATTATGGTGTTGCGATTATCATTATGACAATTTTACTGCGATTGTTGATGTGGCCATTAACGCGTAAATCCTATGTGTCAATGGCGGCGATGCAGAAGATGCAACCTGAAATGCAACGAATCCAGAAACTGTACGCAAACGATAAAATGCGCCTGCAAATGGAAATGATGAAATTGTACCAGGCGCATAAAACATCGCCTATGTCTGGATGTTTGCCAATGTTGCTTCAGATTCCAATTTTCTTTGCGTTGTACAAGGCATTGTTGGTGTCTGTTCAAATGCGTAATGCGCACTTTCTGTGGATATCTGATTTATCTGCGATGGACCCGTACTTTATATTGCCAATATTGATGGGGGCAACCATGTACCTGCAACAGCGTTTGCAGTCGCCCAAGACGTCATCAAACAACGCCAACGATATTGCCGCCCAGACACAACGCATGATGCGTTGGATGCCGATATTATTCACGGTAATGTTTGCATGGATGCCGGCGGGTCTGGTTCTGTATTGGACGGTATCGAATGTATTTGGTATTATTCAAATGCAGATTATAAAAAAGCAAAGTAAGTAAAAAAAGTGCTTGCATTTATTCCAAGGACGGTATAATATGCATAACGCTTTAGGGGTTGTAGCTCAGCTGGTTAGAGCGTCTGCCTGTCACGCAGAAGGTCGCGGGTTCGAGCCCCGTCAATCCCGCCAGTATTTACACCGTCATCCGACGGTTTTTTTTTATAAAAAAATCCCCCGGGTGGGGGATTTTTATGGGCACTGTGCCAATTGTTTCAGAACGTTTTGAACATCGTTGTTCACAGACACGGTTATTTCGCGTTGCAAACCATCCTTGTAAGTGTAATTAAACGGGGCATCCTTGAATTCAGGAATTGCATTGTACACCTGTTGGAATGGGGCCAACATCGCATTGAACCATTGGCGACCACGACACAGGCAACCATTACGCACGTCCGCCGCAACCACAGATGTCGCAGTATTTGGATATTGCGTATCCAAATCATGGTCGGTCATCATCAAGCAACGCGAACCAAATCCATAAAAATTCGCATCATCAGATAAAAATTTATAGACCAATCCATCGGTTGCGCCCGCCTGTCTAAGGGCGTATGCCATACCGTCTGTACAGCACGCCTGGGCGGAACGCATTAACATCTTGTACCGGTCCAGTAATGGCGCCGCCACGGGTTCATTTGCCGTGATATGTTTATTGCAATCGGCGGCATGAACAAAGTCGGCCACAGACGCATCACGCAATTTTGCACTGCGTGGCGATACGATTTCACGCACAATTGGTTTGCGACGCCAGATTTCACATTCTGTTTCGGTTTCAAATGGACACCCGTCATCAATAACCGCCGCACCAAATGTTTCGGCAACAATTTCGGTCATATCCTGGGCAACGTATTCAGGTTTTGGGGCCGGCATGCTATTGAACCACAAATCCGCCGATGGTTTGTGCGGTGCCAATAATTCTTCGACACGGGCGCGTGTTGTGGCGGCATCCGCCATATTTTGTTGATACAATTCGATTGGATCGGCGTCCATCGCAGCAACCGTATCTGATTCACGCAAATATATCTCAGGCGTTGGTTCCAAGAACCAGTCCGAGAAATCTTTATACTTATAATTATTAATCGATTCGTCCCAGATTGGCACACCGTCGCGCCAATCAACCGTTTTAACACCGTCAGCGCCGGCGTATTCACCGTGCGTGCCGTCCCATAATGCGGGACGCGTATCTTCGGGGACGGGTTTGATGGACAACAGTTTTACATCAATATTACGTTCGGGCAGCGAGATGTTCTGGGTCACGGGCATTACAGCCGCATCAGGGTCGGAATCCATCCATGTTGGTGTTTTCGCAACCGGTGTGGGTTTCGCCACCACAATTGCCGTTGGTGCAGATTCAGGCATAACCCATTCGAATTCTTCGAATGTTAACGGTTCGATATCACAGCCCGCATCCGTACATTCGGATGCCATGGCATTCAACGCCCCACACATACACAACAAGGACGACAAAATAAAGATTCTGGTTTTCATACTTGGCATTATATCATAAAAATCATATGGATTAAAGTGTGTTTTTTTTTTCTGTTAAATGATCAAGATAATCTTTATACTAGGAATAAGTTCACAAACACCAAACACGGAGGAAGCTATGAAAAAATTATCTGTTTTTTCGTTACTAGTTGCATTGGCAATACCTGCATATGCCACAGAAATCGACACACAAAACACTTCGGTCGAAACCGAAAATATAACCGAGCAAATCGAACCACAAAAATCCGAAACAACAAAATCAGAAACCGCATTTCCACATGGTATTCAGATTGGTGTGGGGTTATCAGCGACATCGGGGCTGAACGGGTTTGTTGGATACGCGAACAAAGATTTTGATTCATTTTGGGCAAAACGTTTTGGCGTGCGATTTGATTTCGCATCGACCAAGCCGGTTAAGTCATTAATTAACAATGGCATCGATTCAATTATGGGCGATGACGGGATTGATGTTGGTGACAACCTGACAATCACAGATGGTCAGTTAGAGGCCCAGCACTATGCCGCACTGGTTGATTTCTATCCGTTTGGCGACACGTGGATGTTGGGCGGATGGCGCATAACCGGTGGTTACGCGTTTGGCGATATGAATATGATGGCAAATATTGCCGGCGCACTTGACGGCCCAACGGGGTACTATGAATTTGAATTGGGTGACACAAAGTATGCGTACACCGGAAATACAGTTCATGGGAATGCGAAAATGGACTGGGAATATCGCGGGCCATATGTTGGCACAGGGTTTGACATTGGATTGTTCGCAGGATTTAAAATCTATGTTGACGCGGGGGTTGTGTTCACAAATCGCGCAGCGGAATTATCACTCAGCGTGCCAACAGATAACCTGAAACAATGGAACGGTTCAGATTGGGCGGCGGTTGATTTGCCAGAACTGGACCAAGTGATTGATGAAACATTGGCGGATGCACAGTCTGAATTAGACGACTTTAAATTCTATCCAATGGTCAAGATGGGATTTATGTACCGTTTTTAATTAAAAATCCCCCGGTCGGGGGATTTTTTAGTGGCTAGTGTAAGTGCAAGTGGCTAGTGGCGGAATCCATGATTACTGCGCTAAATAAAAGTTTAACAGAGATATTAATTTTTAGAAATTAAGCACCATTACCTGCCCCCGTGTGTGGGGCGGGCGGAATTCCCGACAATTTATTGGCGTTGGAATTCCGGGGTGGGGGGGTGTTAGTTATATCGAGGCACAAAATAATTATGCACATCCAGATTGTCTTGTATGCACCTGTGCAATGTATGAACAACTTCATCTATTCCTGTGCGGGTCAAATATGTATTGGGAATACGGATTAGTTTATAGCCCTGGGATTCTATGTATTCTGTTCTGGTGTTATCGTATGCGATGTTTTGCGAGTGTTGGTCACCATCAAGTTCGATTGCAAGTCTTAGAGAATGACAGACAAAATCAACAATATAAGGGCCGATTGGTTGTTGACGGCGAAATTTTACACCTAGTTGATTGCGATTAATTCGATACCAGAATTTGCTTTCTGCGTCTGACATATTTTTGCGTAATTGTTTTGCGCGAATAATTTGTGTTGAATGTTTTGTCATATTTGCCCCCACCCAAGTTTTACTAAAGCCCCGCAAGGCGGGTCAAGTAAAACTGTCCCGCCCCACAAAGTCACCCAAAAAATTCATCTGAATTTTTCGGGGCCCGACGGGGGCAGGTAATGGTGCTTAATTTCTAAAAATTAATATCTTTGTTAAACTTTTATTTATCTAAGCATTAATTGCTCTTTGCTCTTTGAAAAAAATCCCCCGGGTGGGGGATTTTTTAGTGGTTAGTGCAAGTGCAAGTGGCTAGTGGTGGAATCCATGATTACTGCGATGAATAAAGGCTTAATCCCCTTGTGCGGGGCAAAGGTGAATTACATCGGTAAATAAGGGTTGATTGGGATAAATAAAAACAGAATTTTTGTAAAAAAATTCTGTCATCCCGTGGCTTGACCACGGGACCCAGGTAATGAAAACCATGTTCTTTGTGCGCGCTTTGCGCGCATAACCTGGGTTCCGGGGTCAAGCCCCGGAATGACAAAAGTTTTTAAATTTTTCCACCCACTGATGACTAATGACTGATACCTGATGCACCAGATAAACTTTTATTTATATACGTAAGTGGGAATTAAAAAATCCCCCGAGTGGGGGATTTTTGGAATGGGGTGTATTATTCCATACTGGTGGAAATCACGTCGCCGTACATACCGACCTCGTCCCCGCCGATATAGCAACGGATTTTTGAACCAACGCTGTCCATGAATTCCTGGATTGCTTCTTGTTCGGCCTTGTCCAGGTTTGCGTCCTGGATGGATTTTGTAACCTGCCATGCCAAAAGACCACCACCGATTGCACCAGCCGCGGCACCGATACCCGCACCCAGACCCGTTTTGTCTTTCTTTTCGGCTGGGGTATCAACCAAAGATTTACATTCAGAAACCAATGCAGTCATTTTACCCTGGGCTTTGACCAAAGCCCGGGCTTTGACCTTGGTATCAGATTTGCTATCTTTATTCTCACCATTTTCACCAACCTTGCAATCTTTCAGTTCAGCACCACAGATTTCTTTGGCGTCGTCTTCTGTGAAGGATGTCTTAATCGCGTATTCTACAAACTTACGCGCATCAGCCATTGCGACAGAATCTGAATCACCGTTTAATTTCTTCATATTGTTCAGCATGCTACGGGCGGTAATTACGTTGCCGTTTGTCTTGTATGCATCTGCATAATCTTGACACTTTTTTTCGGTCCATTCGGACGATTTTTTAACATCGTCTTTCTTTTTACCGCTCAGGCCGCTGAACACGGAACCGTCGGCAATACCTGCGCCCAGGTATGCGCCACCCAGACCGCCACCCAGTGTGCCCAATGCCGCCATCCAACCCTGTAATTTTGGTTGGGATGCCTTTTTATCAGTACGCGCATCATCACCCGCCGCTTCTGCCAAGTCTTTCAATGTGGCGTTTGGAATCCATGAACCACATGTGAATGCGTCGCCGGCGGCAAAGTACGCCGTTGACCAATCGGCACCACTGTTAATTTTGTCCTGGATGCGTTTGTCGTCGGACTGTAATGTGACACGCACGCGACAGAACGAACCGTACAAGTCATTACTGGCCACGAATTCGCTCGATTTCAGACCAGCCGTCGCATAGGTCGCTGGAACCTTGTCAGATTTCAGTTTCGCCCACATAAATGTAGAACCCAAATCTTTGTTGCCCAAAATACCACCGTCGTTTGACGACAGACACATATTCTGTTGCTTGGTCAATTTGGCGTTATATTTCGCCTGGGCCTCGATTTCAATATCGTAAATCAGATCTTTGAACAGGGAACGCGCCGCCTGGGTCTGAACATAAGTGTCATAGCCGATTACAACCGGTTTGCTGTACACCGCGCCGTTTGCATCAACTGTATCACACAGTCCCTGGACACCGGCATTGTTTGTGCACAGGCGATTGCCATTTTCGTCCGTCGCATAGATTTCGCCAGTTCCAACAGATGATTTCGCAGAACCCGCATCAATCCAGCCTGAACGAACGTCGGACGCACCACCCCATACGTTTTCGTTGGTGTTGTCCATATTATATTTAACTTCTTCGATTTTCAGGTGTTCGGTGCAAACGTCTGCGTTTTTAACCGTATCAATACACAGCCCCAACACGATTGTGTAATCCAAAACACCGCCAACCTTGTTCATAGATTTGTCAAAGTGTTCTTCGCCGGTATTTGTCAAAGATGACATAATATCTGTACGGTTGCGATAGCAATTTACATAATCGTTGCCACACATAGATTTTACACATGATGTCGCAACAGCCTGGCAACGCTTTTTCATCTGGGCAATTGCCGCATCATTATAACTGGTTGACAGTTTGGAATTTAGGGAAGCCACAACGCCAATTGGATCAGATTCCGCACCATCGTCATATTCTGGGAACAATGTGTCGAATGCCGTCGCATCCGTGAACATATAATTATATGTCCCAGTTGCATTTGGATTTTGCGCCGCATATTGACAGTTTGTATCCGTATTTACCACGGCCTGGCATGCGGTTCTGATTTCATCGCGTGTTGCCGCACCGTTAATAGAATTGTTGCCAGCATTGCTGAACACCAAAGAATAGCACGCAGCCCCCGAACCACCGCCACATGTGCGCATTGCGCAGTTTGTGATGGTTTCGATACATTTTTCCTTGGCACGTGTATCAAATTTGTTCACCAATTCCGTAATCTTGGCCTTCATCCCCGAATTCATGCGCGCGCCATAGGCCAGGTCATAAACCTCTTCCTGGTTGTCTTCGTCGCGCAGTTGGGATGCAGTTGGCATTACACCCTCGCCAATAAATGTTGCATAGCAATATTTATTTGATCCGATTGTATCCAAGCATGAATTTTTAATATAGGATGAAATGTTGGATTTGCTGATTGTTGATGTGGCGTCCGCCAATTCTGTGATTGGTGTGCCGTTATTAATCGCATCAACCAAATTCGCCGTTTCAACGGTCGCATTTTCATAACATTTATATGGATTCGCGCCACATGCGTTCAGGATACATTGGTCCGCAACCTTATAACAAGTGGACACTGCGTTCACGGCCGCCAGGGCTGCGCCCTCAGAAATCATTTCGCCAATACGACTGGACGCAGATGGCACGGTGGACGATGTTGCCGATGCATTACCAAACAATTCCAATTTGCCGTCGGACGCGCAACGCGCCAATGTTGAATCACAGAATACCGCCTGTTTCTTAAACTCGGTATTTGTGGTGCACAATTCGAAATCTGCGCCACAGACGCTGTCCTTGCGCAGACAGGACGAATAACGACGAACACAATTTGATGTATCATATTTGTTTTCAATCGCCGCCGCGGAAATCATTTGCCCCAGAACACTGCCCGCGGTTGGGTATGTGTATTCTGTAATTTCGCCATATGTATTTTTTGTCGCAACGTCTGACAGGGCCGACACGTTGGATGTACCAAACAAACTGTTCACACCATTGGACGAACATTGCGCCAATGTAGATAAACATTCAGGCATTTGGGCATGAAACAGGACGTTTGTTGTACATTCTTCGAAATTTGGACCACACGCATCCGCCCCCTTGATACAGGCGGTATAGGCATCAATACAGTCAGAATTTTCCAGCAACGCAGAAGATGTCGAGGACGACTTCGTGCCGGTCGCCGCAGCAGAACCAGATATAAGTGCCGTCATTGTTGGCATACGACGAACCGCGCCATTTGCGCTGATTGCCGTCGCAGTATTCATAATACTGGGGCGGGCAGTAACCGCATGTGCCACAGGCAATACACTGAATATAGCCAATAAACTTACTGTATTTTTCAGAAAAGACATCCCCTGACTCCATATTTTATTACTTTATTCTAACATAAAATCGGGGGTATGAAAAGCGAAAAATTGGGCGGAATCAGATATTTTCAAGGATGTATTTCAATTCCATCATGTCATCTGGCAGGCGGGTTTTAAACCGCATAGGCGCGCCCGTTGTGGGGTGGGTGAATTCCAGAACCTCGGCATGCAACATCTGACCGTCGTGCGTGCGCAAAAATTCCAGCAAATCTGCATCCCGCACCGACCCCAGGCGCGTCGCACCACGACCATAGACCGGATCGCATAATACCGGGAACCCGTGCGCCGACAGGTGCAGACGTATCTGGTGCGTGCGACCGGTGAATAATGTACAACGCATTTCGGAAATTTTCGCGCGCGACCAGGCGTTGATAACCGCAACCTCGGTATGCGATGGTTTGCCACCCGTTTTTACCATTGTCATTTTCTGGCGATTACGGGACGAACGTGCGATATTGCCAGTTATATCCGCCGATTCCCAATTTGGTACGCCCCATACAAACGCAATATATTTACGCGTCAGGTTGTGTTCAGAAAAAGTTTTTACCAATTCGCGAAATGCCGCGTTGGATTTGGCAAAGACCATAACACCACTGGTATCTTTGTCCAATCTGTGCACAACGCCCGGGCGCGTCGCGCCACCCAGCGCAGACAGTTTTGTATGCGCCAAAATGTTTTGCACCAATGTCCCCGTCTTGTTCCCCGCAGACGGGTACATAACCACACCACGCGGTTTATTTATGACGATAATATCATCGTCCTCGAATAAAATATCCAAATCAAAGTCCGTTGACACATTATCGGTCGCAACATCTGTTTTTGGTGCGGGAATTTCCACAGAAAATATGTCACCCACACGGATTTTTTCCGAAAACTTTGGCGTGGTACCGTCCGCACGGCGAACGTTAAATTTCTGGATTTCACTGCGTGAAAATTCGGGCATTTGGGCGGATAAATATTTATCCAGACGGACCAATTCGTCTGTTTCAGACACAATAAATTCGCGAATATCGTTCATAACCAAAACCTATTTATATTCATCCCAATCAGGACCAACGATACAATCAGATAAATCAATTGTCAAATCACGACCACGGTCAGATACCGGGCACGTTAATATACCCGTTGTGGTTGCCTGGTCTGCGTTGCGGGTGGCGTTGCGATATGCAAATTTAATCTCGGTCGGGGCGGCAACACACGCAATTGCCAAATCATTATCCGATTTTCCGTCGGGCCCAATCCACACACGCACCCCAAACCCCAGGCCATAACACGGGAATCCGTCCAGGTAATACAAGACCAGACCACGGCCCACCAGTTTTTTATCCGAAATAAATTTGCCGCTGTATTCATTCAGCGTCAGACCCGTTACAGCCTGCCAGTCAGTACTGGTGGAAAAAATGCTGACGCGTGGGGCGGGCGTGGTTGCCGAATACGCCGGCGCAACAATTAATGCCAATAAAACAGATATTATTTTCTTCATTTTTTATCCCCGTCTGGTATTTCCATTTCCGCCAGGTGTGCAGATATTTTTTTCACACCTGCGGGTTGCGGTGCCAAGATATGACTAAAATTCACAGCAACCCCGGAATCCAGTAATGTTGCCGACGGCATGAATTTCTGTTTGGCCAGGACACGCCCCGCATCATCAGTGGACACAATATACAAATCAGGCACACCATAAATCGAATCAGACACATTCGTTATCGTACCGTTTACCACAACATGCGTCGCACCCATATCATCAGTTGTCGTTTCAAGATTTATAATTTCCGCAATCAACGGTCCGCGTTTGGCCATGCGTGCCTGGTGCTGGGTAATAACGGCGACAGTGAATATTATCGCAGATAACAATGCGCACAGGGCCGCAAAAAACATCAGCCATGTATTCTTGCGGGGGGCAGCCGCCACCGTCCATGTATGACCACAAATTGCACATTTGACAGATGTAGATGCAACACCGTCAACATTGTATTCTGTTTTACAAAAATCACACTTTATTTTCATGTTTTTACTTATACCATATTTAATTACAAATTCAACAAGCGATATTTCGCAGAAACGCGACGCTGTATTTCAGATATGGCGTTCATATAATCTGATACGGTCGCATTTTTATTCGCCGAGGTCGCGCCAAATATCTGACCCGCGGATGTCGAATTGTCGCCTTCGAAATAGGTTGCAAGTGTCGCCATGCGATTTAACTCGACAAACGAAGCATCAACAAAGGTTGCCGTTTTGGATTGCACATCCCAATAGTATTCGGGATGTATCGAATCTTGGATTCTGTCATATACAACCAAGCGCGGTGTCATAGAACCCGCAAAACCAACAGATACAAACATCGCCTCTATACGGCCCGACGACATATCCAGGGACTGGTTTATTTTCAAAATCGCCAAATTATCGGGTGCTTCAACAGACAAGCCCGATAATGTCAATTTTGAAACCCATAAATTTTCCGTCGTCAGGGATGACATCTTGCCCGTATCCGCCAGGGTCAGACGCCCCGATATTTCCATATTTTTTAAATCTGATGATAACATACCCGCAACAGTTGCAGTTGATGTTGCAAATGCGTTATCTATGGTTGTGCGATTTGAAAATATTAGTTTATCTGTGGCAATTTCTGTGGCAGAAAGCCCTTCGTTAAATTCGGCATAATCTGCATTTATGTATGATGCATTTGCAATATTATGCCCCCCTAAATTCAATGGCGACATCATTTGGGCATCCGCTGGATTTTCAGACGGAACACGCCATAAATATAATGCGTTATCACGATTAACAGATGTGGTTTCAATAATACCATTTTCAATATCTATGCCCATATCAACCGTATCTGTATGCCATGCACCAAACGTACCATATGCATGCGTGCCATCCACAAATCCCATGGAACCACCAGACAGATTTACTATTTCACGTGTGCGCAGCGGTGTAATATCATCAGATGCACGAACAATAACACCCTGAAGCGACGATTGACCAGATGCGTCGCCCGATTTCAAAATACGCAATTGGTATTTATCGTCGCCCGCGTCTAACACAGACTGGGGCACACCAAACTGAGCCAAATCTTTTAATTCAACACGCGTGATATTTCGACCGACCGTTCGCAACAATTCATCACGATTGGCAACAATATAGCGTTCCAGCGCGACCTGAATTTCCGCCATATGATTTGTAATTGCAATATTCTGGGCGCGTTCAATTGCCGACTGCTGATAGCGAAAAACAAACGGAATTATCAATGCCGCCAACGCAACACTAAGCAGTAATTCCACCAGCATACTGCCACGTGAATTATTATGATTAGAAAAGATGTTTTTTGTTCGTTTCATTTAGTCTATGGTTGATATTGTTGTTTGTATCGCACCGCCTGTCCAGCCCATACGTGTCAAGGGTGAAAATTCACTGCGCGATGGCGCGGATGGCAATTGCCCGCGTGATAATTTTAACTTGGAAAATTCTGGTGGTCTGGTGGATTGAAAGGTCCAGTTACCTATCCTTAACGGTGGCGTTGTGGACATCAGTAATTCACCAGAAACCGTCAATCCAAAATTATCGTAAAACATCATTTCTTCAGAGGAAATAAATGGCGCGGCAACCGAATTTACAGACATACCGGTAAAGCCGCTGATTGTGCGTGTGCTGTCGGATTTAATAATTAAATCGCCGGAAACATTTATTGATTCAAGCACCGTTGCACGGTCCGTTATGACGCGACCCGTGGTTGTGAATTTATTACCGTTAATATTGTCTGCATAAACATTCCTGAAACCTGACATATCACCAGATACGCGCATATTACCAATTGATACATCTGTGCCATCTATGTTTGCGCCCGACGAAAAATATATAGTTTCTGCGTTTACCACATCCGCATTTACAAATGTTGCATTCCCATTTTTTATTCGTGCAGATTTTGCGTTGGCGGTCGCAACATTATACACATGATGACGTGCCATATCTAAATCACGTTCCATTACATTCAGGTTATCTTCGCCGGATGTTGCGCGATGCAAATACCGTGATGTATCGGTCCCTGTTACATCACGCGAAATACGATAGATTAAATCGCCCGATATAAAATCGGGTGCCGCGACCGCCCATGTGTTGCCATATGCCACAGAATCCGCACCAACAACCGCCGCATCGCCACCAATATGACGCGCAATTGCATTTGTTCGCAAATCCGTTTCACCCATTTCAAAAGCCAGATACACATCTGTTATCGTTGCTCCATTGACCGCATATTTATCAATTAAACCCGCCGCTGCATCCGTTGATATCGCATCCAGTTCTGCTTCGTCCAGACGAATTTGTGCGGGGGTCGGCCATTTGTCTTGGTTCATACGAACAAAGTTCAACGCATTATCACGCGTGGACATAATACGACGTGCGACCGCGATATCGCGTATTGTACGATTCGTTTTCGTAATCTGATTATACACCAACGGTGCCGCTATGGCGATAATCGCCATGGCCAGTACAACTTCGGTAATACTGGCACCACGGGATTGATTGGAAAAGATATTTATTTTAGATGCAATCACTGCGCCCCGCCATTATACATTGTTTTATATCAATTCTTTTTTCCAGACGTTGCCAAAATACATACTGACAAATCAGATACTGGGACAAAGACTGTTTGTTATACACACCTTCGAAATCTTTGATAACCGATTCGCAGTTAACTGTTTTGCCGTCATCCGTTTTTGGGTCTGCGATTATTTCAAACGCGTCATTATTTATACCCGACACCCAAGCGTCCGGCAACAAGGTCGTTCCACCGGGGCGTATGTCAATTAACACTGAACCCGATGCACCGTCATTTAATGCGGTGGATGTCTGGTCGCGCAGGGTGATGTTTGATGTGTACAGTGTACCAACCTCTATCCCTGATTTACTGTTATACATTAGTGTGTCTGCATCAATAAAAACATCCTGACCGCGGGTGGTATTCAGGTATGACGAAATGTCTAAGCGTTCAACTGTAAAGTTTATATTGTTTGACACGACATTTCCGCGAATGTTCCATTCACCTGGCCCTGTAAATGATGTGCGCCCCGCCGTCATAGATAATTCATACACAGAAGTATCGCCAACAATAAAATTACCCGTTTCGCCAAACATGGAAATCGTTTTTGTATCCACAGAATCCGCAAACAATGTGCCACGTGTTAATGTTAATGCAGATTCACCAGTCTTGCTTTGGAATATTGTTTTTTGGGCAACCATATCTTTGATGTTGTTGCGCACCTTTTTGCCAGACTCAATCCCAGACACAGTCAATGTATTAAACTGGGCGCCATCAAATTCACCACGAACTGAAAACAAATTCCCGACATTGTTTAATGAAAACGTTCCCATATCCAAGTTGGTTAAAAAACCACTTGCTTCAAAGTTCGGTTCATTGCGACGAACAACATCTGAATAGATATCAGACAATTCAATTCCGATCTGAATCTTTTCATCAACTGGCACGGCATAAAAACCAATTCGACGCACCAATTCTGCGCGTTCAACACCTGTTAAATCACCGCCCGTTAATTCCAAATACGCCGACACAGAAAATGGCGTTTTATGCAACACCAGCGACATATCCTGACCCAGGGCCGTACGCGGCACAAACCCCAATGGCAGACCGTATGGTTCCAACATATCTGCAAAATCATTCCCGGACACAACGGTCGTTTCATACGGAATATCGCGCGCGTTTTCACGAACAAATATACGCGCCGCCGTTTGGGCAATATCAACCTGGCGCGTGGTGGCGTACATGCGCGTGTCTGTATCACGTCCCGCCATCTGACGCGACATAAATGGTATGAACGCAAAAATCAACCCCACCGCTAACAGGGCCTGAAGCAAAAAATTTCCACGTTCTGAATGCAAGGTTTTGCCCCCTCCTACGGGTATCAGCATAGCAACAGAAAAAAATTATTGCAATCGCTTTTCAGTTGTTTTAATATTTGAAGCGATAAGTATAACAACATATGGTTTGTTGTTATTGGGACTTTCCTTAATTATTTGAGAAAAAAGATATGCAAAACAAAAAAAATCAATCCAATGTAGGACAGATGATTCAGCGCTGTCATAAATGGCGCCAGAAACGCAAACAGCTTATTGACCAGGCGCGTCAGACCGCGGACGAAATAGAACGCGAACGCCTGTTGCAAACGGCAGAACACTATGGACGTATGGTAAATACAGAACAGGGAAAAATTGATTCTACCCGCGACCCAAAGGAAAAAGCCGCAGCCGTTGCCGAACAGCAAGCGGGCGAGGCAGCGGAAACCAGCGAACAAACCGAAGAAGACGAATCGCCTTTTCCGGATTTTATTACAAATTTATAAATTCAAAAAACGCGCCATTTGGCGCGTTTTATTTGTTGAAATTTAATGCCGGTTTGCTATGCTGGGGAACAAAAGGAAGATTATACGCATGGACAATAATTATACAGTACTGGCACGCAAATATCGCAGTCAAGATTTTAAATCACTTATCGGTCAGGATGTGTTGGTAAAAACACTAACAACCGCAATTAACACGTCGCGTATTGCGCACGCATATATTTTCACGGGCATTCGGGGAACTGGCAAAACCAGTACGGCACGTATTCTGGCCAAGGCGCTGAACTGTTTATCGTCCGATCGGGCAACTGCAACACCATGCGGTGAATGTGAAAATTGTCGCGCGATTGCGGCGGGGCAACATATTGACGTTATGGAAATTGACGCGGCGTCCCACACGGGCGTTGATAACATGCGCGACATTCTGGACGGGGCGCAATATCGTCCAACAAATGGACGTTATCGCGTTTATATAATCGACGAAGTTCATATGCTGTCCACATCTGCGTTTAACGCGCTGTTAAAAACATTGGAAGAGCCGCCAGCACATGTTATATTCATTTTGGCGACAACCGAAATCAGAAAAGTGCCGGTTACGATTTTATCACGATGCCAACGCTTTGATTTGGTGCGTGTGCCGGTTGATACATTAAAAAAACATTTTGCTTGGATTGCAGACCAGGAAAAAATAGAACTGACCGATGGGGCAAATGAATTGCTGGCACGTGCGGCGGACGGTTCGGTACGCGATGGGTTGTCTTTGCTGGACCAAGCAATTGCACAAACCGGTGGCCATGTGGACGAAGAATCTGTATTAGATATGTTGAAACGTGCGGACCGCGGTGTGGTTGTTGATTTTATGAAAACATTACTGTCGGGCGACACCGCGGCGGCACTGGAAAAAGTTGACACGATTTATAACAATGGTGCGGATTTATCAATGCTGTTGACGGACATGATGGAATGGACCCATTGGGCAACACGTATGCATCCCGCCCTGCACGCAGGCGACGTCAACAATTCGCCATATACCGCCGACCAACGTGAACAGGTTCAAAATCTGAACGGACGTGTGTCGTTGAACACCCTGTCGCGCATATGGCAGGTTATGGTGGCGGCGGTTCCAGAAATGCAGGCGGCGGGTAATCAGAAACAATGCTTTGACATGTTAATCGTGCGCATGATGCATATTGCCGATATGCCAAGCGTTCCGGAAATCATTAAACAACAGGAATCCGCCCAGAAAACACGCGATGTAAAGAATATCTTTGCCGACCGTATGGCGCAACCGACAACAAACGCGGCACCACAAAAAACGCAGATAACTGTTATCACAAATGCGAACGAGTTGGCGCATGCATTACAGGAATCCAAAGAAATATTGTTGTATTCTTATTACAGCAGCAACATTGAAATTTCTGAATTTACAGATGGTAAAGTCAAATACTTTGACCGCAAAGGGGATGCAGATTTTGCACACAAATTGGCAATATGGTTGGCTGACAAAACCGGAAAACAATGGCAATTAGAACGCGTGATGGAATCGGTGCACGCACATACGGTGAACGAACAGCAACACGAAGAATTAGTCGCAGATCCATTGGTCGCAAGTGCGATGGATTTGTTTGCAGACGCAGAAATAGTGGGGGTAAAATAATGAAACAGGAATCAGGTCGTTCTTTGATAGAAGTTATTGGTGTTATGGCAATCGCTGGATTGATGACGGTTTCTGCGTTGGGTGTGTACAATATGCTGCGCAAAAATCAGGCACGCACAATTGCAGACGCAGAACTGGAACAAATCGCCCAGGATACAAAAATGTTATTGGAAATGCGCGGTTCGTACGAAGGTGTATCGGTTGATTATTTGATTAAGGCGGGCGCTTTACAATCTGACGCGGCCCCAATTGGTGGGGATGCATGGTCCGTGGTCAGCAGCGCGGATGGAAAATCTTTTTCAATAAATCTGGTGGATTTGACAACGGGCGAATGCGACTATTTTGCAACATCAAAACCAAAATGGGCAACGGCGATTCTGGTTAATGGTTTTGAAACAGGACTGACCGATAACTGTTTTGATTCGGACACAAACCAAATTTCATTTATCGTGGAATAAATGCAGATAAAAAATATTATTTTATCAACAATTATACTGGGTGCGGTTGGTGCGTGCGTTCAATACAGCAGCCCCGACCGATATACATGGTCCGCGTATCTGAACGGTGTCAGCTTTACAGATATGACCGAAACCGCTCGCATTGCGAAACGCCCCGTTTATCTGGGCGCAGGTGGCAGGTTGGTGACAGATGCGGTTGACGCATCCAGAACACTTGATTACGGCGACAAAGCGACAAACGACAATGCAATTGCGACACAGTATATGGCGACGTTGGAATACGCTCTGTATGACGCGTTGCGAAAACCCGGTATTTCCGTTCAGCGCGCGGGGACCGATGTTGTTGTGATTTTGGTGCGTGATGCAATTATGGAATTAAATGTCGCAGATATTTCCACTACGGGCGACGATACATTAAATACCATTACAAAAATTCTGAAAAAATATGACGCAACTTTCCTGGAAATCGCGGGGTACACAGATGCTATGCGCGACGCAAATGCGGCGCGCGCACTGTCGTTGGACATGGCACAACGCGTTGGGGTTTATTTTTCCCAGCATGGAATTAACACGGCACGCATGTTTATTGTTGGACGCGGTTCCGCACGACCAATCGCAGGCCAGGATGATATTGGGCGCTTAACCAATCGGCGCCTAGAATTACGTATCACGCCGGCAAGGTAAAAAAAACTCAGACCGATACTTGGGTCGTTTCACATTGGAAAAGATAAATTTTTCACCGGCGCCTGTGGGTGTTTGTGGAATCTAAACCCGTTGAGGCATCGCCCCGATTTGTGTATCTTTTTATATTATGAAGCGCGCCATATTATATATGTCCTTGATGTTAACAATGCCCGCCATCGCTGAAACGGGTTTTCCGCACGGTCTGTCGGTGGGACTGGGGGCGTCCGTTTTGGGTGGAATAAATGTATCTGCGGGTTTTTATAATTCAAATTACGAATCGTATTGGTTGCGGCGCCTAGGTGCTCGAATCGATTTTGCCACAACAGACCCATTAAAATCCGCCATAGATTCGGCAATCGATTCGTATATGCGTGATGGGCGTGATGTTGGCGACGGGGTAAAAATTGACGAAGGTACGCTGGATGCATGGCATACCTCTGTTCTGGTGGATTATTACCCATTCGCGGGTGCGTGGCGTATGTCGGCGGGATATGCGTGGGGCATGGCAACATTGGATGCGGCGATATTTGGTGAAATCGAGCGCGCACCCGCCCAACGCTTTTATTTCTATCTGGCGGGCGACCACTATTATTATAATGGCAATAACTTTAACGGTGCCGCCACCATAGACTGGAATTACCATGGCCCTTATTTTGGCACCGGCTTTGATTTTGATATTGGGTGTCGATTCGGATTATTTCTGGATATGGGGGTGATTTTAACAAATCGTCCGGCAACGTTTTCCTTGGATATTCCCCAGGAACAATTATATGTATATAACACGTTAACTGCGACCTGGTCGCCGGTGTCTATTCCGCAACTGGACGCAGATATAGCGCGTGCAACCCGCAAAGCGAACGATAAATTGTCTGATTTTCGGATTTATCCAATGGTAAAATTGGGCTTTTTGTACCGATTCTGATGCTGTGGGCAACGATTCGTAGTGTAAACCGAATCAAAAAAAGCCTCCAATCCGAATCAATTATCGGTGGCTCAAAATAAAAAAAAAGAAAAAAATTAAAATAATTTTTGGCGGATTTCTGGGCTTTTTTCCTATAAACACAATTTTTTGAAAAATATTTTTGAAATTCCGCTTGACTTTTCGAAAGTTAGAGCGCATACTAAGCGGGCTTTCAAGTTGAGACAACAAAACAAAAAGAAACTCAACCCCTGAAATTCTGCGGTTTACGGAACGAACGGTATGAAAAGGGTTCCTGATAAACACGCAAACATTGTGAATAAAAGCAGCTCATCAAAAATTCAAGAAGGGATGTGCAGACAGTTGAATTTGGAATATCCAAACTTTGACTAAGTCAAAAGTGCATATCCTAGACAGGTAGTAGGTTTTAGAAAATTCCAAAATTTTCAATTTTGTGAATTTGCTTATCTCGGCGGCGCTTGCGCCGACGGATAGTACAGTTAAGATAAACCTCGTTAAAAACTTGTCTTGCGAATAATTATATGTAAAGACGAACTGATTATTAAATAGTCAGCTTTTGTTTATATGCACGGGACTTACTTAACAGGTTTTTTAGAACTTGAGAGTTTGATC
>SUUM01000008.1 GCA_015062525.1 Alphaproteobacteria bacterium | reverse complement strand
TCATTGAATTTCGCGCCATGCGCAGATAATTACCAAAATATTTTGCATCAACCAATACAGTTGCCATTTGATTCCTCCCTTTTATTTTATCAAATAAAAAACCGCACACTTAAGGCGGTTGGAGGTTAAGAGCTATTAAGAGTAATAGTGTGCTTATTCAATATATTCACATCCCTCCAACCATGGTTGGAGTATCCCTTACGAGGCTCTTACACCCCACACCGGTTTCCCAATGCCCCTATATTATAATTGATATTTTTGATATATTCAATCGATTAGATAAATAAAAGTTTATCCGGGGCATCAGGTATCAGTCATTAGTCATCAGTGGGGGCAAGAATTAAGAACCTTTGTCATCCCGTGGCTTGACCACGGGACCCAGGTTATGCGCGTGAAACGTGCACAAATAATAAAGATTTTATTACCTGGGCCCAGTCTCAAATCATGGAATTGTTCCGTTGTTGTTCAAGCAAAGTTATGTGGCAGGAAGAAATGTTTGGTTTTGCTCGCGCCATAGTGGCTAATAAGGGCAGGGGGCATTCCTAAATTGCGCGCACAACACGACAAAAACTGACACCATAGACGGCGTGCGCACCTGCATGAATCAAAACGCGTCGCAGTTCTGAAAATGTTGCACCACTGGTCATAACATCATCAACCAATAAAATCTTTTTCCCGCGAATTTTATCGGGATTTACGACGGAAAATACACCACGAATATTTTCGGCGCGTTCACGTGCAGTTTTGTGTCCCATGTCTTCGCGATATTTGCGACGAACGGAATCATAATCAATTTTAATCCCGGTTGCGCGTGCAATTGGTCGCGCCAATAATGTTGCCTGATTATATCCACGTTTGAATAAACGACGTGTCGCCAATGGGACGGGCATAATTATATCTGCATCTATTTCTACATCGCGCATCGCCCACATCATTGCACGCGACATAAAATATGCATATTGAATCCGACCGGCGTGCTTGAACGGCAACATAGCAACCCGGGACGCATCATCATATACACATGCGGACCGTATCCAATCCAGTTCAGATTTGCCGGCCGCGCAAACTGGACACATCGGCATCCCACCTAAATCTAAATCTGCCGGAAATGGATAACCGCATTTAGTGCATTTTGGATTTTCAATCCAATTTATCGCCGTCCAGCATTCCGGACACAGTTCACCATGTACTGACACCGGCGTATCACACAATGGACACGCCGGCGGAAACATAAACCCTAATATTTTATGAAATATTTTTACCACGACATACTTTTGTAAGTTTTGTTGCCAATTGTATCACCGAATATATCACGCTTTTGCTTGGTCAGCGTTTCGTATTGATCGCTGGAAATAATGCGTAATACGAACCCGGCCTCGTCCCGATTGGACAGTACCGGAACAATGCGTTGTTGTGAAACGCCATTGTCGGTTAAAACCTGTTCTACAATTGCCAAACGGCGTGCCGCCAATTTGCGACCATCTTTGGTCTTGGTCATATTTTCAGGAATTGCCAATTGAATTGCACGTGTTGGTTTGCTGACCACAATTCCGGCATATTCGGTCAACAGGTTATAGTTTTCGCGTGATAACGCGGAATCTTCGTTGCGGAATTTGATTTTGATTTCCAGTGGTCGAATACCACCGCCTTCGGAAATATCGCGTTGTGCGGTAAATCCCTCAATAGATGATGACATATCACTGGCCACATCAAAACGGTCATCAATTGCATATGTTGATAAATGTTTGTTTTCCGACAAGAATGTTTTTCTAAACGCCTGGCGCAGTTCGGCGGGACTCATCTTGGTCATATCATCGCGCACCGCAACAATCCGTGGCGAAGTATTCTTTTCAACACTGCGTACAATCACATCTTCTTCCATTGGCACAACCAAACGGCGCAAAGACAGATTTTCAGGTTCTTTTTTAACTTCTGCCTTGGCGATGCGAGCGGGTTCAATTGTTTCAGTTTCGGCAATTGGTGCCGCAATAACGCGATTGGATACAGTACGTACACTTTCTTCGGCGCGTTTTTGTAATTCATTCAATCGCGCAATCTGATTATCTATCTCGGACAATGGCGCAAAATCTTTTTTTGTTTCCACGACTGGTGCCATAATTGCAACTTTTTTATCCAGACTTTCTTCTGGTAATAAACCATCAGAACGAATCACAGAAAATTCATTTGCACCTGGCATGCGCAATGCAAAATCCGCAACATTATTGTTTGTGCTTTTTGCCCATAAATCATTACTTGGGCGATTGGGGCGCAAAACATCATTTGACGCAATCAGTTGTTCACCCATATCAACCGGCGTTTGTTTTGGCGCAACAGTTTTTTTTGCGCTGCGTGCAACAACGGTTTTTTTGCGTGTAGGTTCCGCTTGTTTTTTTGTTGTCTTTACCATGTCTTCGCCAAATGCGCTACGCGCAGAAACCGCGCCGGACGCGATGTTCACAACCGGCAAACGCGCAGACGCAACCGTTGGCAATACTACAAACAAAGACAGTACGCTGATTGTAAAATTACGCATAATTCCTTTCCTTCCTGTTTTAATCTTAGAACAAATGGCGAATTGCACGCAAGTGGAAAATATTGTTTTAACGACAATACCTTGCATAAATCTAAAAGATAGTTATAATTTGCACAAACAACAAAACAAAGGATAAATTTATATGTTGAAAAAAACGGATGTGGTTTTATTTGATTTTGATGGAACGTTATCGGGCTTGGATTCAAATGTTGCATTTGCGCGCTATTGTTTTCGTCGCAGTATTCGGCCTTGGTTTTATCTGCCATTGATGGGTATTTGTGGAATTGCGCGCTGGCTGCGGCCTGATGGTGTTTGGTGGCGTGAAAACATTCGTCGTTTTATGACCCCGCAAATGATAAAAAAATTTGCACCCGGGTTTATAAAACAACATAAACGCGAACGCTTTGGCTGGGCCAAGGAAAAGGTTCAGTCTGAACGTGATGCCGGGCGCAAGGTTTTGATGATTTCGGCCAGTCCTGATTACCTGTTGCCCCAATTGGTTCGTGATATGAAATTTGATGCGGTTTTTTGTTCTAAAATGGACAAGAAAAAGCCCTGGAAATATGAATTCTTATGCTGGGGAAAAAACAAAGTATTGGCGATGGACGAATGGGCGCGTGCAAATAAAATTATTCCGCACGTTGTTCGCGCATACTCGGACAGCAAATCTGACATGCCGATGATGGAAATTGCCGATGAGCAGGTTTGGATTGATAAAAAAACAGGCTTGCGAAAATAGTCCTGATGAATATTTTAGTCAATAATGTTAAAGTGTTTCTATGACGTTGATGGAAACACTTTTTGATTTAATCAGTGCATCTGCGGGTGCGATTTGTGGTGCATTATTTGCGTTCTTTTTGAATCACCGTAAAACTAAATCTATGTCATCCCAGTTGGTGGTCAGTCGCCAAGCACTTGAAAAAATCAAATTAGAAAATGAATCGCTGTTAAAGCAGATTCATGACAAGGAAAACCTTATTTTGCAAATGCAGATGGAAATTCTTGGGGATAAAACCGTTCAAACACGCAAAACAAAAAAAACTAAAAACTAAATATTTGCAAATGTGATGTTTTTGTCCTAGAATTTGACTTATGAAAATCAAGAAAATCTTGCGCATATTGTTAAATGTATTCTTTTGGATGTTTGTTGCGGGTATTGCAAGCCTGGCGGCATTGATTTTAATATACGGTAATGATTTGCCTGATTATAAAAAATTGGCGACATACGCGCCACCGGTTGCGACGCGCCTTTATGCATCGGATGGTTCGTTATTGCAAGAATACGCCGAAGAACGTCGTGTGTTTATCGACTATGCCGATATGCCACCAATGCTGGTTAATGCCTTTATCGCGGCCGAGGATCAAAATTTCTGGACCCACCCCGGTATTGATATCCAGGGCATAACCCGTGCGTTGGTAAATAATGCCATGCGTGCTATGGGGCGCGATACAATATTGTCTGGTGCATCAACAATAACGCAACAGGTTGCAAAAAATTTCTTTTTAACATCTGAACGTACCATCTCTCGCAAGATAAAAGAGGCTATACTTGCCCTGCGCCTGGAACGCAGTTTTTCAAAACAGCATATCTTAACCCTGTACATGAACCAAATATTCCTGGGCGCGCGCGCCTATGGTGTGGGGTCGGCGGCATTGATGTATTTTAACAAGCCTGTATCTGAATTGTCATTGGCGGAATGTGCGTTTCTTGCATCCCTGCCCAAGGCGCCAAACAATCGCACCCGTGCGGTTGAACGTCGCAATTATGTTCTGCGTCGCATGGTCGAAGAAGGATTTATCACCCAATCCGCCGCGGACGCTGCCGCAGCCGAAGAATTAAATATCAACAGTGGCTTTACCGCCCAGATTCAGGAAGATTTCCAATATTTTGCCGAAGATGTTCGCCGTCAATTGCTGGGGACGATTGGGCGTGAAACCCTGTATAACCAGGGCTTATACATTAAAACAACGATTGTGCCGGAATTGCAACGCGCCGCCGCCGCCGCATTGAACAAAGAACTGGATGCATACAACGCTGGTCGCGATGAAAAATTACAGGGCGCAATTATTGCGATGAACCCGCATACCGGTCGCATTGTTGCGATGACGGGTGGTCGTTCTTTTCGGGAAAGTTCTTTTAACCGCGCAACCCAGGCATATCGTCAGATTGGTTCAACGATTAAACCGTTTGTATATCTTGCGGCATTGGAACGCGGGTACACCCCCCAGACAATGATTCTGGATGCGCCGATTGTTGGGTGGCGTGAAAATGATACATTGTGGAAACCCGAAAATTATGACAAGAAATTCTTGGGTGACGTGCCATTGCGTTTGTCGTTGGAAACGTCGCGTAATGTTCCGACGGTGCGCCTTGTGGAACAGATTGGTGTTAAAAATGCAATTGACGCGGCCCAGCGTTTCGGTGTCTATCCGCCTGATATGCCAAATGTGAACCTTTCAATGGCATTGGGGTCGGGTGAAACAACATTGGAAAAACTGGTGTTGGGTTATTCAGCCTTTGTAAATGGTGGTCGTGCGATTAAACCCAAATTGGTTGACTATATCGAAGACAGATATGGTCGACTGATTGATGGTACCCAGACGGCAATTGTTGAATGGTCTGATGATTTGCTGCCACCGGAATCTGTGGATAATGCCGAACCATTGTCCGACCCGCAAAGTCTGTATCAAATGGTATCGATATTACAGGGTGCGGTTGAACGCGGTACCGGGAAACAGGCGCGCGTTCCCGGACATACGATTGCGGGTAAAACTGGTACGTCCAATGATGTCAAGGATGTGTGGTTTATCGGTTTTTCCAAGAATTTAATTGCTGGTGTGTACCTGGGGTTTGATACGCCTCGTCCTTTGGGCAAGGGGGCCGGGTCGCACATGGCCGCGCGCGTTTTTGCAGACTTTATGCGTGTGGCATTGGCCGATGAAAAGAACCAGCCATTTGCCGTCCCAGACGGTATGACATTTGTACGTGTTAATCGTCGCAGCGGTGTTGCCGCCACGGCCGACCCCGACGGCATGATTATACAAGAGGTTTTCAAACCCGGCCAATCACCAAACCCTGCGCCAAACAAAAAAAGGGTTGAATCCAGCGCGGTTGTCGGTGGTGTATTTTAATTCTTATAATAACATTTGTTTATAAAATCTTTTGTGATAGAATGAAGGCATAAGGAAAGGATTTTTTATGCTGACGGACTATTTTTTGAATCATGGTTTTTCATTTTTTGCCAGTGGCTGGACCCAATTTGCGGGCGGTTTCTTTGTTTCGTTTATGATAATGCTGATGTTTGGTCGCGCCTTTATTCGCGCCATGCGCAATATTCAGAAAAAGGGTCAACCAATCAGCGAAAATGTCCCTGAATCCCACCGGCAAAAGGCGGGAACCCCAACAATGGGTGGTATCTTGGTAATTGTTGCGATTTTGGTGGGCGCATTGTTGTTTATGCCATTGTCAAACCCAACGGGTTGGATTGCGCTGGCGGCATTGGTGATGTTTGGTGGACTTGGGTTCGTTGATGATTATAAAAAGGTGTCAAGCCAATCTAAAAAGGCATCAAATGGTCTGTCGCCTATGACACGCCTGCTGGTCGAGGGTGTGTTTGTCATAATCCTTGCATATCTGATTAATAAAACAATGCCACCATACATCCCAGAATATTCCCTGGCGATTGGCGCGGGCATTATTTTGCCGCTTGGTCTGTTGTATTATGTTTTTGCATACTTTGTAATCTGTGGTGGCGCAAATGCGACAAATATCACAGATGGGCTGGATGGTATGTTGGCAAAATTATATATGCCGGTATTGGTTGTTTTGGTTGTGGCGTTATATGGCGCAACACGCATTGGATTTATGGATACGGTAATGTTCCTGCCAATGGCGAACGGTCTGTATGGTGTATTGGGTGCGGCGTTTGGTGCGGTGCTGGGCTTCTTGTGGTATAATTCCAAGCCTGCATCTATCTTTATGGGGGACGTTGGTTCCCTTGCGCTGGGTGGATTTATGGGCACGGTTGCAATGCTGTTAAAATCCGAACTGATTATGGGCATTGCCGCCGGTATGATGGTTTTGATATTGTTATCGTCTTTTATCCAGACAATGTATTTCAAAACAACACGTAAATTAACCGGCACCGGTCGACGTGTATTTCTGCGTGCGCCCCTGCATCATCACTTTGAAGAACTGGGTTGGACCGAAACAAAAATAGTTGAACGCTTTTTCATCTTGTCGATACTGTTTTCTGGCCTTGCGCTGGTATTGTTAAAGTTCGCATAAACCAATGGCGGGGTGTGGAAAAATATGTTCAAATTAACGCGCAACGATGACAGTAAATTAACCAGTTGGTATTTTGAAATAGACCGTCGCCTGCTGGGGTGCGTTTTATTGCTGATTGCGCTGTCGTCAATATTTGTTGTGTCGGCTGGCTCTGTTGCGGCGGAACGTATAGGTCAGCCGTGGTATTTTTATCTGGTCAAGGCGATACCGTTTTATTGTATGGGTTTAGTCTTTTTATTTGCATCCAGTTTTTTGACCAAAAAACAGGTCTTGTTATTGGCGGGCGCGGATTTAATATTTGGTCTGGCATTATTGCCATTGACGGTAATTGCGCCACATATGATTAATAATTCTGCGCGATTTGTATCGTTTGGATTCTTTAACGTTATGCCGGCCGATATTATGAAGCCTGGGTTTGTCATAATGACGGCATATTTTTTGTCTCGGATGAAGGACAGGTATGGTTCGAATATCTTCTTTAACAAAGAAGCCTGGCGTTTCGACACGTGGCTCAGTTGGGTGTACTATTTGGCATTGTTTGGGTTAACGATTTTTATTGTGTTTAATCACCCAGACTTTGGTACGGCGGTGTTGTACTTGCTGGTGTTCTGTGCCATGGTGTTCGTTGCTGGCTTGCCGCTAATTTTAATACCTGTGTTTGCAGGGGTTGGGGCATTAATGCTGACGGTTGCCTTCTTTACATTGGGACACGTACAACGTCGTTTGATTGCGCATTTTACAGGCGCAGGCGACACGTACCAGGTTGATAACTCGGTTGATTCAATTCGTCATGGTGGCTTGCTGGGGTCGGGTGATGACGCATTTGTAAAACAGTATTTGCCCGACGTACACACAGACTTTATTTTTGCGGCAATTGCCGAAGATTTGGGCGCGATAATGGCGTGTGGACTATTGGTTTTGTTGTTGTTCGTGTTTCGTCGTCTGATAACAAACGCAACCAACGCGCGTGATTTGTTTGTGATGTATGCAACGGGTGGAACGGCGGCGTTGTTTGGAACACAGATTTGCTTTAATATGCTAACGACATTAAATCTGTTTGCGCCCAAGGGGATGACGTTGCCGTTTATATCATATGGGGGCAGTTCGCTGTTGGCATATTGTCTGTTGTTCGGTATGATTTTGGCAATTGTACGCGAAGATAAATGGAAACAATAATAAAAATAACAGGGGTGTAGATTATGAAAATTTGGATTGCAACGGGTGGCACGGGCGGACATGTTTATCCGGCGTTAAGTGTTGCGGAATGTTTGCATGCGCGTGGTCATAAAATAACAATTTCATGCGACGGTCGTGTGCGTGATATGGTGCGTCGTGGTGCGCCATCTGGTGCGCGTTTTGCGCACGTATGGGCATCGGGTGTTGGGGCAAAAAATCGCATCAAACAAATATGGGCGTTAACAAAAATTGCGGTTTCAGCGACCGCGTTAACGTTGCGCTTTATGCTGTTTCGTCCCGACCGTGTTGTGGCGTTTGGTGGGTATGCATCTGTACCGGCGGTATTTGCGGCACATGTATGGCATATACCGACATTTCTGCACGAACAGAACGCGGCAATTGGTCGTGCAAATAAATTTGCTATGCGTTGGGTTGAAACATTAATGACCAGTTTTCCAACTGTTTCCGGCATACCAAATGGTTCGACACGTGTGGTATATACGGGGTTGCCGGTGCGTCAAGATTTTTTGCGTTTATCTGGTGCGCCGTTGCCGGGCGAATCCAGATTGTTAATAACGGGCGGTTCCTTGGGGGCGCAAATCCTGGACGATGTTGTACCAACTGCAATTGCATCTATGAAAAATAAAAAGATTTTTATTACCCATCAAACGCGCCCGGAAAACGTGGAACGTCTGCAGCGGTTTTATGCAGAAAATAAAATCCGTGCGAATGTTTTGTCGTTTATTCATGATATGGCGGGCGCGATTGCGGGTGCGGACCTGGTAATCGGGCGCAGCGGGGCCAGCACGGTCATAGAATTACAAACGATTGGTCGTCCTGCAATATTGGTGCCACTAAATATTAACCCAGACCAGGCGGCGAATGCGGCGTCTTTTGCCAAAACGGGCGGCGGATTTGCGATTGAACAGTCCAAATTTACCCCGCGGTGGTTGTCGTCCACGCTGACCGAATTGTTTGACAATCCATCGCGCCTTGAAAAAATGGCAACTAAATCACGTGTTGAAAACAATGCTGTTGATTTAATCTGTGATGAAATTACAAAATAAACAAAAACCGCCATTTGGCGGTTTTATTTTTGATATCATTTTGTAAGATCATATTTTATAAATTCTTACAAACGAAACATCACTGTGGCCGGTTGAACCGGAACCACCATCACCGCCATTTAAGCCGTTGGCATAGTAATTACCATTGTATGCCCCGCCACCACCGCCACCACCATATGATTTTGCGGTTTGGCCACCACATTCATATTTTATGGTTTCGCCACCGATGCCACCCGTCGCGGCCACCATGGATGTACAGGATGTGTTATTACATACATAAATATCACCACCGTTACCACCACGTTCATCTGTGCCATTGGTGCCGGCATTTACGTATTCATCACCATTGATAAAATCGTAATGATATTGCCAATCTGTACCACCGGCACCATTTGGTGATGCGCCACCACCACCAATTCCGTATATAGTTTGTTGATATACATAATATACACGCTTTTGTAATGTGGGTTGATTTAAAATGGAACCGCCACCAATACCATTTCCGACGGAAACGGTTGTTGCGATGGTAGCCTGATTTATCTGTACCGTCTTGTTACCTTTCGCACACGTTTTACCCACGCCACCCGATGCCCGCCATACACGGTCGCCAACAACCAGCATGCTGTCCACACCCGATGCGCCACCACCGAATGCACCAGTTATGTTATTATTTATAACATTTACCCCACCTGGGTTCCCATCGCCACCACGGAATACATATACCGTGGTTGGTTCGTTTATACTGAATATTGCGGATTCTGTGCGTGTTAAATCATATTCCACAATATCAAGGCAATGTTCATTTTGTAAGCCAATTCCGCCACGTAGTTCCGCACGATAACATCCAGGTTGTAATACAATTTCGTTACAGGTATTAAAATTGGTTGCTTCGTACACCAATTCTTCGCCATTATTGTTTAATATGCACATACCATCCGGAATTTTATCAATGGTATGATAAATATTACCATCCGATGTTTTAAAATATAATGCCGATAATAATGCCAACGGTAATAACATTATGATTATCCTATTTTATAAATTTTAACGTAACTGGTGTCTGATTTGCCGGTACTGCCCGATGCCCCATCACCACCATCGGCGCAATCGGAATAACACCATGAACCAAGGCTTTCGCAGATGCTGGGCTTCCTCAGGACACACGATGCCCCACCGCCGCCCCCACCATACGATACCGCCGTGTGACCGGCACATTGCCAATATACGTTTTTGCCACCCGCACCACCGTATGCGATATTTTTTGTTTGTGAATCCCCCGTTAAATTTTCAATATCACCACCATTACCACCACCATTGGTGGTTGCATTTTTGCCGGCGGTTGTTTTAAATTGCGTGCTTGAACCCGCCGCACCACCAACGCCATTTGGCGCACCCCCACCCCCACCGGCACAGCCATTAGATATCTGTATATAAGAATCGCCTATCTTAATATCTTGTACAGAATATGTTCCAGATGGTGTGGATTGACATGTTAATCCTATTGGTAATCCTCCACCAGGATATGCACTTGCAGATAAATTAAAACACTGTGACGATGGTGCGCCGATACCAACAATTGCACGGTCCCCGATAATCAGCATGCTGTCCACACCCGATGAACCACCACCCGGAATCTGATGTATTGTCACCGTGGGACTGTCATTACCGTCGCCACCACGAAACGCATATACGGTTGTTTGTGTGGGTAATTTAAAAATCTGGCTTACAACATTCGCGGTAATGTTTGTCTTGCCCAAACCGGCATTGCACCGCGATTGTTTTCCACCCGCGCCGCCACGTAATTCCACGCGATACAATCCCGCATCCAATGTGACCGGTTGACATGTATTGATTGAATCCGCGGAATATACCAGTTTTTCCGAGGCATCAAGAAATTCGCCCCCCTGGGGTATAACAATTGCGTGGTATATTTTTCCGTCGGTATTTTGTACGTGCAGGGTGGGTGATGTATATTGCTGTTCATACACCTGAATTTCAACATTATTAACATGTATTGCCGGCATAAATCCCCCCATTTAGACTATAAAACAAACCAACGTTTGTTTTATAGTTGATTTTCGCTTGCAAAAATGGCGGAAATCTGCTATTTTTTTGTTCGACAAAATGGTATAAAACAAACGTTGGTTTGTTTTATAGTTTTTATGCCGATTAACTTATTGATATTACGCATGTTTTTTGTATAAAAAAATATAAAACATTGCGATGTTAATTTTTGCTAAACAAATATCACGAAAATTGCGTTAAAACATGGGAAAAATAAAAAATATCAATAAACAAATATAATTTTGCTGAAAACCCTGACAGGCATAATTTTTTTTATTTTGTTTTGCAATTGAATATAGTGCCTGTTCTTATATGTTCAATATCTTGTTGACGTTCGAAATTAATTTGTTCGCGTGTTTTGATTGTGTTGTGATTTCTGTGATTTGTGGTAAAGCCTGGTTAAAATATAATTTATAATAATATGCTTTATCGTGTTTCATGACAAAAAAATTCAAAAAAATTTCAACAAAACACTTGCAAAAGAATTTATTAAAATATATAATAATTCGGTTTTATAATGATTTCCGTTTCGAACCTATTATATAGGAGATAAAAATGGCGCGCAAGGAATTTGTTCGTTTAATGGAAGAAAATATTTGGACGCTGGACAAAATAGCAGACAAACTGCGTTTGGATCGTGTTGATTCCACGGGTTATCCACGTCAGATGATGTCTATTTTGGTGCGCCTGCACAATGGTGGTCGTGCGCGTCTAAAAGATATTGCGCGTCGCGAACATGTTTCGGCGCCAAATTTGTGTGCCGCTTTTCGTAAGTTAGAGGCAGACGGTCTGGTTGTTCGTACGATTGATGAAAATGATCGTCGTAACACATGGTATTGTGTGTCGCCCGCGGGTGCGGAATTGGCGGTTGTTGCTATGGATATGTTTCGTACGGGCGTTGAACGTGTTTTTGCGTCCCTTTCGCGCGAAGATGAGGCGCGCCTAACTGACGCACTGCGTACTATGCGTGATGTAATTAAAAAGGTGGAGTTAAACAATGCAAAAAATTAAAACCGTATCAATGGTCGCGTGTTTGTTTGCCGGTGTTTGTTTTTCGCCGGCGTATTCTTTGGACCTGTCGTTAAATGATGCGATTACTAAAATTGAACACGAATCGCATGACTTGAAAAAGGCCCAGGCAAACGTGAACAAGGCCGAGGCATCTTTGGATGCGGCCAACGCAAACCGTTGGTTTTCAATCGAAGGTACCGCGTCGTATATGAACATGGTGAACGTCGAAAATCCATCAAAATCCATGGGTATCGAATTGCCACCTGCGATGGGCGGTTTGATTTCTGAATCGTTAAAGGACCAATCTGTTTTTGTAGAAATTCCTGATAATATTTTTCAGGCGGGCTTGACCTTGACCCAGCCTATTTACACATTTGGCAAAATTGGCAATGCGGTTAAATCGGTTAAATCTGCGATAAAAATGGCTGAATCTTCACGCGAATTAACCACGCGCGAGGTTCGCTATGCCGCAACTGATTTGTATTGGACGGCGAAAATGACCGATGAAATGGTTGCGCTGGCGCAGAAAGATTTGAAAAACGCGCAAACTGCGAAAAGTAAATTAACATCCGCCGGTCGTGCGAACCGCAGCAACCTGTTAAAAATTGAATCTGATATTATTACAAAACAGGTGAATCTGGCGAATGTAAAGTTTAATCGCGATACTGCACATCGTATGTTGAAAATTATGGCGGGTATTGATATTAACGAAGAATTGGTTTTGACGGACAATTTCCCAACAGAATTTGCCGCACTAAACGCACCAGAATTAAAGTCAACACCACAATGGGAAATCTTGGACGAACAGGCGAACATGTATGAACGCCTGGCGCGTTCTAAACGTGCAAATAATTATCCAACATTGGCGGCAACCGCGTCATACACATATTCATCAATGTCGGGTGATGTTGGTCATTTGTTTGATGAAAAGGGTGGTCAGTCTGCATATTGGGGACTTGCATTACAAATGCCGATTTTCAATGGTGGTCTGAATCGTGCCAACGCCACGATAGAGGCAATGAATGCCGAAGCCGCACGCGAAGATTTAGCCCAGGCGAAAAAAATCACGACGGAACAGTATAACACCGCAATCGGCCAGTACGATATGTTGCGTGATAATCTGGAATCTTTAATAAGTGCACGTGATTTGGCACAAAAGACGTATGAACTGTCCCAGAATCGTTTTGCGTCGGGTCAGACGTCTGCGGTTGAATTGGCGGATGTATCTGCGGGTCTGTATTCGTTGGATGTGTCTGTGCTGCAAATGAAGTACAATATTTTAATGTCTGCGGAAATGGTAAAAAAGTTAGGTGAATAAAATGGAAAAAATACAAAGAACAATGGCAACTAAAAAATTCAAGAAAATTGCATATATATCGTTGGTTGCGCTATTGGCTGGGTGGGTAATATTCCGCTTTGCGGCGGTTGCGTCTGAAAATGCGCGTTTTGTTTTTAATGCATCGCGTGTTGCGGCGGATACTGGTTTGCCGGTTATGGCAATTGAAATGTCGAATAAATCCGGGACTTTGTACGAACCATTGGCGGTAAAAAACAATCGTGCATATGTGTCGTTTGCGCGTGCCCAGAATCTGCGCGCCGGTCAAAAGGTTGGTGATGGTAAAATCGTATCTGTATCATCAAATATAGATTACGATACGGGTATGTACGTTGTTCGTACATCAGGTGTTGCGGACGGTTTGCAGATGGCGGAATTTAATGCCACGGGTCATTTTGTTCCATTGTATGCTATTACAGACGGCATGGTTTATGTTGCTGAAAATGGTGTTGCAACCGCACGCACTGTTGAAATTGCTCGCCAGGATTCAGAAAACGCATACATTAAATCCGGTCTGCGTAATGGCGACGTTGTAATTCTGTCATCGGTTCGCGCTGGCGACAAAGTTCAAATTAAAAAATAGGGCAGGGGGGATTAAGATATGTTAAAGTTTTTTGTTCGCAGACCAATCACCACATTAATGTTTGTTTTGGTATGGGTTGTATTGGGGTTGGTATCATTTCCAAATATGAATGTTGAACGTACGCCAGCATTGGACTTTCCGATGGTGACGGCGACGTTCATATATCCGGGTGCTGCGCCATCTGAATTGGAATCACAGGTTGTAAAACGCGCTGAAGATGCGATGAGCGAGGTTTCTGAACTAAAGAAAATCACATCATACGTCTATGAAAACAGCGCAATGGTAATGGCGGAATTTAATCTGGGTGTAAATGTTAATGACAAAGCAAACGAAGTTAAGACAAAACTAGATTCGCTGATTTCTGAATTTCCATCCGATATGGAAAATCCAGTTGTTGAAAAGTTAAACCCATTACAACAGTCTGTGGTTGATATTGTGATACGTGGTGCCGATGCGCGCGCGGTCGAAGAATATGTTGATGACGTTTTGTCCACGAAAATTACAGGGCTTCAGGGTGTGGCAAGTGTGTCTGTATTTGGTGGTCGCGAACGTGCAATTCGTATTGCGTTAAATCCTGATTCTATGGCGGCGCACGGCATAACGGTAATGGATGTTGTATCTGCCTTGGGGGCGCATAACTTGAATGTGCCTGGTGGTAAAATTGAAACAACTGCAAATTCTTCGAACGTTCGCTTTATTGGTGAATTTGCATCCGTCGATGAAATTGCAAATTTGCGTCTGACAACGGTCGAAGGTGGCAATTTCAAATTATCTGATATTGCGCAAATTACAGATGCCGCCCGCGATATTGAAAACGGTGCGCGTTATAATGGCGAACCAGTTGTTATTGCATCCGTGGTCAAGGCATCAGACGGTAATGCTGTAAATATTTCTGGCGAATTACGCAAGCGTATGCCTGAATTTCAGGTGGACCTGCAAAAACGTTTCCCAGGTGCAGAACTGTTAATTGCATCTGATTCTTCAATCGCTGTATCCGAAGAAACGGACAGTACAATTAACGGTATTATCTTGGGTGTTGTATTTACAATTTTGGTGTTGTTAGCATTTACACGTAACTGGCGTTCGACCGTTATCGCGGGGGTTGTTATTCCTACGTCACTGGTTGCTGGCTTCTTCTTTATGGACAACAGCAACTTTACAGTTAACGCATTAACATTGTTGGCTTATTCATCTGCCTTGGGTACATTGGTGTCAAACGCGATTATTTTGATAGAATCGGCCCTGCAAGAAATGCGAGCTGGCAAAAAACCAGAAGATGCTGCGATTGATGGTACCAAAAAAGTTGCGGTGTCCGTTCTGGCTGGTGTTGGAACGAACGTAGTGGTTTTCTTGCCATTGGCGTTTATGGGCGGTATCGTGGGGCAGTTTATGGTCCAATTTGGTATGACGGTTGTATATCTGACATTGCTGTCCTTGATGTTCTCGTTCACATTGACACCAATGATGATTGCGAAATTCTTGCGCCTGACTGATAAAAACAATAAGTTGGCCAAGAAAAAACAGATTTCATACCCAAAACCAACCAGCACTGGTTGGATGCGTCGCTGGTATGATTACCAGGGGCAACACCCATGGCGTGTTGTTGGTATAGTGGTTGCGATATTTATTGGGTCCACTACATTGATGAAGTTTGTTGGGAACGAATTTTCGCCAACGACTGACGCCAATGAAATTACAATCACGGCGCGTGCGCCGATGGGGGCAACATATGAAAAGTCTGAATCGATTGCGCTTCAAATTGAAGAACGTCTGAAACAGTTCCCCGAAGTTGCAGCCACAACCGTAAAAATCGGCGACCAGGGATTACAGAATATTGATATCAAGGTTGAATTGGTTGATGTGTCTGAACGTAATATATCGGACAAAATATTGGCACAGAAAATGTTGCCATCGATTGCCGATATTGCGGATGCAGAAATTCAAATTCGCGCGGGCG
Organism: Alphaproteobacteria bacterium; assembly: GCA_015062525.1. GTDB lineage: Bacteria > Pseudomonadota > Alphaproteobacteria > Rs-D84 > Rs-D84 > Enterousia. The sequence goes on along the minus strand of SUUM01000008.1, from coordinate 19,397 downwards.
AGGCTCAATCTGCCGGCTCGTCATCTGACCTGGTATTAAACGTGTTTGGACCAGACGACGCAAAACGAGAAGCGTACGCAGCGCATATTATTGACGTCGTCAATCAAATACCCGAGGTTCAATCTGCCGTCCGTGCGCAACAATTGCCTGCCATGGAAACCCAGTTCATCCCAGACCAGGAAAAGATGAATTTCTGGGGCGTCCAGAACGCTTATGCCGGCACAACATTGCGCACCGCGCTGTATGGCAACGATGATTATAAATACAAAGAAAATGGCGAAGAATATCCAATTGTTTTGGAATTTGCACGTCCTTTCAAAAATGCGTCCTTGTTTGATAATGTGTACGTAAATTCGCAAAAGGGTATGGTGCCATTATCATCTTTGGGCGAAGTAAAAATGGAACGTGCAACGCCTGATATTCGTCGTCAGAATAAAAATCGTCTGACCGAAATTGATATTAATATCGGTAAATCAACCATGGGGCCAGTCCAGGCAAAAATCCAGGCAGAATTAGATAACATGGATTGGGAATATGGCTACTATACCGAGTTCGGCGGAATGTCCGAATACCAGGCAGAAGCCGCCGCTGAAATCGGCAAGGCATTCTTGCTTGCAACAATTTTAACTTTTATGTTGTTGGCGGCGATTTTGAATTCCCTGGCGCATCCATTCACGATTGCGACATCTATTTTAACCAGTTTTACCGGCGTGTTCATTTTGATGTTCTTGTCTGGGGCGACTATGAATATTGGTGCGATGTTAGCATTTGTTATGCTGGTGGGTCTGGTGGTTAACAATAACATTTTGGTGTTGGAACCCGCGATTAATCGTGTAAATCGTGGCGAAGATATGCACAGCGCCTTGTGGACAGAATTGATGGACCGCAAGAATATGATTTTGATGACATCGATTGCTGTTATCGCAGGTATGGTACCCCAGTTATGGTCTATTGACGGTATGAAGGTCGCCATGGGCGCGGTTATGATTGGTGGTATGTTTGCAAGTCTTGTGTTCACATTTACCCTGACGCCTGCGCTGTTCTTTTTGATTGAACGTGCGCGTCATTGGAAACCTAAATGGCGCAGATAATCACCCCTTCCCCCCGATCGGGGGGGATAAGACATACATATCGCACCAAGATTTTATTTATCTAAGTATTTGAAATTGTATTTTATATGTCATATAATAGGCGTGCGCTGGGGTGATTCCGGTGCGGGGCTTTAGAACCCATTACAGAACGTCGTCAAGACGTAAAACTCCAACCCAAGTGGTTGGAGGGTTGTGATATACATAAATAAACAACGCTATTTTCTGTAATAGTTCTAAACCTCCAACCGCTTTTGATTTTCAAACGCGGTTTTTGTTTATTGGGGGTGATGATGCATATTGGACAACGCATAGAAAGTACAAGACAAGAACTGGGTATACCTGCATGGCAAATGTGTAATATTCTGGCGCTTAGCAATGATATAACTTATTCCATGATAAGAACGGGTCAAATTGAATTGGATTTATATCAGAAAATAATGTTTGTAATAATAACGGAACGTCCGCTGGAATAAAAAAACCGCCAATTGGCGGTTTTTTTTAGTTAGCCGCAGTTGCAGCCAATCTTTTACGACCCGCCGCGCGACGACGATTCAAAACATCGCGACCACCAGCGGTTGCCATACGTGCACGGAACCCGTGTGTGCGAACACGGCGTGTTTTCGATGGTTGATATGTACGTTTTGTTGCCATGACTTCAAACCCTTAGTTTTTTTGTTTTTTTGTGTTCCAAGTGTACCCGAGCAGCATCATCCGTACACCCGAAAAAATCCGTTTGTGCCCCTATTTAATCATACGTTTTATAAAAACGCAACCTTTTTATTTAGATTTTATTAAACCAAATTTCGCCAACGCATCCATCATCAGATAGTATATAAACAGCGCCACAAACAATTTATAAAAAGGCAAAAACATCTTGTCCATATGTTTTGTTCCCTATCTTTGCTTGCCACGTAACCGGTTATATGCGCGTTCAACCGTGTTTGCTATTTTAATTATTTGGTCCAGGTTCCATGCCTGGCACGCGAACTGTATGTGTAACAAAGGACACTGTCTGGTTGAATCTTTCATTTCCAGCGCCCAATCGCGTGTTTCAGTTAAAGTATCTTTTATTTGTCCCATACCTTTTATGCTATCACGAAAGTGTGTTTTGTCAATTGATTTTTTGGGCTTTATTTCTTGACGAAAAGCCCAAAAATCTGCTATGTTTTTTGTGTTATAAACATAGGAAAGGTAAGTATGTCAGAAAACATTAACGAAGTAATTGAAACACGCGTTCCTCAGTCTTCTTTGGAACACGAAATGCGGACCAGTTTTTTGGACTATGCAATGTCGGTTATTGTTGACCGTGCGTTGCCTGATGTTCGCGACGGGTGCAAACCTGTGCATCGCAGAATTCTGTATGTTATGAACGATGTTGCACCTGCGACCAAGCCGACCGTAAAATCTGCGCGTATTGTCGGTGATGTTATGGGTAAATACCACCCACATGGCGACAGCTCTATTTACGAAGCCATGGTTCGCATGGGCCAGGATTTTTCCATGGGCGAAATGTTGGTCCAGGGCCAGGGTAACTTTGGTTCGCGCGACGGGGACAAGGCGGCGGCCATGCGTTATACCGAAGCGCGCCTGTCGAAACTGGGGGCGTCGTTAATGGACGACATGGACAAAGACACCGTTGATTGGCAACCGAACTTTGATGGTTCGCTGCAAGAACCGGTTGTTCTGCCGACCAAGTTTCCAAATTTCTTGGTAAATGGTGGTTCAGGTATTGCGGTTGGTATGGCGACAAATGTTCCGACATACAACCTGGGTGAAATTTGCAACGGTATTTTGGCGATATTGGACAATCGCGATTTATCTGATGATGAATTATTCACGATTATCCCTGGGCCCGACTTTCCAACGGGTGCGATGATTATGGGGCGTGCCGGCGCGTACAAGGCGCACACAACCGGTCGCGGTTCAATCATCATCCGTTCTAAAACCCATATCGAAGATTTTCGTGATCACCAGGCGATTATTGTTGATGAAATCCCGTACCAGGTCAACAAGGCGCAAATGATTATCAAAATCGCCGAATTGATTAAGGACAAGCGTATCGAAGGCATCTCGGAAATTCGCGATGAATCATCCAAGGAAGGCCTGCGCATTGTTATTGAATTAAAGCGCGACGCGATTGCGGATGTGGTCTTGAATCATCTGTTCCAATACACAGAAATGCAGACCAGTTTCCCTGTCAACATGATGGCGCTGAACCGTGGTCGTCCGATGTTATTCAATGTGCGTGGCGTACTGGATGCCTTTATTGAATTCCGGGCAGAGGTTATCCGTCGTCGCACAATCTTTGATTTGAACCGGGCGCGCAATCGTGCGCACACATTGTTGGGTCTGTCTGTTGCGGTTGGCAATCTGGACGAAGTTATCGAATTGATTAAATCCAGCCCAAATCCCGAAGTCGCCCGCGAAGCTTTGGTTTCCCGTGGGTGGCGTGCGTCGGACATTGAATCGTATATCCAGTTAATTGACGACCCAAACACAGAATACAAAGACGGCATGTTCTATATGTCCGAAGACCAGGCCCGCGCAATCCTGGAATTACAGTTGCATCGTCTAACGGGACTGGAACGTGATAAAATCCATAATGATTTGACGACATTGGGTGCAACGATTCGCGATTTGTTGGAAATCTTGGGCAGTCATGAAAGAATTATCCAAATCATCCGCGAAGAAACGGCGTCTGTTCGCGATAATTGGGCGTCCCCACGTCGCACAGAAATTTCGGATGCTGAAATCGATATTGATATCGAAGATTTGATTGCGCGCGAAGATATGGTTATTACTGTATCTAACACGGGTTATATTAAACGTGTTGCATTGGATACTTATCGCGCCCAGAAACGCGGTGGCAAGGGGCGCAACGCCATGACGACCAAGGATGATGACTATGTGGTCCAGGTGTTCGTTGCTAACACCCACACGCCATTATTGTTCTTTAGTTCACGCGGTATGTGCTATAAATTAAAAACATATAAATTACCCGAAGCGGCCGCCGCGGCCAAGGGGCGTCCACTGGTCAACCTGTTGCCATTGGAAAATGGCGAAACGATTACTGCAATCTTGCCGGTACCCGAAGAAGATGTCGCCCGCGTCGCTGAATCTGGGGTTGAACATTTCTTGATGTTTGCAACCGCGTCCGGTACGGTGCGTCGCAATCGCATGTCTGATTTTGATTCAATCCGCGCGAATGGTAAAATCGCGATGAAATTGGACGAAGGCGACAGTTTGATTTCCGTACTGCCATGTCGCGAAGACCAAGATGTATTCTTGGCGACATATCGCGGTCGCGCGATTCGATTCCCTGTGCCGGAAATTCGTGTATTTGCGGGACGCAATTCAACCGGTGTTCGCGGTATAACGTTGGGGGCGGACGACCGTATTATCGGCATGGCGATGTTGAACCGTGGCGAATCTGATTCTGCGGTCCGTGCGGCTTATATCAAGCAATCGCGTGCCGCCCGTCGTGCCGCCACCGGTATCGAAGAAGAAGCATCCGCCGACGAAGAAGAAACAACAATCGTTCTGGACGATGCGAAAATGGCTGAAATGGCAGCACGTGAAGAATTTATTCTGACAATTTCTGAAAATGGATTCGGTAAACGCACCAGTTCGTATGAATACCGTTTAACACACCGTGGTGGTGGTGGATTTACAAATATTAAACTGGGCGGTAAAAATACGGCGGTTGCGGGTTCGTTCCCGGTCGCAGATGACCATGACATCATCATGGTAACAGACGGCGGAAAAATCATCCGTACGCCGGTGTCTGATGTTCGAATCGCTGGTCGTTCAACCGCGGGTGTGACATTGTTCCGCACCGCTGAAAATGAACGCGTTGTGTCTGCGATTTCGATTGAGGGCGCATCCGACGCAGAAACAAGCGAAGAATCAGTTGTATCTGAATAATCACGGGGTGCCGGCATGGAAAATACGAATGAATACTTTTCATCAATAAACGACGTGTCGAAACGTCTGGACGTGCCGGCGCATACCCTGCGATACTGGGAAAAGCAATTTCCGGTTGCCATTCGTCCAACAACGGGTGCGGGGGGGCGCAGATATTATCGTGCGGAAACGGTTGAAAAATTAATCGTTATACGTGATTTGTTATATAAACATGGGTTGACAATTGCTGGGGTAAAAAAATTACTGCGCGATGGTAATCTACCAACCAGTGTGGACGAAGTCTTGGTTGATGCCCAGGGCGAACCAAACTTTGTGCCCACGCCCGAAAATAACAATTCAGACATCGATTTAGTAATTGGTTTGCTTGAATCTGCAAAACAAATATTGCAATAAAAATCCCGCCGAATGGCGGTTTTGATAAATAAAAGTTTATTTAAGTGCAAGTGGCTAGTGTTTGTATGCAGCATTTGCCGCACATTATAGTGCCACCACTAACCACTAACACTAACCACTAAAAAATCCCCCAATCGGGGGATTTTTATTTCACAAACACATATTTTTTATTGCCACACTTTTTTGCACAACCACATGTTGTTGCAGGCTTGGTTGCAACTGGGGCCAGCACATGGCGTTCTGTGCGCTGCGCGGCACCAAAATTATCACGCAGATATAAATCGCGACATTTTGTGTTGCGATATACAATCTTTTTATCTAAATCCAATGAACGAACATCTTCGGAATAGCGACGACCACGTTCCGCAGAATAGAACACACAATCATCCCCATCCTGGGTGTATCTTACGCCACCTTTGTAATAATCATAATAAGACGAACAACCCGCCAAGACCATCAAACCAAACAACGCAAACAAAGTCTTTTTCATTTTGTACCCTTTGTGTATAAAAACGGTTATCTCTGTCCGTCCCCCGATTCGTAGTAATTGTTGCACAAAATGTCGTGTTGTCAACCAAAATAGATAAAAATATTATATCGCACTGAAAATCACTTTCCAAAAATAAAAGAATTATTTTTTGATATTTCTATGATTGCATCCATATCATCATCGTCTGATGTTCTTTGACGCTTTACCTTGCCACAGATTTCGCACACATGTGTGATTATAAATCTGTCGCCATCTGATTCGACGGCGACTGGCGCCATCATTCCGCCACATGTCGCCGCGCGATCACCCGGATTGTTATCAACGTGCCGCGACCACAAACATTCCGGACAATGGTTTGTGTATCCGTTTCCATGTACAACTGCGCCACAATGGGCGCAGTTAAAATCTTCAACTGTTTTTGTAAAGCCTTTCATTATATACCCAATGCGTTGCGATACATCTGGGTTAATTCATCCGCTTCGTCCAGTTCGTCTGGGTCCAATTTGCGCAGGCGTATCATCTGTCGAATATACTTTGGGTCAAATCCTGCGGATTTTGCCTCGGAATAAATTTCTTTGATATCGGCTGCGATGGCGGCTGTATCTTCGTTTAATTTTTCGATACGTTCAATAATGCTTAACAATTGTTGGTTATCAATTGCACCGTGATTTGCCTGTTTCATTTCTGTTTTCCCCTTGTTTATTTATGGCTTTTATGATATACCATAAATCACAAAAATCAAGAAAACAAAATTAAGGGTATATTATGAATAAATTCACAAAAATAACTGCTTCAATCGGACCAAAGAGCGAAGATCGCGAAACATTAACGCGTATGATTGCGGCCGGTGTTAATATGTGTCGATTGAATTTCAGTCATGATACAGGCGATATTCAGGGACACAAAATTGATATGATACGTGAAATCTCGAATGAATTAAATATGCCTGTTGCGGTTATGATTGACCTGCAGGGCCCAAAACACCGTATTGGCAACTTTGAAACCGAAGATAAATACCCATTGGAAATTGGCCAGAAATTCACATTTGATAACGACCCGACCCCGGGCAAAGCCACACGTGTGCAATTACCAGATACGGATGTCCTGGGTTCATTAAATGTTGGTGACCGTATTTTATTGAACGACGGAAAAATTGAAATGCGTGTTGATTTTGCATCCCCTGAACGCGTTGATGCAACGGTTGTGCGCGGAAATGAAATCTGGTCGCGTCGTGGCTTTAATTTACCGGATACGGAAATTAACACATCTGTTTTGACGACCAAAGACCGCGCAGATTTGGAATACGCAATCACAAAAAATCCAGACTATGTTGCGATTTCTTTTGTGCAACGTCCCGAAGACGTGGCCGAGGTTCGTGATTTCATAACCGCGCGCACCGCGCACCCAATTAAGATTATTGCAAAAATCGAACGTCCAAACGCCGTTGAACGTATTACTGATATTGCGGCGGCGGCGGACGGCATTATGATTGCGCGTGGCGACCTGGCGGTAGAGGTCCCATATGCCGAGGTTCCAGCCATCTCTCGTCATATCATTCGTGAATGTCGCAAGATGAACAAGCCGGTGATTGTTGCGACCCAAATGTTGGGTTCAATGGTGGCCAGTGAATTTCCAACCCGTGCTGAAATCACAGACGTTGCCAACACCGCGTATTTGCGTGCGGATTCAACCATGACATCCGAAGAAACAACGATTGGCATTAATCCTGTGGGTGTTATTGAAACCATGTATAATATTCTGGCGCATGCGGATGCGGACGCAATTGCGAATCCTTATGATTGGTCGCGTGTTGAAAACATTCCGGAAAATGATTGGTCGCGTTCTGTTGCATCCATGGCGTATTTGAATCGCGCGTCCGCTATTGTTGTGTTTGCGCGTGATACGATTGCTGCAACCCAGATTTCATGTCGCAAACCGGATATCCCGGTTATCGCGGTATGTAATGAATCGGTTGTTGCGAATCAGTTGTGCCTGGCGCGTGGCGTGTTTCCAATTTATTGCCCAGAATTATTTGGTATGCGCGATGCGTTTAATTCAGCGCGTCGATTTAATATCAACATGGGTAAATTGGTTATCGTGGACGAAGACAAAATCAGCCTGCGCACATTGGACTAGAAGTGCTGGTCTTTGGCATACGCGGGCTAACTTATGGCTAATTATTAAAAATAAAAGACCGGCTATTTCTTGGCGCACCCGGCAGGACTCGAACCTGCAATCCACAGATTAGAAATCGTCTGAACCCAAACCGATTGTTCGCCCGATTTCCAACCCTTTCCGCCATTTTACCCTTATATCTCTCGCCACACTATGTAGCAAATATGTAACATTTTTATAAAAACGCTACACAATTTCCCAATGACCGCCACGATCCGGGCCGACACGGCGAATTTTACCAGACTTTTTCAATTTATCCAAATTCCACTTTACACCATCCGGGCTAAGCCCCATTGCGCTGGCCAATTCGGCACGTGTTGCACTTGGATTCTTCACCAATACATCCAAAATTTTCTGGGTAGTTTTCTGGGTAGTTTTTGCCCCCATTTCCTTTATCTGCATTTTACGATTATCAAAGCGATTTTTCTCACCCAACAGCAAATTCCCAAAGAACTTGTTCAAATATTCCATTGTATAAGGAATATTCTTGTCCAAATTTTGATAATTCGCACGAACCAATGCATTTCTGAAATACTTTGCGTGCTTTTCAAACATCTCGTTGTTTGTATGCAGCCCCAGGAACCAACGACCAGCCAAAATCTATGACGAGTTATAGCACTATATGACCATCATCGGTATAAAAGAGTTTAAATAGGTTGTTTATGCATTTCAACTTTGCATCGGTTGTTGTATATTATCAGAGAACTAAAATAATGGTAGCCTTAGTTCGGGAGAACTAGTTAGGTTTACATACCACAACCTAAGCCCATTACCTATGCGAACTTCACTAGCAGGTTTCCATTTATAATCAAATTGCTTATTGATTATCTTACCCAATTCGGACCCCAAAATATTAGGTTGTTCCTTCATTATCTTAGCTATTAAAAGCATTTCTTTTGTCTTCATAACCATATGTTTTAGCTTGTTTATTGTGCTGTCAAAAGAGTCAAATTTAGGATATAAATAACAATCGCTGTGTTCTATCAAGTCAAATTGCTTTAAAAGAGAAATTATATTTCTCATTCCTGGTTCTTTAATTATGGAAATATCTAATTTATTTTGCTGAAAAAGACGGTGTAAAAATCGTTCTACCTTCGGGTAAGGCGCACCACCTCTAAAAGAATCCATCCCTATATTATTTGATATTTTTTCTTTCAAAAGTATTTTTATGTTTTCTGTGGTATTGCAAATTTGTATCTTTTCTTTATCCACGGTAACAAAACCACAAACCCTAAACCACTCTAACATGGTTTGAGAGTACGCAACAAATGTTTTGTCAGCAAAGTTTGGATGTGTGTGTTTTATTATGTTTATAAAATCTGTTGGAGTAGTAATCTTATCTTCGCTCTGTTTTTTTAGAATATCATAAAGTTCGTGTTCTTGAAAAAATAATCGCATAGCAGTTATGACAGCGTCCTCATTTTTTTGAAGCAATTCAATTTTATTGCCAGTTCTTTTTATATTGCCGATCATAACAGCGTCTCGTAATATGTTATCAAGAGTACCTCTTGATAAACCTAGAATTTTAGAAATTTCTGATATGTTTTTGCCGCTCAATAGAGCTTCTATAACTTCATAGTATCTCTGAGGGCGGGAAGAACAAATATATTTTTCTAATACTATCGGTGTTTTATTTGTTAAAACATAATCTTTAAAAATATCCCAGTATAACGATATATTTAAACCTGATTTTATAAGAAGTCTTTTATTAAAAAGTGTATTTATAATATCAGCGGAAAACAACTGAGAAATCTCAATTTCTTTAACAGGGGATTTTTTTGCTATAGTTTCTATACAAGCGTTTTCATCAGAAGTTAAATTTTCTAAATCTTGCTTAAAAAGTCCTTCAACATTTAATTTCTGAGAAAAAATATCAGCTTCTGTTTCATTTTGTAAAGATTTATAGACATATATACACAACTTTTTTAGTAGCCATGGATATCCCTGACAATGATCTGTTAAATTACGTTTAAGTTTAGCGTCTATTTTTTTGCCGGATTCTTTTTCTAACTTTGTTATTGTAGAAGATATCTCTTTACTTGTAAACGGCCCCAATTCAAAATTCTTTCTTCTATCATTAAAATTATGCCAAATATTATATGCAGGATAATCAGATGGAATATTCATATTTGTTTTCCAAGAGAATCCAACAACCAAGTTTTCTTCATGTTCACATACACTATTGATAAACTGTTTAAATTTATCAAATAAAACTGATAGCTCGTTATTTAAAAACAATTCTTCAAACTGATCAAAATATATAAGAATTACCTTTTGCTTGCTTTTTAAATAATAAAATAATTCAGCTAGACTGCTACTGTCTAATAGATTATTAGCATTGCCTAATGTAATTGAATTTTTAAATTTTTGTGGAATGAACCCATCTTCAATTGCTTTTGTGAGACATTTTAATAATACTAATTCTACATATTTATCAGAAACTGCAGCTCTTGTATCAACTCCATATACATAAATATTATTTTTATTTCTAGTGTTTTTACTAGAGCTAATAAGTTTAACAATCGTAGAGCTCTTCCCCCACCCAGATGGGGCAGATAAACCCATAATTCTCGTTGATGTTTCTCGTTTTCTAACAGATTCTAAAAATCTAATCATTCCAGACAGTAGCTCTTCTCGACCAACATAGTCTTGAGGACGAGAGGGTCTATAGTCAGCCCACTCATCGCCATAGCTTATCGTAACAATGTTGTCCATTTGATTTATTATATCTTCTTTAATTTTATCTGTAGCATTTTCATTGGGCATCCATTCTAACGTTTTGAAACTAGTATCCAAATCAGATAGAGCTTTCAATAATGGTTGGGAATAAATAGGGCTATTTGTTTTTGCATCATATACAATAACACCAGTTTCCAGTCCCTCAGATATAATTGGCACAATCCAAAATAAGCCACGAGGGGTGATTAACAAGCAGATATTTTCTGAAAACTGCTTTCCTTCAGGTTTTACTATGCTTTCATGGGAACAAATCCTCTTACTGTTGATCAATAATTGTATAATATTTTCAGGACTATATATTTGTATCTTTGCATTGTGCTTTTTATTGTCATCAATTAACCCTTTCGCTCCCTTAGATAATTCGCCCGTATAAAAAAGCCATCCAGAGCTAACCTCACGTAATACTACTTCTCCTACCAATTTTTTTATTACATCGGCAGAGATATTTTCTGAGTTGTTGGCTTTACATTCAACGAAGACTTCATCTTTTGTTTGGTTGTTTTCTGCTAATACATCAATCTCCATACCAGTGAAAGCAACTTGAGACGTTGTTTTATAATTTAAACATGTTAAAATATCCGCAACTAAGCTCTCTAACAAATCGCCCTTATCTTTAGTTGATGCGTTTTTTTCTGTTGCTACTTCTATTTTTATCATTTTATCTCTTTATTGTAGTAAGTATTCCAACACACCTTTTTGCACCATGTCGATGTTCAGGATGTAGTCTGTTGTGTCGAATGTATCACGTAATGGACGTTGAGTTTTCTGCCAACCGTAACCGTCTGTAATCCAAATGAACTGGTGGCCGTCATTGGTCCATTGATGATAAATATCTGCATATTCGCCGGCAGTCGATTTCAATTTAGAACCGCCACCACCATAGAAGTTCGTTTCAATCAAATACAGTTTATGCGGTGTATTGATTGCAAAATCGATGCGTTTGGACGATTTGTTAACCGTAATCTTTTTGCCCCATTGTTTATAAATCTTGTCAGCGGTGGCCTGGGCGATGTATTCGTATCCATTGCGCTGGCAAATGTCTTTGATAAAGAATTCTGCCAAGTTTTCCATTGATGTACCACTGCGATTTTTACGACCGTTGGAATCAAGACCAACCTCAACCCCAATAAAGTAATCAGGGATAGATTTGATTGTGCGGTCGGACAACAGGTCCAAGAAACCGCTTTCTTTCATAAACATTGCACCGTCCGCAGGTGACATCGGTTTGCTGAAATCAAAACGAGTCAAATCAAATTTGCGCATATCTGTCAGCAGGCAAATGTTCTTGTCACGACAGGCCAGCAATGCCGGAACAATTTTAATCACGTCTGGATACTGCGCCAGCAATTCACGTGCAGCTTTCTCAATATCTGCTTCACCAATCAGGGTATTTAACAGATTCAAAGAAACCTTTACGCTTTTATAATTCTTCAGAACTTTTTGCCAGTTTACAAAATAATCCCACGACTTGATGGTTTCTTTCAGGTTGCCGACCAAGTAGTCAAAAACTTCATCATCGTTTTTGCAACCCAACAGCTTATTAAATATCTGACTGTATTTCATTTTTTAATCCTTCTTTTCAGATGCATCATATAATCTTTTTTCAGCCAATTCAACAAATTGTGATTCCATGTCTATGCCAACAAAGCGGCGGCCATGTTTCAGTGCGGCGACACCAGTTGTGCCACTGCCCATAAACGGGTCCAGAATCAAATCTCCAGGATTGGTTGATGCCAAGACTATGCGTTCCAATAATTCTAATGGTTTCTGTGTCGGGTGTTTCCCATGTATTTTTTCGGATTTGGTTGGTGTGCCAATTGCCCAAACACTACGCATCTGACAGCCCGGCTTTTTAATAAAGTCTTTTGGGAAATCGCCGTTCTTCATCGCTTCATAGTTGAAAGTGTGCTTAGATTTCTTGTTTTTTCTGGCCCACAGCAATGTTTCATGGCTGGCCGTAAAATAGCGACAAGACATATTCGGGCTGGCATTTGGCTTAAACCAAGTAATGTCGTTCAAGATATGAAAACCCAGCAACTGCATCGCATAGCCGCATGAATAAATGCTGTGATATGTACCACTGACCCACAGGGTGCCATTTGGTTTTAATACACGATGACAGGCACATAGCCACTTTTTATGAAACTCGAAATCTTCACTAAGGCCATGCGATTTATCCCAATCGCCTTTGTTCACAGAAACAACACAACCGTTCTGGCAGGTGATACCACCATTGGACAGCATGTATGGAGGGTCCGCAAAAATCATGTCAAAAGTGTTTTCGGGGATTTCGGCTAACTTTTTCAGGCAATCTTCACAATAAAGTCTATACTGTTTCTTATTCATAATTTGTAATCAAAAGTTCCCGAATTGCATCACGACCGTCCGCCTTGGAATTTATCAGTCGCTTGGCCATAATGCGATTTATCTTATAATCTTGGTACAAGTCATCAAAGAACGGGTCATCAACATAATTTGTTGGGTCGGAATTACTTAACATCTGCAAAGCCCCCATTTGATGACAGGTATCAAAAACGTTCTTTAGTCTGATTTGTTCATTGTCGTCAAAGTCGCCAACCGCATACGAATTAAAAGACGAAGTTTCACGAATTGGGCGGTATGGAGGGTCGTAATAGATAAATGTGTCATCCGTCGCATACTTTGATGTATCGCCAAAGTCGCCCTGAATAATGGTTGCAATCTGCAAAGCATCAGACACATTACGCAGGTTTTCTTCATCCAATATGCGTGGGTTTGTATATTTGCCCATTGGAACATTGAACTTGTTTTTGCTGTTCACACGGAACAGGCCATTAAAGCAAGTCCGATTCAAGAATATAGTCAAAGCCGCACGGCGAACAAAACCGGTACGATAGACATTCGCATCAATGTCTTTGTCGAATTCATTATATTCATCACGACGTGCGTAATAGTATTCTTTTTGATTTTCGGTCAATCGATATTCTGTCTGCAATTTAGTCAGCTCAACAATCAATTCATCAACATTGTACTTAATAACATTATACAGAATTACCAACTCAGGATTGATGTCGAACAAATATGCTTCCTGGATTTGGTATTTATTATAGATGTCAAAGAATACGGCACCGCCACCAACAAACGGTTCAATATAGCGTTTGATGCCACCCATTTTCAGTTTTAATGGCAATTTAGGTTCGATTTGGTCCAATAATTGCCCCTTGCCACCAGCCCATTTCAAGACAGGTTTGCAATCAACATAATCCGGCAATCTGGCGGGTATAGCAATCACGTATTCCTTTCCTTTGATTTGATAATAGAAAATATAGCAAATTGGATCCAGTAATTTTTCACTTTACAGAATATGCAAAAAACAATAACTAGCCCTAATGTTCTGTTTTATATGTGGACACCATCTGGACAAATTTGCGCTGGATGCGGCGCAGTAGCCATGCCTGCCTAAAGGTAAGTTTGCCACCATTTGTTCTGCGTATCGCCGATTCCAGTTTGCATAACGAACGACAGGCGGCAAAGTAGAGCATGGTAAAATTTGTGTTGTGGCTCGGTTCAATCTCGTCAAAGTGCTTGTATTTCATACGCAACCCCTTAAAAAGTTGTCGTATTTGTCCTTAATGTTCGCGAAAAGTCCAGTTTTTTATTTCACTAGCTATTTCATTTTTTGTTGGCATTGTTGTGTTGAAAAAACAAGAGGCACAACATGACTACGATAAACAAGCAACACGGATTCTATGGTGTGCTGGCGGCACATTATGGCAGCCCAGACCACCGAAACGCAATCTGGGACATCACGGTTAAACGCCTGGGGCAAATTCACCCCGAAAAGTCCGCCGATGAAATCCTAGAATTTCTGAACGGGCGCGCCGGGCGACACCTGGCCGACGAGATATTCGATGGTCCCGGCACCCTGAGTTATGGGGTGGCGATGCTGCGCGTGGCAATGCTGAACAAACTAAAAATGGCCAAGTGGTGGGCGTATCACACCGGTACAACACCACGCCCCATCCCGGTGGACAGGCGCATGCTGTACCGGTCCGCAATCAAGAACGAAATGCGCCACCGCCGCATCCGCAAATTGGTGGAAAGTGCGCTGGCCTGTGCCCAGGACGACGTATGGCAGACCCCAGAAATGTGGTTAAAATCAGACATGACGGGGCTGGATGAACTGGAATTGATGTGGACACAGATTCAGCAAGAACTAAAAAACAAAGGCGCCGCACATGGAAACAATTGATGCGCTGGAACGGAAACTACACGTCGCCCAGCGGGGTGTGCCGGGGGCGAGATATCAAACAGGCCTGGTCATCGACCTGAACGGACCGACGGGCAATATATTCTATCTTATGGGTGTGTGTAATCGCCTGGTGCGTGAACTTGGGTTATCGGCACAACTAAAACGCGAATATGAAACAGAAATCAACTCTGCAGGCGACTATCAATCCCGCCTGACCGTCATGCAAAAATGGTTTGGGATAACGTTTGTGGAATAAAATATAGATAGACTTGTATAAGATTATCCAAATATATTTTCTTACTTTATTGCTTTTTCTTGATTTTTATGGATTATGGGGTATGATTTCTGTATGAAAAATAATAATCGACGTGTTATTCTTAACCGTTTTTTTGAAGAATTGGACGATGAGACAAAGTGGACACGAGCACGCGTCGAGGCACAAATCTACTCTGCGGTCATCCTTGCTATTCAAATGAATAAAAACGACAAGACACGGCAAGATATGTTGGCATCATGGCCAGCGGAATGTTCTGTTCGATATGAATGGTTTGAATCTGTTATTGCAGACGTTAAATTGCCCCCAAATATAGCCCCATTTGATAATACACACGATAATTTTTATAATGTTTTGGTGCACTGGTTAGATTCTGTAGACAGTGTAACGGATCGAAAATTATTGATTCTGCACTCAATAGGTTTATCAATGAATAAACTCAGCAAAAAGACTGGGCTGTTACGTCAGACGGCCAGTCGTCGTTACACCAACGCAATCGATGCGCTGGTTTGGAAATTAAACCACTAAACAAACTAACCTGTATACTTATATCGTACCTTTTTATACCGTAAAGTAACCTAAACTAACTTAATTTCCTTTTTGTCGCAAAAACGTGCATTGCGCACGGTTATTTTTTATGCATATATCTTTACATAGACCCATCAAAACCCGAAACAAAAGGACAAACCATGACAACAATATTATCCAAGGACGAATATATGACGGAACGTGCACTGGCTGAAATGTGGGGATTGAAACGCAATACTTTACAAAAATGGCGCAGCACCGGTGTTGGACCAAAATTTCTAAAACGTGTTGGTCGCATTGTATATCGGAAACAAGATATAGCTGAATTTGAACAAAACAACATATTCCAGCGTACAAGCGACAAGCAATAGGAAATGGTTATGAAACGGCTGGCCAATCCAAAATGGGCACTTTTATTGGAAAATATATCACGCGAAGAACGCGGCGACATATTTATGGCGATTTTGAAATACCCCGACATGGAATGTTCAAGCGCTGTGTGGCCATTTATAAAAGCCGAACTAGATGAAGACGATATTAAATACAAAGCCAAATGTGAACGACTGGCCACGAACAGATTGGCACGTTGGGGCGAACAGAATTCATCAGACATCAAACAGACATTATCAGATATCAAACAGAAATCAGATGCAATAGCAAATAGCAAGTACAGTACAAACACAATAAAACAAAGCAAGGAAATGCATACTCATACGAATGATTTGCTTCAAAAATTAGCAACTTCTTTTAACCCATCACGAGAGCCAAAATATCACATAGACAACGAATTTTCGTTAGCCAAAATCATTAAAAGAGCCCCAAACTTGTTCCCAATATTCGATGAATTTACACCGAAACAAATTGAACATGGGGAAGCCTCATTGAAACGCAAATGTATGGGGCAAGATAAAACAATGGCACAAATCATAGGATGGATAAGGAATGAAGGAAATTTTACATAAAAATATAATAGGTTCTGTGACGACTTTTCGCATTGAGGGTAACGGCGACCCCGACACTTGCCCAGCGACAGAAATAAAAAAACGGTGAACGGCGAACACTAAAAGGGGTAACGATGTTATTATCTAGAAGAGAATATGCCGCACATCGCGGTGTTGCGGTATCCGCAGTCCAAAAAGCCATTGAAACAGGACGAATAACACTAATAGACGGGAAAATAGACCCCGAAAAGGCGGATAAAGAATGGGCAGAGAACACTAACCCAGCCTATAACACCCCGCGCACAAATGACAGTTCTTCAAATTCTTATCAAAGAAGCAAAGCAATGAAGTCGACATACGATGCAATGCTGAAAAAACTGGAATACGAAGAACGTGCAGGAAAGCTAATACCATTAGCACAAGCACAATCTGAGGCTTTTGCGGCAGCCCGATTTTCAAAGGATCAATTACTGATGATTCCGCGACGTGTTGCACCGCGACTTATCGGACAAACAAACATTTCCGACATTGAGTATATCTTGACCCAAGAAATTACAGAGGCGTTAAGAAATTTATGCAACATATTACAAGGAAACAAAGGAGAACAAAAATGACACAAAACACAAAAACTGAAATCAAAACTGCATGGGATAAAACAGTTGCATTTTTAATAGAAAAATCCGACACATTATCCGAAAACATCGCGGTGGAAATAATAGGAAAACCCAAAGATGAAATACACGCAATTTTAAGTCGCGCAATGACAGAATTTTGGGACATGGGCGAGCAATATTTCATACAAGAAATCCGCAAAAGCCAGCAAAAAACACAAGAGCCTTGATAGTCTTATTCACTGGACTTGTGCGCTTTTATTATCAATGTTGTGTGTAACAAAGGACAACATATGCGAGCACTTAAATGTCAAAAGTTGGTTTTAACAACAGGATTTCTGAACAAACTGAAATCCGACATTGATTTGCAAATAACAGATGCGGCACTGCCGGGGCTACAATGCCGGTATTCGGCCGCATCTGGACGCAAAGTGTTCTATTTGGGATATCGCGTTCGCGGTTCATATCAACAAAAGCATATGAGATTGGGCACATTGGCGGAATTTAGCTTAAATGAGATTCGTGCACGTGCGATACAAACCAAGCAAGATATCGCCAACGGTCTGGACCCGCAATCAGAACAGCGCATACGCATAAAGCAAAACGAAATGGCCGCAGCACGACGCAAACAAGTCCGTGAACTAACCCCAATATTTATGGAAAAACATTGTCGCGAAAATAATCGGGAAAACACCTATCGCTCAAACGAAACATTGATGCGCCTGTATATAATCCCATATCTTGGCGATAAATACATTGCGGATATTGATCTGTGCACAATCCAAGACATGTACGACAAAATCAAAAACACAAAAACCGTTGCTGTTGGATTGCATGTTATGCGGTTATTATCGACCTTTCTAAATTGGTGTGAAAAATACAATTATCGCACAATAAATTCGAATCCGTGCCATTTGGTTCAAAAGGCAAAACCCCCAAAGATGAACCATACGATTCTAGATATTGATGGTTATAAACGTTTATTTACTGCACTGGACGAGGCATTTTGCGCTGGGAAATATGCACCACAAACCATCCTAGCTATTAAAACACTTGCACTAACAGGCTGTCGCAGCAGCGAAATAACAAGCCTGGAACTGGACGAATTAGACCTAGAAAACGGGTATCTACGTTTAAATAAACGCAAAACAGATGCATTTAATGTACCGCTAGGCGATCCGGCAATAGAAGTTATAAAACATGCATTGAGAATTTGTAAAAGCAAACGCTATGTATTTCATTCACCAATCGACCATACGCGTCCATTGACAGATTTGCGTAAAGCGTTCTGGTGGGCATTGGATCGTGCGGGATTACCGCGTATGCGAATACACGATTTGCGTCATTCCTTTGCAACACTGGCAACCAGCATGGGCGAAGATATACGAATATTAAAAGACGTATTGGGACACACAAAAATCACCACAACCGAAATATACGCACACGCATCAAGTAATGCCGCACGTCGCACCGCCAACAATGTCGCCAGTATGATAACAGGATAATTTGGTGGGTAATCTATCAAACATAAAAAACAAAGAAATTATGAGGATTTTTTATATTCTGTTGGTATGCTGCGATTCCATGTAACGTCGCGTTTGATGATTTTTGCGGGATTGCCGCCAAGTGCAGTCCATTCTTCTGTAAAGGCCTTGGTTACGATTGTTTCGGCACCGACAATGGTATTGTTTGGCAATTTTGCATTTTTCAGTAATCTAACTCCATGTCCCAGCCAACAATTATCGCCAATAACAACGTTGCCGGGTCCATTTAGTATTTGACCTGTCTTTCTGTCTAATACGCTATGAAAATCTGTTGCGACAATACTGATGTGCCAGCCAATCATACATTCTTGTCCGATTGTTACAGAGGAGCCACTTTCACATAGTTCTATATATCCACCCGTAATAGTTGTGTTTTTACCCCATTGCAAGTGTTGCTTGTTGCCATTTCTGACAAAAACTGACAGATTGTTTATTTCTGGGCTTTCTTCAAAATTC
>SUUM01000015.1 GCA_015062525.1 Alphaproteobacteria bacterium | reverse complement strand
AAATTTCCTTTCAATATGTTCACAACAAAGGTTCATTTGAATAACTGGCGCATCCAGAAGGATTCGAACCCTCAGTCTTCTGATCCGTAGTCAGATGCTTTATCCAGTTAAGCTATGGATGCAACGGATTGTTATTCTATACCTTTTTATTTCAATTGCAAGCAAAAATAACACTTATTTCGTTTTTTGTTTTATGTTGTGGTACAGTTCGTTGTAATGTGCACGACAGACTGATTTATAATTACTGTCCCCAAGCACAAATTGATCGCCCGCACGGATTACGTGCCCCGTGCTGTCAAAACGAAGATGGTGTGTTGCCAACTTCATACAGCCATTTATTTGGCATGGTGAATCCATGCGGTGTAATTTGGCGCCAACCTCTATCAATCGGCGGGATGCAGGGAAAATCTGCTCGTTGCTGTCCACCATTAGGCCATAACACATAACGATTTTATTTTGTTGGTCCGCGATATGAACCAATTTATCAATGTCTGATTCCGAGAAAAATTGCACTTCGTCCACCAGAATAACATTTGTATTGGGCTGTGGGGTATATTTTTCCAATGTTGGCATGGCGTTCGCTTCGCATTCCAGACCTATGCGTGATACTATTTTTTGTGTGCCGAAACGGTTGTCGAATGATGGTTTTATAACCTCGACTGCGGTGCCGTTGCGACGGAAGTTATATGCGTTAATAATTAATGTGGCTGATTTAGAACTGCTCATTACGCCATAGTGAAAATGTAGATTTGCCATTTTGTTATGCTTTTTCTTTTACTTTATATTCATTGATTCAAGGCGCGATATTCTTTTGTCCACAGGTGGATGGGTCGCCATTAAATCGCCAATAAATTCGCGTGGGGCGCCGGGGTTGGCGATACAGACCGATGCCATGGATTTTACCCGGTCCATCGATTCAACACGCGAATCGGTTGTTATCTTTTTTAACGCGGATGCAAGGGCGTGCGGGTTGCGTGTGATGTGCGCGCCGGTTGCGTCAGCGGCATATTCGCGGTTGCGGGATACCGCCATGCGCAATAGTGGTGTGATAATCAAATTAAATACTGAAAATGCCAACCATACCATTAATAGTATTGCGGCACTATTTCCGCGGTCGTTATCATCGGATGAGTGATTGCTATACATCGCGGTGCGCAGGATTATATCGGCGACAAATACCGTGACCCCAATTCCCGTTATCATTAACATATCAAGGCGTATGTCGCGATTGCCAATGTGCGCCATTTCGTGCGCGATTACCCCATCAAGTTCTAATTTATCAAGGCGTTTGATTATTCCGCGGGTTAGGGCAATCGATGCATCGCGCGGGGTGCGCCCCGTTGCAAATGCGTTCATCGAATCGTCATCAATTATATATACACGTGGTGTGGGCAGACCCGCCGCAATTGCCACATTTTCAACCGCGCGGTATATTTCACGGTGTTCGCGGTTGTCAGGTGTGATTTCGTGTGCGCCGGCGGCATTCAACATCATAGAATCGCCAAATGCCCATGATATTAGCATCCATACCCCGCATGCGATAAATGTTGGAATTGCGACCGATATTGTTGTTTCAATTGCCTGATTAATGGGCGCAACAATCCATGTGAACAGAAATATCAACGCGATAAATATCATCGGAAACAGCGCAACCAACAACCAGGTCTTGATATTATTTGCGTGAATATGGTCATAAACGGTTTGAATCTTTGTCATGTCTTTTTTCTGTCCTTGGGGGCATTATTAGCAGAAAAAATATCGCAAGTCATGAAAAATATTAATAAAATGTTTGCTGTGTGATATAATTGTCCGTATGAGGAATGTTGGGATTTTTTTATTGTGTATTTTTGCCGTGGGAAATGAATGTCCAGGGCAAAGCTTGTTGGTGCCACAAAAGTTTCCTAAAACCTTTAATGATGCGTCATTCGTGGAACGTATGGATGTGTTGGCCCAGGGATACGAACCGTGGGAATCTGAATTTGATGCATCTGGCAGATGTATTAGTGGTTGTGCATATGCGGGGATTACGTTAGAAGACGAATTAGCTGCCATGCAACGTAAAACTCAGCAGGTAGTTTCTGAGTTGCAGGCAACAGGGCAGTTACCACAAAAAATAGATGCTGTGATAGAACCAGTTGTGTCGCAACCAGTTATGAATGCGCCATCAATGATTCCTGTGCCAACTTGGCAGATTGTTCAGGCTGTTTCAAATATGTCCGACCAAGTAATTCAAACTAATAATGTCGAGGTATGTGGTGCACCATTGGGCGAGCCTGTTGCAGGAAAACCGCCAATTACGTCGCCTTTTGGGCGACGGAAGCATCCGATAACTGGGAATTTACAAAATCATAGTGGTGTAGATTTGGCTGTGGCACGTGGGACACCGGTTGTTAGTCCTGGGGCAGGAACGGTTGCGAATGTCTGGGTGGATAATACGTGTGGACGGGGGGTGCGTATAAAACATGGTGATGGTTATGAAACTGTGTATTGCCATTTAGACAGGGCTATGGTCAATATTGGTGACAGAGTGTCAGCAGGGTATCAGATTGCCGTGTCCGGTAATACAGGGCGCAGTACTGGCCCCCATTTGCATTATGCAATCAAAAAAGATGGTACATATATTGACCCGGCACCATTAATGGGACGATAGATTTTTTTGTTTTTTGAATTTAACAGCAAAACTGCCGTTATTTATGGGGGTAAATGATATTATGTATGGGGATAACAGACTGTCGCGTGCCCATTGTTGAAATTTGATTTTTAATATGCCACTGGCCCCGGTAATTATGGTGGCGGTGTGGGTGCCAGATTTTGCTAAATCCATAATTGCAGACCATGCCTGTTCTTCGGTTAACTGGTGTAAATCCAAAGTTGCGTGGGTGGGTGGTGTTTGGCGTTTGTGTGGTATGCGTGTGGACAAATGTAATTCAGATCGCACCGCACGACGCGTTGCAATATCGTCTGGTGTGTGTTCTGTACCAATCATTTGTTCTATGTCAAGGTCTGTTAATTGTTTCATGGGTGTGTCCGTTCAAATACCAATACGCGTTCAATGCCCGCCAGATCGGATTCAGAACGCATTAAATTCCAACCGTGTTTAATGAATATGTTTTTTACGTCGGTTCCCATGTCGACACCGATTTCCAGGTATATTTTGCCGTATGGTTTCAGCCAATGTGTGGCGTTTCTTGCAATTGATTCGTATGCGTGCAACCCATTGTTTTTTGCGTATAATGCCAATTTGGGGTCGTGGGTTGCCGCATCATTTACGCGTTTGTCGCCATGTGCAATATATGGGGGGTTTGATACGATGATATCAAATGTTTCGCCAAAGTTATGTGGGCGGTCAAATGTTGTACGTACCGTTTTTATTTTTTCAATTAATTGGTGCGCGTGAATGTTTTTGCGCGCAACCCGCAGGGCACGGTGTGATTTATCAATTGCGGTGCCGTGTGCGTCGGGAATATTTTTACATAATGCGCAAATAATGCACCCAGTTCCCGTCCCCAGATCCAAAATATTTGGCGCATATCCCGGCATACAGTCGGAAATTACCGCGGATACAAGTGTTTCTGTATCTGGGCGCGGGTCCAATGTGTGGCGATTTGTATAGAATTTTAATCCATAAAACCATTTCTGATGGATTATTTTTGCAACCGGTACGCCGCGTCGCAATTGATGCGCCATTATGCGGACACGAATCCCAGAAATTTTTTTAGTATTTTCTGTGATAATACGGGCGGCACGAATGCCACCGGCGCGTTGCAAGATTGCGAATGCTTGATTTATGTTCATAAAGCCATTATAATTGCGATCATGAAAAAAGCAAAAGATATTCTGAATACAACCAATTTGACTCGACTGGTTATAGCGTTGGCTGTGCTGTTGAGTCTGGTTGCAATTTTCCTGGTGGCGACAAAGCGTACACCGGCCCAGTTGCGTGCGGCGCGTTTGAATGAATGTAAGTCTGTGGTTATGGTGACGTCGGGCGATACGCTGTCTAAATTATTATTAGAGCAGGGATTAAGCCACAATGACGTTAATGCGGTGGCCCAGGTGTTAAAGGCCAACGCCGATATTACGACCCTGCGCGCGGACAGGGACAAGTTGGAATTTGTGCGCGAAAATACAGATGCGCCGGTGTCAAAAATAGTTGTTATTCCATCGCCTTGGCGCCAGGTTGAATTGACCTGTAATGATGCGGGGGCATGGGACTGCAAGACGGTTGATATCGAACGTGATACACGTGCGGTGTATAAAAGTGGTGAAATCTTGGATGGGGACAGTTTTTATCTGGCCGGGCAACGTGCGGGGATTCCGGCCGGGATTTTGGTTGATGTGTATGATTTGCTGGCGTTTGAAATGGACTTTGAACGTGATGTGCGCGCTGGACAGAAATTTACGGTTTTGTACGAAGAAAACTTTTCCGAAGGGGAAAAAATTGATAACGGACGGGTGTTGGCCGTTTCTTTTGAGGCCTTGCGCGGAAATGTTCAGATGTATCGGTTCAGAAAATCTGATGGAACAACCGGGTATTATGATGCCGCAGGTAATGGGGCAATTAAATCGCTGAAACGTACACCGATTAATAATGCCAAGATTACAAGTAATTTTTCTAGAAATCGCAAACATCCGGTCCTGGGGTACACACGTGCGCACAAGGGGGTGGATTTCCGTGCGTCGACCGGGACACCAATTCCGGCCGCCGGTGCGGGACGCGTCGTAGCGCGCAGTTATAACAGGGGGCATGGAAATTTTGTAAAGATTCGTCATAATGGATCGTACGAAACGTTGTATGCGCATATGTCCAAATTTGCCAAGGGTGTAAATGTTGGCACAACCGTGCGCCAGGGTCAGACGATTGGTTATGTTGGTTCAACGGGTTATTCAACGGGACCGCATTTGCACTATGAAATTATCAAGGACGGTGTGCATGTAAATCCTATGACGGTAAAGTTGCCCGCAATTAGTAATCTGGGTAAAGAAGATAAAAAGAAATTTATAGAATATCGCAAGGTTTTGGATGAAGGAATAAAACAGCTTGAAAAAAATCCGTCGATGTATATTCAATTATAAAAAAACCGCCAAGATGGCGGTTTTTTATTGGTTGATTCTTTGGTGTTGATTATGGCAAAATAGAATGTAAATGAAGTAAGGGGAAAAAAATGAATGTTGCAGAAAAATTGCAGATAGAAGTTGGATCATTAGAGGCGATTTTGTCGTCGTTGGGCGAGAAACTTGTCGCATTTGGGTTGCGTTTGCTTGCCGCGGTGGCGATATTAGTTATTGGGTTTTGGTTGACCAAACGATTGATGGCGGCTATTAAACGTGGAATGGAGCGACGTAAATTAGAGGCATCTTTGTCTACATTTTTGCTGTCTTTTTTGAATATATTATTCAAAATTTTTGTTGTTGTTATTTGTTTGACGACGGTTGGTGTCCAGATGACGTCTATTGTAGCGGTGTTGGGGGCGGCATCTTTGGCGGTTGGTATGGCGTTGTCGGGAACGCTGCAGAATTTTGCCGGCGGAATAGTTATCCTGTTTTTCAAGCCGTTCAAGGTTGGTGATACAATTGAAACCGCAACCGGGAAAACGGGTGTTGTAAAAAAGATTATGATTTTTACTACGGAATTGCATACCTTTGATAATCAGGTTGTGTTTTTGCCAAATGGGGCGCTGGCCAATGGTGAAATTACAAATTTGTCGCATGCTAAGGTACGTCGAACAGATTTGAAATTAAGTGTTGCGTATGGTGATAAGATTGCGGATGCCCGCAAGGTTATCTTGGATATTCTGAAAAAGGATTCGCGTGTTATGTGGGATCCTGCGCCACAAATTTTGATTGAACGTTTGGGGGATAGTGGGGTGGAATTGGTTGTCAGATATTGGGCAAAATATGCGGATGCGTATGCCAGCAGTTTGGATTTAATTGAACAGATTTATGAAATGTTGCCGAAAAAGAAAATTAACTTTCCTTTTCCGCAGTTGGATGTGCGAATTACAAAATAAAAATCCCGCCGAGTGGCGGGTTTTTTGGTATTTTTTACAAAAAAACCTGTGTGCTGACACATGTACAAAAACAACAATTTTTTCATATAAAAAACATATGTAATATCAATAAGTTAATTGGTATTAAAACTATAAAACAAACCAACGTTTGTTTTATACCATTTTGTCAAACAAAAAAATAGCAGATTTCCGCCATTTTTGCAAGCGCAAATCAACTATAAAACAAACGTTGGTTTGTTTTATAGTCTAAATGGGGGGATTTATGCCGGCAATACATGTTAATAATGTTGAAATTCAGGTGTATGAACAGCAATATACATCACCCACCCTGCACG
>SUUM01000014.1 GCA_015062525.1 Alphaproteobacteria bacterium | reverse complement strand
ATCCTTTAACAATGTACCCAATGTTGCTGGTTTTTTCAGATTGGCAAGGTCAGTCGCTGTGGCATAATTGCCTAACTCGCTCTTGGTCGCATAGGTATTACCAAGGCCGGATACTGTGGTGCTTAGTTCTTTGAATTTACCATTCGCGCTCAACAGCTCGCCAAAATTTGCCTCTTTAACAAACTTGCCGTCCAATGCCGTAGATTTTGATAAGTTGGTATCAAACTCTTTTATCATTAAATAGTCATTCAAGGCATTCTTGGTCGCATAGTCAGTTAATGTTTCCGGTTTAACAAACTTGCTGTCCAATGCCGTAGAGTCTAATAATCTGCTATTAAAACCATCTATCTCTACATAGCTAGCAAACTTGCCATCAACTGTATTCAAGTCATCCTTGGTCGCATAGTCAGTTAATGTTGCCGGTTTAACAAACTTGCTGTCCAATGCCGTAGAGTCTAATAATCTGCTATTAAAACCATCTATCTCTACATAGCTAGCAAACTTGCCATCAACTGTATTCAAGTCATCCTTGGTCGCATAGTCGTTTAATGTTGCCGGTTTAACAAACTTGCCACTCAGCAATCCTTCCAATGTTGTTGGTTTTTCCAGGTTGTCAACCCTGCTAGGCAATTCTTTAAGATCGGTGCTTAAACCCGCCAAAACGCCTTCCTTGAAGGTTGTATCAGCTAGCAAATCACCTGCAATCGTGTCGCTGATATTGTCAACCTCAGCCTGGGTCGCTGTAATATCCTGTGCGTTCTTTGTAACCCTTGTATCCAGACTGGTCAATGCAGACGACTTGGCGTATGTTGTTGGCATCGCGGCCACCTGTTGTTGTACCTCTTGAAAGGCGGGTGTGTCTTCACTGATAACTTTCTTTGTACCCAATACTTCGTCAACAATACCTGCAACAGTGGTTTCGTCCACCCCAAGTTCTAAATTCTCTAATTCTTTTTTGGTTGCAAGTATCGCAACTGCGTTTGATACATCCGCAGATGTTGCATACGATTTTAATGCCGCATTACGTTCGGTTGTGATTTCGTCCTTGGCCGCTGTAACCGCGTTTGATACCTGCTCAGATGTTGCATACGATTTTAATGCCGCATTACGTGCGTTTGTGATTTCGGTCTTTAAATCCTGTACGGACGCGTTCGTTGCAAAACCCATGCTGTTAACTGCTGCAACAGCCTCGTTTTTTGCCTGTTCAATCGCCGCATTTTTCGCGGTCAAAATATCTGATTCAATTGTTGCAGTTTTCGCAAATCCCATACCGTTAACTTCTTCAACAGCCTCGGTTTTTGCCTGTGCAATCGCATCGGTCTTGGCCGCTGTAACCGCGCTTGATACATCCGCAGATGTTGCATACGATTTTAATGCCGCATTACGTTCGGTTGTGATTTCGGACTTTAAATTCTGTACGGACACATTCGTTGCAAAACCTTTTCTTTCAACCTCGGCCAGTGCAGCGGTTGTTGCCTGTTCAATCGCCGCATTTTTCGCGGTCAAAATATCCGAGTTAATTGTTGCAGTTTTTGCAAATCCCATACCGTTAACTTCTGCAACAGCCTCGGTTTTTGCCTGTGCAATCGCCGCATTCTTTGCGCTCAAAATATCCGACTGAACTGTTGCTGTTTTCGCAAATCCCATACTGTTAACTTCTTTGACCGCCGCATTTGTTGCCTGTCTAACCGCCTCTTGTTTCGCGGTCGAAATTTCCGACGTAACACTTTCCGCCGTTACAAAACCTTTGCTTTCAATTTTTTCATCAATGCTTTCTTCCAGTTCTGCAATTTTTTCATCTTTTTCTTCGATTACTGATTCTAGTTCCCTGATTTTATCATTTTGAGCCTGCAATTCTTCTGCCACTGCATCACGTACGTTCTGGATTTCTTTTTGGAAGTTTTCGATTAATTCATTTTGTTTATCAGTTGGTGCACTGTTTGGCGTAAAACTGCTTTGACCACGACTGGATGTCAATTTATTCAGACCACCACCAATCGAAACAGATGTTGTTACTTTGCCGCGCCCAGTCGATGCGACTGATGACGATGCGCCCAATCTGGGGGTGGTTGCAAGAACCGTGGGTGCCGCAAACGATTCGTACGACAATAATACGGACAGTGCCAAAATGCTTGTTTTCTTAATAGACATGGGGACCTCCTGATATAATTTCTTTTCCTGAAAGGAATTATACTACATTTTACAGTTATAACACAAGTGTTTTTATTCAAAAAAAATCCTTAGCCGTATACAAGCATAAAACATATCTACAGCTTTACGCCAATCATCTTCCCGACGCCAATGTCATAAAGTCCGCTCCAACTTGCAGCGGTATATGTTGCCTTTAATGTGGTTGATTTTATTGCGGCTTTGGGCTAGGATTAAAAAGAAAATTAAAAAGGGGGAACAATCATGAAAAAAATTGCAATTCTTACATCAATCTTGGCATTGGCTGCATGTGGTGGTGGTTCTGGCGGTGGCGGTGTCCCTGTTGTTTCAAACAATAACACTTCTGCTTTAGGGAATATAGAATTACCAACATCACGTGTTTCAAGCACTGCTGCAACTTCTAATAGCTCTGTAACAGGTATGGATAGTAGTGTTACAAATATTAGTGAAATGACATCCGCTGTCGAGTCTGCTATTGGAACAGATGCTTTGAATAGTATTGCAAGTGATTCAGATAATATATCTAACGTGATAAATCGTAGTGCCTCAGCCAGACATGCGACATTGAGGGCCCCAGGACACCATACTGATAAAGAAAAAGGGGCGTATCTTTTCCTTGAGGGCGGAAAAAGATTTAAGAATTGGGGACACGATAAAAGACGTGATTTTTATAGAGAACAACCAGATATGGTTAGATATTGGGGTAAGATATTCTGTGGCTGTAATATAGATTCTTATAACGAAGACCAAGTATTAGCAATATTTGATAATGATTCAAATCAAACAAACTGGAATAATTTCTATGAACAAAACCATTATCGTGAATATACACTGGGCGATGTTAAATTTGAAACTATGATTACTCCAGGACAAGTTGATACAATGAAATTTTTCGTAAAAGAAGACGGACAAATAGAAGGCATTGCGTTTGCTGCGGGTGAAGGAAATACGTTAGAACATATACCAAACAGATGGTTAAGCAAAATTGACAGAACCACAGACAATAAATTTAGAACTGAAGATGGTGCAGATATGGAATATAAAACATATGCTGACGATCTTAACTTAAGATATGCCGATTTTGGAGTGATAGGTATAGATTATCAGGGAGACCATTTTGATGCCCCTTTTATAGCGGGTTATGAAGATAAAAAAATTATAACAATGCCTGAAGGAGAAACACGATTTACTGGTATAGCCAAAGGAACTGTTGAATATGCTTCAGGTGAAAATAACGATTATTTGCCTATTGCTGATAACTCCGCAACATTAACTTTTAATAATGGAACAGAAACTTTACACGCAAACTTTAATAATTGGTATGAAGTATCTATATCTAAAACAGGTATGAATTTAGATACACAGCATACACAAGATGAACATTTCATTTTAAACAACGAAAATCCCACTTATAGTTATTTTAATGCAAATTATTATGGTGATAATAATACACCTTCTGAAGCGACTGCGTTATTCCAATATCAAGAAAAGATAAATCCTTCTGAAGACATTCAAAACAACAATAAAACTGTATATATCGGATTTGGCGGAAAAGCTGATTAATAACCATTGAAACGGATATTGGTATTTTTGTTGTTAATGATTCAGCCCGTATTTAGCGTATGGGCTGAATCTGGTGTGAAAGAAATCACTATGACCACCGAAGAAGCCATTAAATTGGCGGGTAATCTGGTGGAACGTGGTGATTTTGAACATGCACATCAAATTCTTACTAAAATGCCAAAGATGAATAATTTGGCTTTTGAAATTGAACGGTGGTTTTTATTGGGACAAATCGCACAAAAGCAAGGGGACTATGATTCTGCGATAAAAATTTATCAAAAAATACTAGATTTCCAACCAGATTTGGCGCGTATTCGTTTTGAATTGGCGACATGTTATATGCATACCAAACAATGGTATCGTGCAGATTATCATTTACGCCTGGCTATGGCTGGTAAAGATTTGCCAGATAATGTGCGTAAAGTAATGAACTATTATCGTTGGATTGTTCGCCAGAACAAGAATTGGAATGTATGGTTTAACTTTGGTGCCGCCCCCGATAATAATATCAATAATGCAATCGGTGGGACAGAATGTGTAAATACTATGTTCGGTCCAATGTGTCGTGATTTAAGCGACCCAGAATCCGCAATTGGATATAACTTTTCACTGGGTGGTAATTACGAATTTAAATTATCTGATCATTGGCGGTGGAAGTCAGATGCGTTTGTTTATGCGAATATTTATGACGTTTCTGATTATGATGATTTATATCTGTCGGTTGGTTCGGGACCGCGTTATATCTGGAATCGTGGGGATGTTTGGCTGGCCGGTGTCTGGAACCGCCGTTGGTATGGTTGGGAACGATATAATTGGTCGGTGGGTGCGAAACTGGATTTGAACTATGATTTTACACGCAAATTATCGGGCGGTCTGTACCTGCAATATTTAAATAATTCATATGACTTATATGACGACTTTCTGTCAGGCAATACATATTCGGCACAAATGCGGTTTTCATATTCATTTAATGCACGCCTGTATTCTATGTTGCGTGTTGGGCTAACGCGTGAAGATACAACAGCACCCGAATATTCATACTGGCAACCGGGATTTGGCATTGGAATTGGCGCAGAATTACCATGGGGATTTCATATTTACGGCGAACCATATTTCTATTGGACGGAATACGATGATGACAAATGGGTTGTGCATAATGGTGCTTTTTCCCAAATAACAGAACGCGATTTTACCCAGCGTTATTCTGTATCAATATCTAATAATAAATTTGATATTTGGGGGTTTGTTCCAACGATTGTATTGGGATATACACATCGTGATTCAAACATATGGCAACGCGAATTTGATAAATTCAGTGCCGAATTTACCATGCGTCAGCGGTTTTAAAAATACTTATTGGATTGCGGTTGTTTTGTTATAAACGATTTTTGAAGTTTGCTGGAAATCTAAGGAAAATTATAGAGAGTTCGAGAATGCAGGATAGGAGAGAGCTTTTTGGCATACTACTTTCGAACTCGGTTATAGATGGACGAAAGGCTTGGTTTTGCTTGAAAAAACCGTTCGACTCATTGCTGAAATCGAACGGCTATCTAACTTGGCTCGGGCAACTGGACTCGAACCAGTGACATACGGATTAACAGTCCGTTTTTATTTTGTTTAACGGATTTTAATTTAATTAAATATTCCTTGATTTTCTGCGGGTTGTGGTTTAATGTGACTTTAACGAAGTTTAACGAAAATTGGTAGCAAAAAACGCCGTTGGTAGCAAATAGGTAACAAAAATAGACAAACGGACGTCTCACGGACTAGGGTATTTGCAACACGGACCTTGGTAGCAAAAAGAGATTGAAATGGAAAAAGAAAATGCTGTATTACCGCAGATAGTTGATAGTGTTTTGGGTGCTGTGCCGGTGGTTGGTGGTGGATTACAAAACGCATATGATGCATGGCGTCAAAAAAATATAAATATGGCAAGGGATGTCTTGTTAACGAATGTTCGCCAAGGGGATGTAGAGCAACTGCATCAAGACCAGTTGTTCAGTATGTTGGCGCGATTTGCAAGGTCTGTACATGAAGGAATTGCGAAACGTAATCTTATTCTATTGGCCAGATTAATTACTGGTATAGGTCGGGCGGATAAAGCTAACGGAAAGGCCGAAACGTTTGCTCAATGTGCTGATATATTAGAATGTCTGACGAAGGAGGAATTGCAGTATCTGGCAGATTTTATTTCTTATTATTCCAAACCTTATTCAGAAAGACCGCTTTTTGATGCGGAAGAAGACAGGTTGCAAGAAAATGAATTAGCAAAGGCTCTTGTGCGAAAGGGTGTTTTGGTCTCGGATTTTGAGGTGTGGCAGGAAGAACATGATGATTATAAAAATCCTTCGCGATTTCCGTCGGATATACGCAGCAAAAACACGTATTGGTTTTCGAATGATATGCAAAACATCATTGACAAATACGGAATAACTTGGACCGATATAGCGAATGTGGAGTTTTAGATATGGCAACTAACCATATAAATTTTACAGAAAAAACGTTGGCCGAATTGCCAATTCCAACCGACAAGCGCCCAATGACGTATTATGACAATGGACAACCGGGTTTGTGCATCATTGTGACCTATGGCGGGACAAAAACGTATTATTTCTATACCAAGTTCCTGGGGGTGCCAAAGCGTGTAAAAATTGGGCGCGTTGGCGTCACAAAGCTGGTCGAAGCCCGAATGAAAGCACGTGAATTGCGGACCATTGCCGACCACGGAACAGACCCTGGCCAAGAACGCAACGAGATTCTGCGCGACATGACATTAAAACAGTTCTTTGATACCCAGTA
>SUUM01000007.1 GCA_015062525.1 Alphaproteobacteria bacterium | reverse complement strand
AGTGACTTGTATGGTGAACTTACATCTGGTACAACAGGTAATGGTGTTTGTGTACAACCTACAGGGGCCAAAGGAAATCTAATAAACCTATTGAATTCGGAAACTATAAGTGGGTGTTCAATATCGGGTGGTAAATAAAAACAGTTTCTGGGGGCAATTCCCCCAGAACTGGAAACATCTTAAAAATCCGGTATATTCTGAATAGAAAACAAAACCGCCCATCTGGGCGGTTGTAATTCTGGCGCACCCGGCGCGATTCGAACGCGCAATCCCCGCCTTCGGAGGGCGATGCTCTATCCAATTAAGCCACGGGTGCGTTGCAGTGTATTATACGTAAATTTCATTAAAATGCAAGTGGCGACTTTTACCGTGTTTTTTTTATCTTTGAATGTTGCCACAGCATTTTTTTGACTGCATTATTTGCATTTGCAATCACTGATGCCCGGGTTTTGTTTAACTTTTTTCCACTAATTTTTTCATACACATCAAATAATTCGTTTATATCAAACCCAAGTTGTATGTATTTTGCCGCCATTGCACCAAACGCATAATTTACATCACTGACTGCGGCGGTGTCTATGTCTAAAATCCCAACCAAGTGTCCGTCTTCTGACACGACGATATTTTTTGGTGTTATGTCAGTATGATAAACAGCCTTGTCGTCATCATTGCCCAGATTTATCAGATATACCAATGCCATACATAACTTGCCCAAGACAGCGTTGTTCACATTTGTTATATGTTCGTCTGCAACAATGTGCATATGCTTATGCGGAAATCCGTCCAAGACACCTGGCTTAATTTGTCCCATTTTTGCAAACGCAACCAGTGTTTCACGATAAACCTGCTTTATTTTTTCAGCATCCATCCCACATCCAATGCGTTCATACAGTGTTTTGCCGGGAATCTGTTTGTATTCTTCAAAGAAAACATTTTTATACTGATGTGCCGTGATAACAGGGCAGGGGATACCGTTTTCGGCATAGAGCCGACTGATGTATGCATTTTTTCTGATAATATCAGGGTTGCCAAATTTGAATACCATTTGTTGCCCATCGACATTTGCAAAAATGACATTTTGCTGACTGCCACGAACCAACGGCTGGCATAAGTTTTTAGCATTTGGATAGCGGTCAAATATAGCCGCCTTGTAAATAATAAACGTGTCTTCTGACATAAAATCCCCGGAATAAAATATTGTCAACCTTATTTTATTGTCAGCAATATAAAAGTCAAGAAATAATTCTAGCCCTGTTGCAATGATGCCAGCATAAATTCGTCCAAATCCCCATCTAATACGGCATCAGAGTCAGTTTTTTCAACCCCCGGTTCCAACATCTTTTACCAGTTGATACGGGTATAAAACATAGTTTCTAATTTGGTCTGCCCCACTCAATTTTCTTTTGTGCGGCCTTGGCTGCGTCTTCTTCTGCGGCCTGTTTTTGCATTTCCAGTTCATACAGTTTACTGCGCAACATTTTCATTGCCATTTCACGATTTTGAATCTGGCTGCGTTCATTCGATTGTGCAGGCATCGGCATTCTCCTTATACGGTTGGCTAACCAGTCTGGCTAACCGAAACGCATGGTGGCTAACCTATGGCTAACTTATTTGATAAATCTCCCGCCTACTACGTAAAACATTTTACAACTGTAAATCGTTGATGCTAGGAAAAAATATAAAGTTTTGTAAATCTTATGAAAGCCACAGAAAACAACGAGTTTTGAAATTCGGAGGGCGATGCTCTATCCAATTAAGCCACGGGTGCGTCGGGCACAATTATAAAACTTTTAGAATAAATTGCAAGGGGTGTATTTATCGCCCCGGCGCGGTGTTATAACCGCGCCACAACAGGCGGTTTAATGCAACCTGTGGTTTGCGGATTGTTTCTAATATTTTCAGTCCTTTTGTAATCGCTGAACGATTTATTTTGCGTCCCATTGTGTCTTCGTAATATTCCATGTATTCCAAATTATTTGTCAGCGGATATGTGCGCAACGTCATCATCACAGAAAAACTCTCGTTGCACAGCGCAACAGCATCCAAATCTATCAGGCGCACGACGTGTTTATTGTCATCAACTAGTATATTTTTGTTGTTCAGATCATTGTGCAAAACGCGAAGGTCGCCATTATTGGAAAATAATTTGTGTATTGCGCCATACACCTGGGCCAAAGTCGGATGAATACGCAATTTCTGGGTTGCAACAAAGATTTCATGCATGTGCTTATAGTTGCTTGGCTGGAAATCTACGGGTGGAATATCAGATAGCTGCCGTTGAATATCTGTTGCGTGTTTGTATATGTCAAATATTTCCGTATCCATCATGCCGGCATTTATGTGTTCAAAGAATGTAGGGGCAGGGCAATAATCATACGATTCAAACCAAGTGTCAATATACGCATGAATACGCGTTTTTGGAACGGGAATATTGTGCAGATTTAAAAGATAGCTGACATCCTGATTGCGAAAAATGATTTTGCGTTCGCTAAAACGGCAAACCTTGGTTCCGGATGATGTGTCGCACAAAAAAACAGGGCTAACACCGCCGGGCACGACCGGCTTGCGTATATTCCATGCGTCGGGGAATACGTTCTTTATTGCGGAATGATAAAATTTTATACTCCGGTCAGTCATATTTTTTCTGTCAAACTTATTCTATCGTCAACAAATTGCATGTCAACAATAATAGATATCTTATAAAGTTTTAATTTTGGCAAAAATTATCTTGCATGGTTTTGGAATTTATATATAATGGTCGTCGTGGGTTAGTAGCTCAGTGGTTAGAGCGGAGCGCTCATAACGCTTTGGTCGTGGGTTCAAGTCCTACCTAACCCACCAGAATTAAAAATCCCCGTTATCGGGGATTTTTTTTATGTTTGTTATTCCTCAACCAAGACCATCGATTTGCCATCCTGGATAATCAAATCCGGATCATCTGACACCTTTTTATCGCCAGCCCACACATAGTATGAATATGGCACATCTGCTGGTGCTTGAATTTCGATTACATGCTTGGCCGTTTCCAGAACCAAATCATTCCCGTTTGGCGACGCGTAGTGCACAACGGTACCCTGCGCCCCGTCACAAGAATCTGCGATGTTTTGTTGTTCGATAACTTCAGTCGACGATGACCGACAGCCCGCCAGAATCATCATCATACCCGCCAAGGGCAAAATAATCTTTTTCATACCTTATATTATATCACATTTTATCGATATAAAAAAGAAAAAACCGCCAATTGGCGGTTTAATCATCGCTTAGCGACGGCGAAATCCATTATTGTGTTGCGCGCTGTTGCTGGAACGTTTTGACAGATAGCGTGCCGCAATTAAAATCAACCATTCCAATGTCAACAGGCCCAAACCGACCAATTTGTTTTCAATGCCAACAACCCAGCCCAACACATAGACCAGCTGTGCAACGAATGAAATGTACAAAACGCCGAAAACGCCTGTAAAGAATATTTTCTTAATTTTTCCAAACATCTTTAATGTCCTTTCCCTGTTGTTATAATAAACAAAATCAAATCGCCGGGCGTTCTGGTGCCAGGTCCCCGGCCGACCCCGCAATAACTAAAACGAATACAATCAACAATTGCCAATCGTATTCAACGCCACATTAGGCAGCCATTGCAAGGCGAACATTGTCGTTCGCAGCGATTCTATCGCCATTCAGTTTTTAGTCGGCTTTTAACGACGCCATGTCGGATTCACCCAGTTTGTCTTTTATCATCTGTCGAATCTATGTCAGCCCCATAATCAAATGCGACACCCAATCACATCAGATGGTGGAGCTGTGGGGTACCGCCCCCCAGTCCAAAATGACTATTTCACAACGGATTCAGAATCATCACCGTTTCCGGCTCGTATATTATAGTGTTTTAGACTGGAAATTGCAAGTTTTTAGATTATAATGCAACCCAAGAGGCAAAATTATGAAGTTTTTAGACAGGGCAAAAATTTACGTCAAGGCAGGTGATGGTGGCAGCGGTTCCGCCAGTTTTCGCCGTGAAAAGTATATTGAATTTGGTGGTCCAAATGGTGGTGACGGCGGTCGTGGTGGCGACGTAGTATTTGTTGCGGTACCAAATGTTAATACGTTGATTGACTATCGTTATAAAACAAAATTCGTTGCCCAGCGTGGTGAAAACGGCATGGGTAAAATGCGCACGGGTGCGTCTGGCGATACTTTGGTGTTGCCGGTGCCGACCGGTACGGTAATTCTGTCCGAGAACGAAGAAATTGAATACGCTGACCTGAACCAGGACGGCATGGAATATCGTGCCGCGCGTGGCGGTAATGGCGGTTGGGGTAATCTGCATTTCAAAAGTCCCACAAACCGCGCACCGAAACAGGCGAATGACGGTCTGCCGGGCGAAGAGCGCACAGTTGTCCTGCGTCTGAAATTGATTGCGGATATTGGGCTGGTTGGTTTTCCAAATGCGGGCAAATCCACATTATTGTCTGCGGTGACGGCGGCGCGTCCCAAAATTGCGAATTATCCTTTTACAACCTTGAATCCCCAGTTGGGTGTTATGTATGCGCACGACCGCGAATTTGTGTTGGTTGACTTGCCTGGACTTATCGAGGGTGCGCACACCGGCGTTGGTCTGGGCGACCAGTTTTTAGGGCATGCAGAACGCACAAAAATGATTCTGCACGTTATTGATGGCACGGAACCAGATTGGGCAACGCGCTATGCGTCCATTCGTCATGAAATGGACTCGTACGGTGGTGATTTGATTGCAAAGCCTGAAATGGTTGTGATAAACAAGATAGATGCAATTGACGCGAACGAATTGAACGAAAAAATGACCGCGTTCAAGAAATCATTCGGTCGCAAAAAGAAACCTGAAATATTAACCATCAGTGCAGCAGGGAGAGTAGGGATTCCAGAGCTGGTTGCTGCCATAGAAAAGAAATTCTTGGGGATTGAAAATGACACGAAATAAACTTGCAACCCACAAAACCATTGCTGAAAAAGAACGTGCGTATAACGCGGCGATTTTAGACAGCAAACACCAAACCATGGCATACAGTCGCGATGGCACCATAGCACCATTGGCAAACTTTGCCGTGTCTGACGTGGAATTCATTGGTGGTCTGTGGCGTGTGCAAACCCCATTTATACATAAAATCCAAGATGTCCGGGACAAACAATTTGTTCTGAACACGCCGTTGCCCCACAGGGAAAAGAATCATTTTGAATTTTATTCTGCCTGGTTGGTATCTGAAAACTGTTATGGTAAATATATTTCAGGCAGTCCAAAATATATTGTCGCAAAATACACGACGGACCACGGTACGTATTGGTCCTATGGCGATACAATCGAGCAGGCTCGCGCCTTTCTTGGGATTAGATTATACGATGAATACATGGATTTAATCCATGCTCACGCCTGTAAAAAACAATTGTCGCGCCAGAAAAAATAAAATTTTGATTTTTGAAAATCAGTCTGGTAAAATCCGCCTATGAACAAAAAACAGCAAAAGGAGAAGCACCTATGGTATCATTAAAAGGTACACAAACCGAAAAAAATCTGTTAATTGCATTTGCCGGTGAATCCCAGGCGCGCAACCGCTATACCATGTATGCGTCTGCGGCGAAAAAAGAAGGCTTCCAGGCGATTTCCAAAATCTTTCTGGAAACAGCGGACCAGGAAAAAGAACACGCGTCCCGCCTGTTCAAATTTTTGGAAGGGGGCGAACTGGAAATAACCGCGTCATTCCCTGCGGGCAAAATCGGCACAACATTGGAAAACTTGCAGGCAGCTGCATACGGCGAACACGAAGAAAACACCGAAATGTATCCAAAGTTTGCACAAATCGCCGCGCAAGAGGGTTTTCCCGCAATCGCAGAAATCTTGAAAAACATTGGTTATGCCGAACGCTATCATGAATCGCGCTTCCGTGCCCTGGCGGACGCAATCGAAGACGGCACATTGTTCAAACAGGATAAAATCGTCATGTGGCGTTGCACAAACTGTGGCATGTGGCACATCGGCACCGAAGCCCCCAAGGTGTGCCCTGCATGCCTGCACGAACAGGGCTATTTCATCAGCGAAGGCACAATTTCTCGCTGTGATACGAACGAAGGCTTCTGTGAATACAGCGTCATCGACGATTAATTCGCACAGACTTAAAAAAATCCCCCAGCCGGGGGATTTTTTTTAAAGAGCAATGAGCAGAGAGCAAAGAGCAATTAATGCTTAGATAAATAAAAGTTTATTTAAGCAAAAAGAAAGCCGTCACCCCGACGAAGGTCGGGGTCCATTGCTTCATAGTGCAAATTATAAATACCACGGAACACAATGGATACCGGCCTGCGCCGGTATGACGAGAGTTTTTAATTTCTCAAAATATTAAATACCCCGATAAACTTTTATTGGTCTAAGTAAAATTAAAAACAATACCAAGTTCTCCGCCTGTGGAGGAGTTCCCGCAGGGGGATGGGGTCTTTATTTCTCCATATCATCCAGTATTCTGTTCAATAATCTAACTGAACTGTTTGCACATCCACGTCCGCGCCATGTTAACAATTCGTCGCCTGTTTCTTGGTCGGCGATTGAAACGTTGAAATTCCACCACCAAAATCCGTTCAGCGCACACCATACCGGTCGAAAAGTTTCTCTACGTTCCTTTGCTTTAATAATATATTTTGTATTGTTGGGAATGCTTGTTGTGTCTATTTCTGAATCTCCGTCTGCGTCCGTCCATTCTTTGACGGTCTTGGCTTTTCCGACTACAACCTTATACCCTCGCGATTCCATGGTTTCTTTGACGCTGCGCCGCATAGAATACCCGCCACGGTCGGCATAAAATACCTGATTCACATCCAACGTATTCGGCTTCATATACACACTGTTGCAACCGCCCAATGCCACCAATCCGCAAACTAAAAACAAAAAATTTCGCATAGCATATCTCCTGTTGGGATACAGTGTAATATATGCCCCATAAAAACGAAAGGAAAAGATTCTCTTGAAAATCCATAAAATATATTTTACACTGCACCTTGAATCGCATGGGAGTGGGATTCGGGAGCCCTAGACAAGCTCTTTCAAATCCACGCTACGGCGCGCCACAGGCATTTAATCTTATTGTTTTTGGCGCGCTTGTTTTTTAATCTCGGTCAATGACCGGGATGCCGTTGACTATACAACAGGCTTTGCCAAAGGTCAATGGGGTCATTAGCGTGGACTATGATTTGTCTAGCGTCCCGGTCGCCACAGTTTTTGTGGCATTTTTTTATTTCCGTTCGATTTTTAATATCACGGGTGGGGCGCGTTCATGGGAAAACCAAACATGAATGCCAAAAGGGCGAGTTTCTAAAACAGTGCTCCGGTTGTTTCATCCCCACCCACACAAATTTATGGGGAAATAATATGCCAAAAGTTTCAGTTATTGTTCCATGCTATAATGTTGAGCATTATATAGAACGCAGTATGAACGCATTGGTTAACCAAACGTTGCACGATATTGAAATAATTTGCATCGACGACAAATCAACAGATGATACATTATCAAAACTTCAGGGATTTGCAGCCAAGGATTCCAGAATTAAATTATTTGTCCAAAAAGAAAATCAAGGGGTTGCGGTTGCTAGAAATATTGGTTTAAAAAACGCAACGGGTGAATACATTGGGTTTGTTGATCCTGATGATTATGTTGATTTGGACTTTTATCAGAAACTGTATGAATGTGCAGTTCAGACTGGGGCAGATGTGGTCCAAGGCGATGTATGGATGACAAACTCGAATAACGGCACAACGTGTCGTCATTGGATACGTTCGGCTTTATCTAAGGGGATGGTGAATTTTTCATCTGCGTTTTGGTCTGCTATTTACAAATCTGAATTAATAAAAGATAATAACATATCCTTTCCGCCTGAAATACGTACTTCTCAGGATAGTGTTTTTCTAACACAAATTGTTTTAAGTGCAAAAGATTTGGAATTAGTCGACGGAACTTACTATCATTATTTCTTTCAACGTCCAGATTCGTTGGATTCTGCTTTTCTGTCGCACGATAAGGCTGTTTCTAAATATAACGCATTTGTAACAAATTTTGATTTGATTTTAAAAGCAAATTTGCCTAAAGCGGAATTTGCGGAACATGTCTGGCACCATGTTGTTCGGCATATTATGTATGAAATACGTAAAACATACGAGTGTGAGGCGGATCATAAACAGATGTTTGATTTATTGTGCCGTATTCGTAATGGTTATGGTATAAAACGTTATATAGACCGCAGATTGTCAAAAAAAATACGTAAACATATTAAAACAAATGATTTTCAAAAATTTAAAGCATATCTTGTTGTTAGGCGTAGACGTTTTTATTTGTTTGGTATTGTTCCTGTTGTTAGAATTGACCGCTTTGATACGATGGTGTGTGTAAATTTGTTTGATTTATTCAATCTAATTGTAATACAGGACAACAAGGTGAAGTTGTTTGGATGTATATTATTGTTAAAAATCAAGGGTTAGTAGATATGCGACGTACAAGCTATGATTATGTTGTGTCATTGGGTGAAAAGTGTTTTGTTGCACAGACACTTAATGCTTTGAATATTCGAAAAACATCCAGCCCGTTTGATTGGGTTGATTGTGCTAATGAAAACGGAGGATTAAGTTCAAGACTTGATTTAATTATTAATAATTTTTTTGGATTTTTTGATAAAGAATACCTCTATCCAGTTTTTGAAGAAGATTACAGGCTGTTTGCGAATAAATATACAAACCTGTCTTTCAGACACGAATTTTCACAAAATGACGATTTTGATACCAGTTATCCAAATATCAAAGAAAAATATGATAGGCGCATTCAACGTTTTGTGGACATGTTGAAAAGCAAAAAAAAGATATTGTTTGTATATTCGACCAGCATATACGAAAATATAAATATCAATGAAGTAATATCAAAATTACAACAAATATCCGACAAATATAATAATCGTAATATTTACTTATTGGTTGTTAACAGCGATAGGTCTTTGAAAAGGAAAAACAATATAAAATACACTCGAATTACAAAACATCTAACTGTGGTGCATGGTTGTGACTTATACAAGGCTATAAGTGATACACAACCCAAATATCATATCAATGTAATTACTAAAATTCTAAAAAATATAATCGCGGAGAATAAAATGAGCAAACAAAATATAATATCCTTAACGTCTTTTCCTGCGCGCATAAACGATGTGCACAGGGTTATTCAATCTTTGTTGGATCAAACCGTAAAACCAAACAAAATAGTTTTGTATTTAAGCGAAGCGGAATTTCCAGACAAAATGCTTCCGCAAAATTTATTAGATCTAACAAAGAATAATTTGTTTGAAATAAAATTTGTGTCAGGTGCATTGCGTTCTTATAACAAGTTAGTTTGGGCCTTACAGGATTTTCCATATGCTAACATAATAACAGTTGATGATGATGTTATATATCCAAAAACATTATTAAAAGCATTGTTAAAGCGACACAATCGCTATCCAAATGATATTATCGCACACAGAATCAGAAAAATTAATATTACAAACAACAAAATTCAACCGTATCGGACGTGGAGATTGTCCGAACGACGTGTATTATTTAACTTTTATTTTAAGAGAGGTTATAATAATTTGCTTTGCGGTATAGGTGGCGTTCTATATCCGCCAAAGTCATTATATAAAGATGTTTTATTGTCGGAAAAATTTGTTAGCTTGTGCAAGCATCAAGATGATGTCTGGTTTTGGGCAATGGCGGTCCAAAACAATCGTAAAATATCATTGACAAGTTTTGGTTATGATGTACGTGCTCGTACCATAGAAGAAGTTCAATCAGTTGGACTGTGGAATTCCATAAACAGTAAACAGGATAGTCCAAATAATGTCGCGATTAATAATGTTATAAAAGAATATCCGGCATTAAAGAAAAAGTTAGGCTTGGAATAAAAGCAAAATGCGACCAAATTGGTCGCATTTTTATTACGATTTCGAAATGCCACAAACGTACCAAGCGACATTTGTTGCCTGTAAAGAACATTTTATGCCAAAACTTTCAGATGTCTTGTTACGGATTTGCGAAGTTATTGTGTTTGCGCTATTGAAATACACTCCGTATACCAAGCAATACATATCGTTGTTCATTTTTATAGGCAGTATCTGTGTAACAGGTGTTGTATCAGGACTGTGTATAATCCCCCCTTGTTCAACCCAGCCGCTTTTGTATTTGCGGTACCATGTGTGGTTGTTTTCTGCTGTGGGCATTTGCCATTCTATGACATAATCAAACGGTGTCAGGTCTGGTATTTCATCCCGCCGTGCCATCGGTGTCCCGCCGGGTGTTTCCCCGTCGTGTATGCGTATGTTTTTCGCATCCGTGTCCATTGTTATTTCGCCGATTTGACCTGTAAAGTTTTCGTGTTCTGCGGTATTCCCGCGCCGTAATTGTAAAATCCGTGACATAATTATTCCCTATGTTGTTAATTATGTGCGCCGGTTGTTTCGATAAAAAAAACAGACCGCAAAAATCCGCCGTCTGATGCACGCATTATACCACAAATTAACAATTTTTTCAACTACAAACATTGTTAAATAAAAGTTTATCCGGGTAATCAGTCATCAGTCATCAGTCATCAGTTTTTACAAAAATCTATGATTTTTGTCATCCCCGCGACGGCGGGGATAGGGACTTAAAACCGCGCGCAAAGCGTACCAAGTAAGCATTTTTGAATTTCTTGGACCCTATTCCTGCCTGCGCAGGAATGACAAAAGTTTTTAATTTTTGCCCCCACTAATGACTGATGACTGATGCCTGATGACTAAGATAAACTTTTATTTATCGCAGTAACGATACATTAATTGCTCTTTGCTCATTGCTCTTTGCTCTTTTTATCTCGGCTGTGCTGTGCACAGACGGATGCACTTACACTAACCACTAAAAAATCCCGCCATTTGGCGGGGATTTTTTATACATAACTTTTCAACGCAATATATATCTGACCAGAATCTGTTTTAATCAATGTGGCTGATACTTTATCTGCATTATCTGTTTGCTGTGCACGTGCCAGAATTTTATCAAAGCTGCGTACAAACTGTGTCGCCTGGGAACGAAATACTGCGTCGCCTTTTAGCATTTCTTTGACGCGTTTTTTGTCCGCTGCGCTCAGCATCTTGGCCAGCCATTTTGAAAAGATTGTTTTGTCCCCGCTGTGATATTTTTTCCACACTACATCTGGAATTTCCGCGCCCGCTGCGCGCGTTAAATCCATTGCCAGTTCGTGCAGTTTTTCAAACATCTTGTCGCCCTGTGCCAAGAA
Organism: Alphaproteobacteria bacterium; assembly: GCA_015062525.1. GTDB lineage: Bacteria > Pseudomonadota > Alphaproteobacteria > Rs-D84 > Rs-D84 > Enterousia. The sequence goes on along the minus strand of SUUM01000007.1, from coordinate 29,173 downwards.
ATCCGAGCTGCTGATGTGCCCAAACGATTCCGTTGGCGCAGATTTTATTGCATCCATCGGCGCCGATGCGCGTGCGACCATCATTTGCTTGTTCAGGGTCTGCATTGTATTAACCGCTTTGGCATAGTCGGACATCAAATCAATCATCTGTTGGCGTGATGTACCGGCCAAATCCTCTAATTTAATGGCGGAATCAGAAATTGCCGTCGTGGATTCAGCGACTGTGGTCTTCATCTGATTTAATTTTTCGTTCAGACTGCTTACAATCTGTTCCAGGGTCTGACTTGCCTCGACACTGCCACGTGATAAATCGGGCAGGGCAGAGTAATATTTTTCAATCAATGCAGACAATGGTTGCAACTGAGCCGTCGTTTCTGATGACATCTTAATCAGGTTTTCTGATTGTCCAGACAATTGCGTGTGCGCTGTGTTCATTTCAATCAGCGTTTCACGCACACCCGTTGCCATTGCGCGCACAGATTCGCTGAACGCCCCCGCGGCGGTTTTGGTGTTTTCAAGTGTGGCATTCGCAACGCCTGATACGGTTTTAAGTTCAGACACGACCCCCGTCGCAAATTCCTTGATTTCGCCATCAAATCGATTGGTCAGCGTTGCTAACTCTGTTGATATTCCGCGTACAGAATTTTCGGTGCTTGTCGCCGTTGATATCAATGTTTCCACCGCATCCGTCAGGCGACGCGTTTGTTTGTCTATTGATGATTCTGCCAATCGTACCTGACCTGCGACAACGTTCGCCGTGTTGGTCAGCGTGTTCATCTGGCTGGTTAATTGCTTTTTGGACTGTTTGCTAAATTCCGCCAGTTTATCCAGATGACCGTCCAGCAATCTGTCGTTTCGTACCATGATGTCTTCGTAATTTGATGCGGATGATTTAACGTCATTAAATCCACCTGCGACGGATGTGGCAAGTTCCGCTAATTTTCCACGCATGGTTTCTGATTCCCCCGCCAGGGTTTTCATCTGTTCTGTATTCTTGTTAAATTCGTCCCCCAGATGTTCCGCCAATGTCTTGCCGCTGTCAATCCAGGAATCAATCTGCGATTGTATTTGTCCTGTGCGCTCTGTGGTGTCAAGTGCGGTCTGGTCAATCCGCCCCAACAACCCATTAACAGACGTCATAAATCTGTCGGTGGCGTTTTCTACATCCGTCCATGACTGGGATTCCACAATCTGCCCCAGGCCCGCAACAGTATTATCCAATCGTCCCGACATGGTCGCAATTTTTTTTGTTGCCTCGTCTGCATTGGAAACAAGTTTTTCATTTTGTTCCGTCAGAATCTTTTTTAATTCATCAGCTGTTGCGATTTGTGCGTTCAGCGTATCGCGCATGGTCTGAAAACTTTGTTCGATTTTATTTATTTCGTCCGCTAACATAGTGTTCAGTACACGTACGGCGTCCGCCACCTTGGCACGTTCAGGTCGCGTCATAATCATAAGCAGCGATTCCATAACCTTTTGCGATTTTCTGGACACAAAAAACAAAACGCCCAAAGTAATTGTCAACAGTCCGCCCAATATTGCGCCACCAATTAATAAAACTTGTGTAATTTCCATTCCTTCCCCCTGAATCCAAAAACGGATTTTTATATAACTTGCAGTTCAGATGGATTTATACTAAAATCAAAACAACAATGCAAGGGCATAAATGGCAAAAAAACGTACGCTTTCACCGGAACAAGATCGTGCCGCAAACCCAACCGAAAATGTCTGGGTCCAGGCGAACGCAGGCACTGGAAAAACCAGCGTTCTGGTCCAGCGTTTGTTGCGTATTTTATTTCGTACGCCCGATTGTTGTGCGTCGGGAATATTATGCCTAACGTACACGAATGCCGGTGCGGGCGAGATGCGTAATCGTATCTTGGATGCTCTGCGCGAATGGGCGACGGCGACCGATGGTGAATTGGTTGAATTGCTGGATGGGGTTGCGATAAACCGTCCGGCAACATCGGATGATATTGCACATGCTCGTGAAATCTTTTTCAAGTTTATCGACAGTCCGGAAATTTTGAAAATAAAAACCATTCACGGTTTTTGCGAGGAGATTTTGCATCGCTTTCCGATAGAGGCGGGCCTGTCCCCTTCGTGGACACTGGTGTCTGATTCTGCCCAGCGATTATTGTTGCAAGATGCGTTTAATAATTTGATTAATTCGCCGAAAAACGATGGGCGAATCTATGATGCTTTTTCCCACATAGTGGGGCGTGTGTCCGAAACATATTTAACGGACTTGTTGGGCATTTTAAGTGCCCAATACAAGCAATTTTTTCAGGTTGAAAACCTTGGTAAATATCGCGAATACTTTGTTGATACGACTGTGAAATTTCTGGAACTAAATAATCCGCCGCCTGCGGATTTTGACCAGATTTCGCTACAAAAAATCATTGAATTGGCGCAAATCGAACAAAATAACGCGAAAAAGCCGGCCAAGTACTTGGATGAAATTATTAATTTAACGAAACAATACATTGATACGACGATTGATTTTGAAAAATACAAATCTGCGTACCTGACCGCCACAGGCGATAAAAAAGCAACCGTATCTAAAAAGGAATATTTGGCCACAGAACAGGACCGGGTGTATAAATTAAATCAATATAATGCGAACCAAATGTTGTTTGACGATACGCTTGCGTTATTTGATTTATCGGCGGCGTTCGCGGACGAGTACAGACGTATAAAGCGCGCTCGTAATTTATTAGATTTCGAAGACCTGATTTTATATACGCGCAAATTGTTTTCTGATTCTGCAACTATGGGTTGGGTTCTGTCCCAGTTGGATTTGTCATTGTCGCACATCCTTGTGGACGAGGCCCAAGACACATCCCCGGCCCAGTGGGATATCTTGCGTTTGCTTGCGGGCGATTTTTTTGCAGATGGCGACACCGAACAAACTGCGCGTTCGTTATTTGTTGTTGGTGATACTAAACAGTCTATCTATGGTTTTCAGGGGGCGGACCCGCATGCGTTTGCAATCAGTCGTGATGCAATATCCGAACAAATTTCCGAGAATATGCGTACAATCGCGGAAATTCCATTGGCGCAAAGTTTTCGTTCCACGGCGCCGATATTAAAAACGGTTGATAAATTTTTTGCCGACACAGGTGTTATTGATATATCTGGGTTTGCGAATAATGAACACAAATGTTTTCGTGCGTCTGCGCCCGGCGCGGTTGAATTGCACAAGTTAACGGCAAGAATGGAATCAGAAACAACCTTGCCTCAATACATCGATGGGGTTGCGGACAGAATAAAAAAACTGATTGATTCTGGTAAATTTGCGGCGCGCGATATTATGGTTCTGGTCCAACAGCGCAACCCAATGGCGTCGCCATTGACAATTGCGCTAAAGCGTCGCGGTATTGATGTCGCAGGCAGCGACCGTATCGTCCTGCCAAATTTTCCGGCGGTGCGCGATATGTTAAATTTGACACGTTGGTGCCTGAATGCGGCGGATGATTTTAGTTTATGTTGTGTGTTAAAAAGTCCGCTTTTCTATTTGACTGAACGTGATATTTTTAATTTGTGTAAAATTAAAAATGATACAAATCAGGAACGTCGTCGCATCGCCCAGGACGCCCCACCCATTACAATCTTAGATGTTATCAAGGATGTCAATCCGGACATTTTTTCACGCCTGTTGGAATATCAAAATTGGGCGACGGAACTTGCGCCTTATTCATTTTTTGACCGCGTATTAAATACGGATGGTGTGTATCAAAAATTCATATCGGCACTGGGGCCCCAAGTAATCGATCCCCTGGCAGAATTTATGACAATTTGTTTGGCGTATGAACGTACGCAACCCGGTATGTTATATCAATTCTTGAAATGGTTCATCACCGGGGGCAGCGAGATTAAGCGCGACATGGATGCGTCCAATGGTGTTCGCATTGTTACCGTTCATGGCAGCAAGGGCCTTGAATCCCCTGTTGTGTTTTTAATCGATACCGTACGCACGCCAAAAAATGAAAATATTTTACCGCTTGAATCTGGTGATATGCCGGTTTGGCTGTGGACACCACGTGGTGATGCCAGCATGGCACGTCGCAACGCATCAGATGCATTAATGCGGATTCGTACGGCGGAATATTATCGTCTGTTGTATGTGGCGATGACACGCGCACGTGATGAATTATATATCTATGGTTATACGCCAAACAAAAATGCGCCCCAGAACGCATGGCACACGCAACTGTGGCGCGTTTTGGCGGGCGACGCGTCCCAAGATTACATCAGGATTACAAATGACAACGTTGAATGACATTTTATCTGCACATGATCGCACCAATTTTGCCACGTCCCGTGGTACGCAAACGCATGCGCGCCTGCAAAACATTGTAATAGACGGGGCAAATACGCGCGGTGATTTTGAATTGATTCAGCAAATCAAGTCCAGACCAGAACTATTACCTTTTTTTACCTTAACCGCCGGGACCGAGGTTCCCATCGCCGGTACAATAAACAATCGTTTTATCAGTCGTCGCATAGACCGACTGGTTATCGATGACACAACCAAGACAATCAAAATTTTGGATTATAAAACAGATTCCGATCGCACCACATTTCGCGATAAATACATGATTCAGTTGCGTGAATATGCGCACCTGCTACGGGCAATTTATCCGGGCTATAAAATAAGTGCGTACATATTATGGACGCATGATTTTTCGCTGGAAAATGTACCTGTTATGTCGCTATAATTCGGGCATGTTAATTGGATTGAATATTTCGAATATTGTACTGATTGAAAAACTGAATCTGGGATTCGGGGCGGGGCTGAATATCTTGACCGGCGAAACCGGCGCGGGCAAAAGTATTTTGTTGGATGCATTATCATTGGCGCTGGGGGCGCGGTCCGATGTGGGCCTTATTCGGCATGGTTGTGATATGGCGTCCGTTGTGGCGGAATTTGATGTTGTGCCACCCCAGGCGGTTGAAATATTATCAGAATATGATATTGATTCTGCCGATGGTCTGATATTGCGTCGTACGCTGACCACAGATGGCAAAAGCAGGGCGTGGATAAACGACACGCCCGTGTCTGTTAAAACGCTAAAGGCTGTTGGCGACACATTGATTGAAATACATGGTCAGTTTGCGAACCATACCTTGTTGAACCAGACAACACACCGTACAACACTAGACGCATTCGCAGAAAATAATATTGCGGATTTTTCTGCATTGTTATCACGTGTTCGTGAAACCTATGGCGCGTACCACGGCGCGGCGCGACGTTTGTCGGAACTGCGGGATTTATTGGCACGCAGCGCATCTGAACGTGAATACCTGGAACATAATGTTGCCGAATTGCGTGCATTAAATCCGCAACCGGGCGAAGAAGACGAACTTGCGACAAAGCGCGCCAATATGATGAACGCGGAAAAGAATGTCGCCATCCTGGGCGAGGCATTAGAGGCACTTTCCCCACGTGGAAATTCGCTGGATGCACAGTTGTTTAATGTGGCGCATATTTTGCAACGCATCCGTGGCGATGAAAACCCATATTCTGAACAGATTGATAAATTATATGATTTGGCGGAATCCGTTGCCGAAATTGCACAAAGTTTGACACCGGAAACAACGGATATGGATAACATGGATTCAATCGAAGAACGTCTGTTCGCAATCCGTGCCGCGTCCCGAAAACACCATGTTCCGGCGGATGAATTGCCACGCATTTTGAATGAAATGTCCGCCCAGTTAGACGCGATTGATAATTCAGATGCGGAATTACAAAAACTAACAACCGTTGTAAAACAATGCCGTGCTGAATTTGATATCGCTGCGACCTTATTGTCCGATGCGCGCAAAGTGGCGGCGAATGCCCTGCGAACAAATTTATTGTCGGAATTGCCTGATTTGAAATTGGGGTCGGCTGATTTCACGGTTGGATTCAACGGTGTTGCGCCATCGGCAACCGGCATAGACGACATTACTTTTATGATTAAAACCAATCCGGGTTCTCCATTTGCACCGCTTCATCGGGCGGCATCGGGTGGTGAATTGGCACGATTAATGTTGGCTATGCGTGTTGTGCTGGCTGGGACAAATGACGCGCATTCGTTTGTCTTTGATGAAATTGATACGGGCATCAGTGGTGCGACCGCATCTGCGGTTGGTGCGCGATTAAATCGCCTTGCGCATTCTAACCAGGCGTTGGTTATCACCCATTCCGCCCAGGTTGCGGGCTTTGCGGACCGCCACTTTAAAATATCTAAATCGGTTGTGGATGAAAAAACAACAACATCGGTTCGTGAAATTAGTGGCGACGAACGAACAAACGAAGTTGCACGCATAATCAGCGGTGCCGAAATCACACCTGAATCCATCACCATGGCAAAAACATTGATCAAGAATTAAAAGTAAATATCAAAAAATCCTGCAAGTTGCAGGATTTTTTCTTTATTATTCAGCCAACGTTCCGACCGACATGGTAATACGGCGAATGCCACTGCTGATTGATTTTTCTTTGTTCACCTTGGCTTTCAAGATTTCGCCCGTATGATATACATGTGTCCCACCACACAGTTCGCATGAAACATCGCCCGCGGTAATAACCTTGACGGTGTCGCCATATTTTTCACCAAACAAAGCCATCGCGCCTTTTTTGATTGCGTCTTCCATTGACATTTCATCGTGTTCAACCGGCATATCCATAGCAATCCACTTGTTTACTAAATCTTCAACCGCCTGTTTTTCATCCGCCGTCATCGCACGGCCAAAACGAAAGTCAAATCGAACCGAATCTGGTGAAACCTTGGATCCGCGTTGTTCAACGTCTTCGTTCAGGACACTGCGTAATGCCGCCTGCAACAGGTGTGTTGCCGTATGTGCGCGCGCGGTTTGTTGACGCACCGCTGTGTTAATAATTGGCTTTACAATATCGCCGACATTCAATCTGGCAACCAATGTTCCCTTGTGTATTACAACATTATCAACACGTGCTGCCTCGGTTATGTTCATAACTGTATCTTCGCCGATTTTTAATTCGCCGCTGTCGCCAACCTGACCGCCCTGGGTGCCATAGAATGTTGTTTTATCCAACGCAACTTCGACTTCGTCGCCGGCATCTGCGCTTTCAACAAATTCCCCATTGCGCAATATTGACAATACGCGTGATTCCATATCGATTGGCGCATATTTAGCGCTGTCATCCGTGTCGGCTAAATCCGTCTGCGATTCCCAGAAAATACGTGTGCCACGTGTATCCGCGCGCGAACGTTCCTTTTGCTGGGCCATAGATTTTTCAAATCCCGCCACATCAACATCTATGTTGCGATCGCGCAAAATCATCTGGGTCAAATCCAGCGGGAAACCATACGTATCAAACAATTTGAACGCAATATCCCCCGGCAGCATATTATTATTCAGTTTTGGAATTTCATTTTCCAACAACTTCATACCATTTTGCAGCATATCCGCGAATGAGTTTTCTTCATTTTGCAAAATTTCAATAACACGTGCCTGTTCGCGTGCCAATTCTGGGTATGCATCCCCCATTTCCGTTATCAGGGCAGGGTACAGTTTTGACAGCAACGCCCCCCGATGTCCCAGAATCTGACCATGACGCATCGCGCGACGCAGAATACGACGAATTACATACCCGCGGTCTGTATTGGACGGAATTACACCATCTGCAATTGCAAATCCAACCGAACGCAGGTGATCTGTGATAACCTTGAAACTGGCAACGTTTTCTGCCGTTTCTGCAACGCCCGTAATGTCGGACACCGCTCGTTTCAGATTCACAAACAAATCTGTATCATAGTTATCGGTCTTGCCTTGCATAATCGATGCAAAACGTTCCAATCCTGCACCTGTATCAACATTCTGTTTTGGCAACGGGGTCAAATTACCGTTTGCATCACGGTCGTATTGCATAAACACGTCATTCCAAATTTCAACCCAGCGTCCACCATCTTCGTCCGCCGAGCCCGGCATTCCACCCGGTAAATGTTCGCCCATGTCATAGTGCATTTCTGTGCATGGACCACATGGGCCTGTTTCGCCCGCCGACCACCAGTTATCTTTATCGCCCAACAAAATTGCATCTTTACCTGCAACTTTTTTCCAAATTTTGATTGCTTCATCATCGCTGTAATGTGTTGTTACCACAATGCGATTTGGGTCCAGACCAAACACTTTGGTCAACAATTCCCAAGACATTTCAATTGCGCCTTCTTTGAAATAGTCGCCAAACGACCAATTTCCCATCATTTCAAAGAAAGTATGATGACGGCCATCAAAACCCACATCTTCCAGGTCATTGTGTTTTCCGCCTGCGCGAATACATTTTTGAATATCGGCAACACGTGGTGCAAAAGCGGGTTCGGTGCCCTGCAAAATTCCCTTCCATGGAACCATACCGGCAACCGTGAATAATAATGTTGGGTCATTTGGTATCAACGACGCAGACGGAACAATTTTGTGTCCGCGTGATTCAAAATAGTCTAAAAAAGCCTTGCGAATTTCATTATATGTCATCTTTCTGTTCCTTTAATTGTCGGGGATATTGTATAAATATTACCCTGCGTTTTCAATCATATATTTATAGTTTTTGGAATTTTTTATACGTATTATTCTTGCCCCGCCGGGGCGGCATTTTCATTTGCCAATGCGATGCGCACGGCCGCATCATATCGTGCGATTGCACGCTGAAATTGCTGAGTTGCATTTTTTGTCGGTTGCAACTTCATTCCATATTTTACGGGACATGTATCAATGTCGGTTGCGATATAGTTTGTTGTATCCATATAAATTGGTGTGGCGCACTGATTGTCATATCGTGCAATAATATTCAATGCCGACCACATCATCATATCAACAGGTGGTCGAAAAGACAAAGACTCGTCCACATCGGTCAGGTCCTGTAATGCGTTGTTTAATACTTCGCCCAATCGCATAATTGCGGCAAATCGTGCCAACGTTCCAGCTAATCCCACGTGCGGTCGTACCAGATATACGTTTTCGTCATCTGTTGTGATGTTTTTTGAATCACGTACCGCGCGCAACACATCAATCAGTCGTGTGCGAATAACAACCATGTTTTGAATCACGGCAAAATTATTCCTGGATACATTCGGTATGTTCAAATTAGTTAAAATATCATCATCGTCTGCAAAAACAAACCATTGTGATTTTAACTTGTGCTTGCGAACGAAATCCAGAATTGCCAATCGTGCACGCAATTGTCCAATATTATGTTTTGCGTTTATGATGTACAGTCGTCCCCGATACCCCAGTTTTCGAATTTTTTGTTTTGTTATATGAACACTTGGGTTGTCATTATGCACGACCAAAATAAATTTTTCCTTCATTCGTGCCAGCCCCGGAATCGACACCCCCAGGTATTCATCATAAAATGTGGTAATCCCAACAATAACACGCGTTTTTTTCTTAAACATATGAAAATCTTAGATAAAAATTTGAAAAATTGCAATTGTATAGTTATTTATGGTATAATTAATCCGATAACGGGGGAATGGCGCATGAAACCAACAATGCTGTTTGCGATAGTTTTATTGACATCGATTATTTTGATGACGGCTTTTGACATAAATCTGTCGCCGACAACCCCAATTACATTAAGTGCGGAAAATGCTCCAAATGCGCTGTTTGTATGTCCTGCGGCCAGTAATACCTGGGATATGCTTGCAAATGGATTGGGACAATTTACAAAACCCTTGATAATTGCTTTTTTCTTTGCGGTTATATTGCTGTGTTTTTCGTGGGCTTGGGCAATGTACCAGAATTTATTAAAGGACAAATTTGTCCGCGACGCTTTCAAGAAACCCTGGGCGGCGACAAAAATGTTATTCTGGGCATTGGTGGTTGTGTTGCTGTTGGTAAAAACCCCGAATTATTTCAGAACGGTTCATGTTGATGGTACAAACACAAATTGGGTCATGTGTGAATCTAATACCCCTGGTGCACGTGCGGTACGTGCGGATGCGGTCCATCGTTAAATTAACTGTGGAAAAACGGATTGTTTTGTTTCAGCCATCCGATGGATGTGTCCATCCCATGCCCGTGCACAACCGCCGTATCATCTGGCAATTTCATGTTATAAATATTAGCAATTGATTGCATCAGCATATTTTTATCACCGCCCGGCAAATCGTATCGCCCAAACGATTCCTGGAATACTGTATCGCCAATCAGCAATACTTTTTCATCTGGAAAATGATATGCCACACCGCCTGGCGTATGTCCAGGTGTTTCAACAATGTCCATAACCAGTCCTGGTAAAATTTCTGTTCGTTTTAATTCAAGTGCCGTGGGGCGTGCGTCTTCAATGTTGATTTTTGGCAATCCAAAATATTCCAACAAATCGTTGCCCCAGCCGACCAGCCTGAAATCGCCACTATGCAGATACCACGGCACATTGTATTTTTTTGCCAACACGCCCGCGCATGCAATATGGTCTGGATGCCCATGTGTTGCGTAAATTGCACGCAACTTTAACCCACACCCATCCAGAATCCGCGCCCAATCATCCGCATGTCCCCATGGGTCAAAAATAACACATTCGTCCCCCACAGTTGCCAATATTGACTGGGTGTTCTGTGGTTCCATTTGAAACAATTGGAATTTACTGTTTTTTAGGTTTTGCATTTTTTCGAGTTGTTGTTTTTGTTGTTGTTTTCTTGGTTTCTTTTGCTCCAAAAACAATTTCACGAATTTCTGCGCCGGTCAATGTTTCACGGTTCAACAATTCATTGGCCAGTTTTTCAACCGTCTTTTTGTTTTTTGTTAAATGTTTTGTTGCGTCCGCATGTGCCGCATCCAACCAAGCGCGAATTTCCGCATCAACCAATTCAGCGGTCTTTTCAGACGCGTTTTCCAGTGCGCCACGCACACCAAATGTGCCGACTTGATTAATGGCGGGCAATCCGACCCGCTTGGACAATCCTGCGGTTGTGATTGAATACCGTGCCAGACGTGTTGCCATGGCAATGTCGCTTTCAGCGCCGGTCGTAATTTTATCTGCACCAAAGAATATTTCTTCGGCACATCTGCCCGCCAGCGCGATGGACAGGTTTGCACGTACCTCGGCCAGGGTCATAGACACCTTGTCATCAATCGGCAGGTGTTGCACCATCCCCAACGCACGGCCACGTGGTATAATTGTCGCCTTGTGCACGGGGTCGGCAATATCTTCGTACATCATGCTGACGAATGCATGTCCCGCTTCGTGATACGCGGTTAATTTGATATCTTCTGGGCGCATTTTGCGAATCTTGCGTGGTCCCATAATGATTTTATCACGTGCTTCCTCGATATCATCAGGTGTGATTTTATCGCGTCCATTACGTACTGCATGTAATGCGGCTTCGTTCAACAGGTTTTCCAAATCCGCGCCCGAAAAACCGGTTGTACCACGCGCTATATCTTGCAGATTGACATTATCGCCAATCTTGACCTTTTTTGCGTATAAATCCAGAATTTCACGTCGTCCCGCCATATCGGGCAATTCAATATAAACCTGGCGGTCAAAGCGCCCTGGGCGCAACAATGCCGCGTCCAGCATATCTACGCGATTTGTTGCACCAATAACAATAATACCTGTATCGTTTGCGAAACCATCCATTTCAATCAGCAACTGATTAAGTGTCTGCTCACGGTCCTGGTCATTATATGAATGTGTAGAACGCTTTTGACCAATCGCATCAATTTCATCAATGAACAGAATACATGGCGCGTTCCGTTTGGCCATTTCAAAAATTTCCTTTATCTTGGCAACCCCCAAACCAACGATAATCCCAGAAAAATCCGAACCAGATGCCGCAAAGAATGGCACATTTGCTTCACCTGCGATTGCGCGCGCCAATAATGTTTTTCCCGTACCTGGTTGCCCCGACAACAACACGCCACGTGGCACACGCGCCCCCAGTGATTTGTATTTATCCTTGTTTTTCAAGAAATCGACAATTTCGGACAGTTCTTGTTTTTCCGAATCAATACCCGCCACATCTGCGAAAGTTGTTTTTGGTTTGCCTGTTGCTATTTTTGTTGGATTCTGCCCAATCAAACTGCGACCGATTCCACCTGCGCCACCACGACGAAAACCGCGTAAAATCCAGAATATAAACAACAACGTCAACGCCAACGGTGCAAATGTTGCAATCGTGTCCAGCCACCCGCGCGAAGTATCTATTGTAATCGCGGTCCCAGACTCGGATAATTTTGCCAGCATTTCTGGGTCATATGTAATAGTTGCGGTATATTTTGTTCCGTCCGCCAAAACCCCAGACGCGCTGTTGCCATTAATTTTCATTGTTTCAATTTCTGGCGCGCGACGCAGTACGTCTGAAAAAGACAATTCAACTGGTTTTGCCTGAACGGTATTTTGCATACCTGGCATCATGGGCGTTCCTGCGCCACCAAACAGCAGTACACGCGCGACCATCGCAACAAACAGTACGCCAAAGAACATCAAGAACCAATTTGCGCCATCGCGACGATTTTGCTTATTTGTTAATTTGTTTTTTTTCAAGTCTTTTAATTTTTTCATTTTTCTTCCTGATACTTGTTTTTGCGCCTTCGGGAACGATTAGAATCTGATTGCCGTGTCGCCGAATCGTGCAATGTCCCAATGTAAATTGGCAATTGCCTTGCAATTTACTTAGTGCGAATTCCAGCGAATTCAAGCGCGGCTGATATTCATTCCCCCCGATGGTTTGAATTAATAACCCCAGCAACTTTAGACCAATATGGCACGGCACGTCAAATAGAAAAGAATCAGAAAACAATGCATACCCATCATACAAAACGGTCTGCGCCCGCGCCACGACATCAGATTCCAATGCGTTTCGTGCCCGCCCCAGGTTTTCAATCGCCAGCAAGATTCTTTCATCCGAAATCCCCAATTTGTCGGCCAGTAAATGTCGGTTTTGACGAATTTTTACACGTGTATATTTATCGTCAAAATTCATTTCGTCTTCAAAGTATTTAATGTTATTGCTTTGACAATATTCAATTAATTCGCGCCGAAAAACATTTAACAAGGGACGCACAATTTTTATCCCGTCGCGATATGATTCCGCCTGTATCCCGGCCAGTCCCACAACCCCACTGCCACGCGCCAGGTTCATTAAAAATGTTTCAATCTGGTCGTCCGCCTGATGCGCAACCATTAAAACGTCGATTTTATTTTCATGACAAAAGTCAGTCATAAATTTATATCGCGCAACCCGCGCAGCGGATTCGATACCATTATCGGGCTTGTTGTCGGTCCAATGGAATATATGGCACGGAATACCTAATTTTTCGCACGTTGTGGCAACGTATTCTGCTTCAACATCTGCCATATCACGCAGGTGGTGGTGCACATGCAATGCAACAATATCTATGTTTGCCATCGCCAACCAATGCAGCATGCAAATTGAATCAACGCCCCCACTAACGGCGACTGCCACACGTTGGTTGGCATATTTACGAATAAAATCTAAAAACTTTTCGTTCATTGTATGGGTATTTTATGTTATAATTTGCAAAAATAAAGGGAAAAAGAAAATGGCGGGAAAATTAAAATCAATTGCGGTATATTGCGGACATCAGATGGGCGACGACCCCCAGTTCAAGCGCGACGCCCGCGCGGTTGGACGTATGCTGGCCAAAAACGGAATTCGTATGGTCTTTGGCGGTGGCGACGTTGGATTAATGGGAACGGTTGCAACGGCGGCATTGGACAACGGTGGCGATGTTATTGGTGTTTCAACTGATAACGTAATTGCTATGCAGGAACCCGCCCATGACAGCATCAGCGTCCAGGTTGTTGACGGTGTTAATGAACGCAAACAAATTATGTTTAATGAATCAGACGCTTTTATTATTTTGCCTGGTGGCATTGGCACATTGAATGAATTAACAGATATTATGACGATGCAGCAAATTGGTGAAACTGATAAACCATTATTCTTTTTGAACACGAATGGATTTTGGAATCCATTGGCGCGATTGATACGACATATGAAGAAACACGGCTTTATGGTTGCCAACATGGATGTTTATAATATGCATACTGCAGACACCGTCGCAGAATTAAAAAAGCAGATTTTGAAATACTAAAACACCGCCCAAAATGGGCGGTGTTTTTTTAGTGTGTGTCCACAATTATCAACAGGTCTTTGGCATGATTTTTGAACCAATCGCCTTCTATAAAATCGTCGATTGCCACCCCCAGACTGATACACCCACCCGAACGTCTTTTATCCGCTTTGTTTGTGCCATGAAAATACATATTTCCTCGACCATAGGTTTCTGTCTGATGTGCCGGCAACAGTGGAATTCTGTACCCACCCCATGATTCCTGGTCTGCACGTTTTTCTACTTTTGCTTTTTGGGCTAAATAAATCCCATCGGGCGTGCTGCCAACGTTCGGGTATGCTTGGAATTCCGCGTCTCTGCATGCTACATAACCAGAGAAAGCTGGTTTAATAATAGATACTGGATTCCCATTGTCGCATACAACCAAAAGTTGACCATTAAACACCAAAACTTGTCCTGGGTTTATATCTGGTTTTTCAGAAAAAGTTACGGTTTTGTTTTTATATTCTGCATTCATATTCAGCATGTCTGCAATAACGGATTGGCTCTCCACAGATGTTTTTATTGGGCATGTACTGACATCAGAACGAATATCTATATTTTTGATACATGCATCAATGTCTGCATTCATTGTGTATTGATATGCAGTTGTCTCGTTTGATTTTGGCTGTAAAAAACTTTTCAGGCTTAGCTGTGTTAGTAGGCAACATTCATATTCGTCTACTATACTCAAAGGAATCCAACCTTCTTTTGACGCTGTGTTCATAGCGCCAGCAGCTTTTGACAGTCCCTTCGCCACTACTTTTTCTAGTGGGCCAGAGGCTTCTTTTATTAATTGGTCGGCCGTATCCGCCAGTTCATGACGACATTGTTTCAACAACAACTCATAGAAAGTTGTTAAATTTGACTGATTTGTCTTACCGTCTTCTTTTCTAACACCATCCAGACATGTGTTTTTCGCCTCTTGTTTTAACTGTTCAAACAGTTCACCCGTAATAAAATACGTTTCCCCATTGGCTTCGTACATAATAATTTCTGGTTCGTCTGGTTGGGCGAACGCGTTCGACCAGGCCATAACGGCACAGACAAGCATTATAAACATTTTTTTCATTTTACTTCAGCGCCCCCTCGCATTCATCGGCAACTGTTGCCGCACGTTTAATTGCACTTATTTGTGTCGCGTTAAATATTGTTGCGGTCAAACTGGCCGCCGTTGTGCCACCCGCCAACACATTTGCCGCGGTGTTAAGGTTCTTTTCTTTCTGTTTGTCATCGCCATCGCGAACGTCTTTTGAGTTTGCCGATGCAGATGTTATTGTGCCGGCAAGTCCTAATCCCGCCCCGATACCACTTGATACCGTTGCGCCCGTTGAACGTTTATTAATTGAACTAATGTCAACCATGGCCCAAGCATCGCATGCGCGAATAATTTCTTCGGCACGTGCCAGCTCGGCATCCGTTGCCGTTTGTGAAATACGTGCCTGCATACGAATATTCGATAATGTTTTAACCGATGATAAACATTCATCAATTTGTTGCTT
Organism: Alphaproteobacteria bacterium; assembly: GCA_015062525.1. Taxonomy (GTDB): domain Bacteria; phylum Pseudomonadota; class Alphaproteobacteria; order Rs-D84; family Rs-D84; genus Enterousia. The sequence continues at coordinate 13,562 of SUUM01000007.1, read as the reverse complement.
CAAATCTCCCTTTACCCGATTAGTACCGGACATAATTGCCCCTGCGATATTGGTTGCCGTAGCGGTCGCCAATGTTCCCGTACGAATATTTCCCAGGTTTTTAGATTTTTGTTCCAGTTTGTTTTTCTTAACCCGTAATTGGGCGGCATATAATTGTCCGTTTGCTGTTCCTGTCTGGGCCAGGGCACTCGCAAAAGTTTCATAAAACATATCAAGGCTGGTGACACGCACCGCGCCCGCTTCTTCCAGGGCGGCAATCAGTTCCTCGTTTTTATGAATTTCTTTGTCTATTTTAGACTTGGCAATACCGGTTCCCAGTGCAACACCACCGGCGACCGTGCCGCCCCCCGTTATGGCCGTGGTAATACCCGCTATTTTTTTCATGTCGGTCAGTTCTGCACTAATGTTTCCGCAACTCGCGCGGACATTTTTAATCGCCGCGCTCAGGTCGGTGTTGGCATGCGCCACCCCCGCCCACAGCGATAACAAAACCATAACAGAAATTCGCATTAAATCTCCCTCATTATCGAAAAATTAACCGCCATGGAAATTCAGGCGGTCGGGGAGTTCGTAAATCATATCCTTAATGATTCTGCTGTTTTTTGGTTTCCCCTGTTGTATAACAGACAGCCCCGAACCCAATTCCCATCGGATTCAGTAATAATTATATCAAAAGCAGGATTTTAATGCAAGTAATTAAATCTCAAACACTTTATCGCGCGACGTTTCACCACGAATTAATCTAATGCTGGTTTTCGGCACACCATAATGCCTGGCCAGCATTTTTATTACATCTGCGGTTGCTTTGCCGTCGGTTGGGGCGGTCGTTGTATGCACGCGTACGACACCGTCGGGTTGAACCTCGACCCGGTTTATTTTTGCGCGTGGAATAACCCGAACATTTATGCGCATTTTTACTTAAATTCCGTTGCTAATTCACAAAATGCCGGCGTGCGTTCGCCCGCGACCAAATGCAGGTGAAAATGAAACACAGATTGCTTTACAAATGGTGCATTTGCCCCTGCGTTTGCCAGACAGTTAAATTCGCAATTAATCCCCAATTTTTCCGCGGTCCGTGCAAAGCAATCCCAGAATCCCGCCTGTTCATCGGCCGATGCATTTTTCGTAAAATCCAGTATGTTTTGATATGGCCCCTTTGGAATCACCAGAACATGTGTTTTGAACATTGGATTAATATCATAAAAACTCATCGCGAAATCATTTTCATAGACTTTATTTGTTGGGATTTCACCGCGTATCATTTTTGCAAAGACATTATTATTATCATATTTCATTTCATTCCCCTTGTTTTTCTGTTTCAGAATATTAAAATTTAGACTTGAAATCAATAAATTTCAGACTATATCAATCGTACAGGTTTTTTCTTAAGGAGTTTATATATGTTCAAACCTTTACACAATTATGTTTTACTTGAAAGAATTAACGAAGAAACAACAACCGCCGGTGGAATTATTATCCCGGACAACGCACGTGAAAAACCATCCCGTGGTCGTGTGATTGCAACCGGGGCGGGTCTGCGCGACGGTGGCGAATTGGTTCCAATAAGTGTTCATGAAAATGACATTGTTTTATTTGCAAAATGGGCACCATCTGCCAATGAAATCAAATTAGACGGACACGATTATGTGCTGATTAAAGAAACGGATATTTTGGGAATTATTGAATAACAGGGGGAACAAAAAAATGGCAAAAGATATTATTTTCGATACAGATAAAATGGCGGCGGGTGTTGATAAATTGGCAAACGCTGTGAAAATCACCATGGGCCCCAAGGGTCGCACGGTTGTAATTGAAAAATCATACGGTGCCCCCGTCGCAACCAAGGACGGTGTGACCGTGGCGCGTGCGGTATCATTAAAAGACCCGGCTGAAAACATCGGTGCCCGCATGGTTCAAGAGGTTGCCAAAAAGGCCGGCGATGACGCGGGCGATGGCACAACAACTGCGACGGTGCTCGCGCAAAAATTAATCCGCGAGGGGCGCCGTGTAATCGCCGCCGGCATGAATCCGATGGATGTTAAACGTGGTATTGACATGGCGACATCTGTGGTTGTTGCAGACATTGACGCCCACGCCCGTCCGGTTCAAGGCAGTGCAGAAATCGCCCAGGTCGCAACAATTTCTGCGAACGGCGATGCGGACATTGGCGAAAAAATTGCAAACGCCATGGCGCGCGTCGGTCAAGAAGGTGTTATTACAGTAGAAGAGGCCAAAGGCCTGGACACAGAAATCGATGTCGTCGAAGGTATGCAGTTTGACCAGGGCTTTATGTCGCCATATTTTGTCACCAACAGCGAAAAAATGTTGGTCGAACTTGATGGCGCACAAATCTTGGTCTCTGAAAAGAAAATTACGGGTTTGCAGGCGTTATTGCCAATATTGGAACCAATTGCCCAGGCTGGAAAACCATTATTGATTATTGCCGAAGATGTCGAATCCGAAGCCTTGGCAACATTGGTATTGAACCGTCTGCGTGGTGGTCTGAAGGTATGCGCGGTCAAGGCCCCCGGCTATGGCGACCGTCGCAAAGAAATGTTAAAAGATATCGCAATCCTGACGGGCGCAACGGTTGTGTCTGATGATATGGGTATGACGTTTGAAAACATTACACCGGCGGTGCTGGGTTCTGCTAAAAAGGTTGTCGTGTCCAAGGATTCAACATTACTGGCACACGGGGCAGGGGACAAAACTGCAATTGCCGCACGTGCCGATGAAATCCGTAATTTAATTTCAACAAGTACCAGCGATTATGACCGTGAAAAATTATCTGAACGTCTGGCAAAATTAGTTGGTGGTGTTGCCGTTATCAAGGTTGGTGGCATGACCGAGGTCGAAGTCAAAGAAAAGAAAGACCGTGTTGACGACGCGTTGGCGGCAACCCGTGCGGCGGTGTCTGATGGTATTGTTGCGGGCGGTGGCATTGCGTTGGTTCGTGCAACGCATGCGTTGGAAAATTTGCGTGGCGCGAACAACGACCAGAATGTTGGAATTGATATTGTTCGCCGTGCAATCGTCGCGCCATGCGCCCAGATTGCTGAAAACGCGGGCACATCTGGCGAAATTGTCGTGGGCAAGGTTATGGAATCATCCGACTACAACTTTGGTTATAACGCCCAGACCGGTGAATATGTGGATATGATGGCGGCGGGCATTATTGACCCAGCCAAGGTTGTTAAAACAGCAATCGCAGCGGCGGCATCTACGGCGGGCGTAATGTTGACCACCGGCGCGGTTATGACCGAAATACCGGATGAAAAGCCTGCTAATCCACAAATGTCGGGCGGTATGCCGGGCATGATGTAAGGCATCTGTGCTAAATAAAAAAATCCGCAATTATGCGGATTTTTTTATGCCGTCTGCAATCATCGTCGCCGCACCATTCGTGCCAGGCAACCACAGTTTGTCGGCCGATTCTAAATCAGAAATCATTTTTTCACGTTTGGATGGGATGGTTAATTGTTGGACCGCGTCCATAATATTGTCAACCGTCGCAGCGGGGCCCAAAAATTCCGGAAACACAGTGCGATTTAATAAAATATTAACCAATGACACCCATTTTATTTTAACCAGAATACGCGCAATTATTGTTGTGATTGCATTCATCTTATACACAACAATTGTTGGTACGTGCAACATTGCCAATTCAGCTGATACGGTACCGCTGGCCGCGATGGCGATATATGTTTTTGAATAAATATTGTATCTTTCGCTGGACGGAACCAAGGTTGGTTTTACACGCCAATGCGCCGTTTCGTTTCGAATGTATTCTGATGTCGTTTCAACGGTTGGGATTACAAATTTATAACCCATATACCCATCGCGCGCCATGCGCTCTGCAATATTACGCATTAGTGGCAACAACTTTTTAACCTCGGACATGCGGCTGCCCGGGACCAGGGTGATAATTTTTTCGGTTGTTTTTTTATTGTTTTTATATTTGCCAATCAAACCATCTGCGATTGGATGTCCGACCGCAACAGTTTCCAGGCCGTGTTTGGTAAAATACGGAACTTCGAATCCGAAAAAGGCATACAATTTATCAAACGTACGTGCGTACTTTTTTGCGCGTCCCGGTCGCCATGCCCAAACCTGGGGCGCAACAACGTGATGGAATTTCAAGCCATCTGCAATCAGTTTTTGTCCATCGTGGGATTTGCGAATTTGTTTTATAACACTTTTTGCGAAACCGGGTGCATCAATTGACACAACGACATCTGGTTTTGTTTCGATGATTGCGTCAACTGTCTGTTTTATACGGCGCGTTAATGTGCGGGCATGGGCCAAAACCTCTACAATGCCCATTACCGCTAAATCCGACATAGGGAACAAAGATTTCAGACCCGCAGCCGTCATATTTTCGCCACCGATACCGATAAAATCTGTGTCCGGCATTTGGGACATTATGCGCCCGCCCAAGACGTCGCCTGAAACCTCGCCTGCTATAATAAAAACAGTTTGTTTTTTATTCGGCATTCTTAGATGTACCAATACCACGTTTGGAACGATTTTCGATAAAATCAATTGCGTCCATCGCGTATTTGTTGTTTTTTACTTCCTTGCGAACCTTGGCCAGGCGTTCCGACACCGTACCTTCGCCGCCATTAAATACCGCAGAATAGACAGAATGGATTGCATGCATATCTTCATTTGTAAATCCATGACGCATTAAGCCAACACGGTTGATTGTGCGATAAACGGCACGTGGGCTACCATCATAAATTGCGTACGGCAATACGTCGTTTCCAACACCCGACATCCCACCAATAAATGCGTTGCGGCCAATGCGCGCAAATTGCAGAACCATGGCGCCACCGCTGATGATTGCGAAATCTTCAACCTCGACATGGCCGGCCAATTGCACCAGGTTTGACATAACAACACTGTTTCCGACGCGACAATCGTGCGCAACGTGCGCATTAACCATAATCTGACAATCGTCACCAATAACCGTACCATCAGACGCAGGTGTGCCCGAATGAATTGTTGCGTATTCACGAATCTTGCAACGCTTGCCAATGCGAACACCGGTCATGGTGGCTTCGTCCTGCCATTTCAAGTCCTGGCTCATTACGCCAACAACTGCAAAAGGATAGATAATAGAATCATCGCCAATTGATGTTTTACCGTCGATAACAACATGAGAAACTAACTCTACGCGGTCGCCCAAAACCACGTTCGCGCCCACAATGCAATATGGACCAATCTTACAATCTGCGCCCAGTTTCGCGTCAGGATGAATAATTGCAGTTGGATGTATAGCCATAATAATATCCGTTATTTTTAATAATTAGTGGACTTATCATATATTATATAAGCGCAAATTGTTATTAAATAAATATAACGAATTATAACAACTGTTTGGTTTCAGCCCAGATTTTCGCATTGTCTGTATTTACCCAATACAAAATACCAATCGTTGTTATTACCGGCATAACCGTTATTGCGCCAAACGTCATCAATGCAATTGCGAACATTTTATCGCCCAGAATAACATTTACACGATCTGCGTGCCACACCGACAACGCGATTGATAAAAACACCGCAACCATTGTCCCAATGAATACGGGGACAGCCTCGGTCAATATAAACAATGCCACACCCAAGGCACAAACCACGCGCATTAACCACTTTAGTTTTATGTACACCCCATGGCGGATTTTGTTGCGCGGATTTATGTTCTGAACTGCGATTATTATCATACACATGCAGCCCAAAGCAAGAATTGCCGTCAAATGTATCAGTGTCAAATTGCCCAGTTGGCCAAATCTGAAAAATTCAGGCTGCATCAATATCGCAATTGCAACCATCATCATAATTAACACCAGTCCGCCAAATGGTCGCATGGCACCATGTGCGACACGCCCCAGTAATACCCCCAGAATCAACGCGCCAATCTGGGCTATTGGTCCCCACCACGTGTGTGTATCAGACAAGCCCACCGCAACAATTGCTATTATCACCAGACCCCAGCGCCACCAATTCATGCGCGGTAATGCATGGTCCCGCAAATGCGAAGAAACAAACAATGATGTTAAAAATAAAATTATCATGGTCATCATTGGCAAGACCGACAAACTGTCACGCAGGACGGCATAATTTCCACCAAACATAACAATCCATGCACATGTCAATCCTGCGACCCACACAGTCGCACGGTTCAATATATTTTCCCGTGTCCAGCCAATGCGCGTCATAATTGTGTCTGCACACCAATAAATAACAACAAACAAAGGTAATGTTAAAATTGTCCACCATAAAAACGCGGGCGTCCACAGGGCTACATTATTAAACGCACTGATGGCGCTTTCTACTATGATAAAATCATTTAACATAAACTTGCCTTTTATTTTTGTTGTTTTATTATAAATACCTATGAATATAAAACAAGAAATTTTTACCCTGGTGGGCGGACGTGTTAAAATGCGTCGCGGTCATTATAATCCAACGTCTGATGCGGTTTGGTTGGCGGCGTTTGCGCCACGGGGCGTAAAAAGTGCGCTGGATGTCGGTATTGGGACCGGTGGTGTATCGCTGTGTTTGTTGGCGCACAATCCAGACACACACATTACAGGGATTGATACATCTGACAAAATGTTAAGTGCTTGTCGCGAAAACGCGGAATTAAATGGCGCCAATGTTGAACTGATAAATGCTGATATAAATACTTGGCGAACAACACGAACGTTTGATTTGGTTATAACAAACCCGCCGTATTTTAATGGTACCCCGGCAAAGCACAATGCGCATCATAATGTGGATTTGGGGACGTGGGTGGCACGCTGTATTGCGCGTGTGCGTCCGATGGGAACCTTTTGTATAATCACAGATGCAACAACGATTGCGTGCGTTATTGCAGAAATGTCAAAAAAGCTGGGTGATATAACAATTCTGCCATTGTTCGGTGCCCGCAACGTAGCAGAGCGCGTGTTAATATCGGGCCGTCTGGGGTCTCGGGGTATTTCGGTAATGAATCGTGGATTGCCAATGAATTATGATCCGGTTTTGCGCGACGGCTTGACTATCACGGATGTTTTGTCTAAACTAACCTAGAAATGATAAATTTTATAACAAGATATTTTACGTCACTGTGGGCGTTTATCACTTCTCCGTTTCGTGCCATTTGGCGCGTTATTGTGCGTATATTTCCACCGCGCGAATTCACCGTTATGGACACGCCGCGTGGGAATGTTTATACATATGGGCAAAGCAGTTTTTGGCGTTTTACACGTTTCTGTGGCAAGGTGGGGTTGATTCTGTGGGCGACTTGGTCTACGTATGTGTTTGTTTATCATCGTCCATTATTGCAAAAGCGTACAGAACAATTAGAAGAAGTGCGCGCAATGCATACACGTCATATGTCTGATTTGCAAACATATTTGACGAAATATAATGAACTGGTCCGTGATTTGAACGTCATTGACGACAAGGTGTTGAATGCCAAAGATTTGAAAGAAGGCGCACGTGAAAAATTAATGAATTCGCGCATTAAAACGTGGGGGGAATTAGACTTCCTGCGCACACGTATTGTCGAGATGTTGCGTGACGAAGAATTCACACCAGAATACACGAAAATATCTGAACTGTCTGCGGAATATGAATTGACACGTGCAGAAAACGAAGAATTGAAAAAACGCAACGCGCAAATGGTTGAAGCAATTACGCAGATTGCAGATGCGGACAACATCATTGTTGATATGGTGTCTGCGTTGACCAAGGAAAACACCGAAGAATTACAGAACAGGATTAAGCGTATTAACAGCACGTTAGTGACATTGGGGTTGAATCAAACGACATTATTGCGCAATGCAAACAAGTACAAAAATCCGCTGGTGGGGGCTGCATTCACACCGATTGAATTTGATAAAGATTTGGATGAAAAATATCAGAAATTGGCGGACGGGTTGGAACGTTGGAATGGGTTGCGCAGACTGAATGAAATTTTACCATTGGGCAAGCCTGTAAATTCGCAAATCACATCGAACTTTGGTACGCGCAAGGACCCATTTACGGGCAAACCCAAGAAGCATCGTGGGATTGATTTTGCGGGCAAAATAGGCACAGAACTGTTGGCTGTTGCGCCGGGACGTGTGGTGTCCGCTGGCGAACGTGTGGGGTATGGCACAACGGTGGAAATTGATCATGGGTTGGGATTCACAACATTGTACGCCCATTTGTCCCAGATTTTGGTGTCACGTGGTAATTGGGTGCGTCCGGGAACCGTTATTGGTTTAGCGGGTTCGTCTGGGCGTTCAACGGGCCCACATTTACACTATGAAATACGATACAAGGGTTCGCCTTTTGATCCAACAAAATTTGTAAAGGAAGAATAAAATGCTGGCATTTACTAATTCAACAGAAAAGCAATCGCCAACCGTTATTGGTGCCGGTTGCAAATTAACAGGCGATATTAAAACGGATCATAACGTCCAAATTCATGGCGAGGTCGTAGGTAATATCACCGCTGAAACCATCGTTATTGGACGTGGCGGACGCGTCGTTGGCGAGGTAAAAACCCCTGTGCTGTTCCTGCATGGCGAATTAGAAGGTCCTGCGACCGTGAACACCGCGAATATTTTCAACGCAGCGCGCATGGTTGGTACATTGTCTTATCGTACGCTGAATATTACGGGCAACACGGGACTTGAATGTAAATTACAGAAAAGAAAGGATGATGAAAAATGAATAAAACTGTATCCAAAGTTTTTATGGCCGCCGACCATCGTGGTGTTGGTTTGAAATTGTATCTGATTGAAATGTTATCGGCATTGGGGTATAACGTTGTAAATTTGGGCGTGGACGACCCGAACATATCTGTTGATTATCCAGATGTTGCCACCACTTTGGCAGATGCTATGAAAGACGTGCCGGATTCACGTGGTATTATCATTTGTGGCACGGGTGCCGGTGTTATGATTGCTGCAAATCGTTATCGCCATATTCGCGCATCGCGCTGTGATAATCCAACCCAGGCGCGTGATGATCGTTTCCATGACGACACAAATGTTTTAGCATTGGCCGCCGATGATATTGATATCGAGGTTGCCTTTCTGTGTGCGCAAACTTTCCTTGAAAGTCCGTTTGATGCAATTGAACGTCGAATCCGTCGTGTTGAAAAAATTTCTTGATAAATGTTCAGAAAGTAAAAATCCCGCAAATGCGGGAATTTTTATTATTTTTTATATATGTTGCTGTATCTATAAACATTCTTTGAACCTGGTATTCCATATCGTGTTTTTTATGTTGAGCTGCGATACGTTAAGGTTTTTGTCAACAAAAGGGTGAGCTATTTTCGTTTTGCTTTCTTTTTTTGCATAACGTGATATTCAATTTGGATTGCGGTACCAATTCCTGATGCCTGCATTTTCTTGGAAAACGCGGTGCAATTGCTAAATTCCGTATCCAACGCGCCCCAGCCCGAATATTCCCAATCAATAAGGCCCACAATATTCATTGTCTTTTTATCTACGATAATATTATTGCATATATCGTTATGATTCCAACCGTCGCCTTCACCGCTTTTCAGATCTGCGATTTCAGTTGGGTCAGCATTATGCATAGCATCTATGAATTCCGCCAATTGTTTGCCCCAACGCCAACCGTGTTCAATTATAGTTTTCAACGGCATGCGATTTAAATTTTTACCGGGAATAAAGTTATATCTGTAAAATGTATAGCCACACGATTCAATAATGTCTATTTTTAGGATTTTAATTGGAACAATCGGACCAAATGCATCGGTAATACGTTTTTCCCGGACGATTTTTTCAACCGGCATATTCTTTTCATAGTATTTGCGAATTTTGCATACGTATTTATTGTTGAAGATAAATCCAATATTCCAACCACCTTTGATAACGCGAACATGACGAAATTCGCCACGTGGCAAAGCATGTTTCAGCGCATTGAATTTTTTACGATAATCATATAATTCCTTGCGTCTGATTGTTTCGCGCCAAACACGCACCGGAATAAGCCCCACCAAGAAATCATAAACTTCAAAATACAAACGCCATAACACTTTTAGAACCCCCAAAAAATTTATGCCATAAATGGTATTGAAAAAAAAGAAAAAAACAAGTACTTTATGATTATGTTTAAATCGGGCACAATAGTAAAGGTTTTAATCGCAAACATTCCCAACGCAGGCTATGATTATCGCCTGGTGGCGGGGGCAGACATTGGTACATTTGTGTCGGTGCGTGTCATGAACCGTCCATGCATTGGCATCGTGTGGGGGATTGGCGATAGTAATTTACCAGAAGATAAGATACGCGATGTTGTTGCCGTGCATAACGCACGATTGAATATAACCGATTTACAATGGATAAAGCGCATGTCGGACTGGACGCTGATGGCACCGGGAACCGTGTTGCGATTAATTGTAAATATTCCAGATGCGTTTTCGCCCCCACGATTGGATACGCTGTATTCTTTTAACTTTGACACAGGCGCACGCATGACACAAAAACGTATGGCGGTAATGGATGCGTTTTCATCAAATGACAACGACCCGATGACGGTGTCTGACATTCAAAATATTGCGCATGTGTCGGGCGCTGTTGTACGAACGATGATAAAAAACGGTACATTAATGCCCGCCGGCGAACAAGTACGCACGCGCCCATTCACAGAATACGTATATCATGATTCGGGGAATGTCGTTCTTAACGATGAACAACAGTTGGCGGCAGATAAAATAGGTGCTTCGATTGCAAATGGTGGATTTTCTGTTCATCTGCTAGACGGAATCACGGGCAGCGGTAAAACCCAGGTTTATTTTGATTCCGCGTGGCGCGCGTATAAAAACGGAAAGTCGGTATTGCTGATGATGCCGGAAATCGCCCTGACTGCGCAATTTATGTCGAGATTCGAATCACGATTTGGCGCGCCGCCCGTTGTATGGCACAGCAATCTAACCGCCGCACGCCGGCGCGAAATTTGGCACGGTGTTCTGGGCGGAAAAATCAAGATGGTTGTTGGAACACGCAGCGCGCTGTTTCTGCCATGGGGGGATTTGGGATTAATTGTAATAGATGAAGAACACGACACATCGTACAAACAAGAAGATATGGGCAATTATCACGCACGCGACATGGCGATTCTGCGCGCCAAGATTGCGGGATTCCCAGTCGTGTTGGCAAGTGCGACGCCCGCCGCCGAAACAATTGAAAATGTTAATGTTGGCAAGTATTCACGGCTGAAACTAACATCGCGTTTTGGTGGCGCACAAATGCCGGAAATAACAACCATTGATTTGCGTGAAAATCGCCCCGATTCATACACAGTAAATGATACCGAGCAAACTGGATTTTTATCAAAACCGCTGTGCGATGCGATTGCTGAAACCATTGGCGCAGGTCATCAGGTAATGTTGTTTATTAATCGACGTGGGTTTGCGCCAATTGTGCAATGTAAAAAATGTGGTTGGACGGCAACGTGTCCCGATTGCAGCGTTGGAATGACCTATCATAAACGTGTTGGGAAATTACTGTGCCATATGTGTGGACGGACGGCACCACTGAACAAGGCATGTCCAGATTGCGGTACAGATGTATCAATGCGCGGGGTGGGACTGGAAAAAATCCAAGAAGAAGTGAATGTGCGTTTCCCAAATGCACAAACCGCCCTGGTATCCAGCGATATTATTACGTCGCGCCAGGCATTGGAACGATTGGTTCAGAAAATGGAAAGTGGGGAAATTGATATTGTTATTGGCACACAAATCCTGGCCAAGGGGCACCATTTTCCAAACCTGACATTGGTTGGGGTGGTTGATGCTGATATGGGACTGTTCGGGACGGATTTTCGTGCGGGCGAGCATACTTTTCAGCAATTATTCCAGGTGGCGGGGCGCGCAGGGCGCGGAACAACACCGGGGCGTGTTATGATGCAGACTTATCAGCCCGACCATCCGGTTTTGACCGCCATTTGTTCGGGTGCGCGCGATGAATTTATGGCGGGCGATATGGCGGGGCGACGCGCGGCCAAAATGCCCCCATACGGTCAATTAATTGCCATTATTGTCGAAGGTGAAAAAGAATCCGTCCTGCAAAAGTACTGTGCGGATTTGGCGGCGGCGGCACCCGCGATATCAGGCGCAAAAATAATGGGGCCGATTGCCGCACAAATATATCAAATACGAAATTGGTACCGTATGCGATTCTTGGTCGCAGGTGGCGCAACGGCGGCATTACAACCGGCGGTGGCACATTGGCTGGGCAAGGTACGACAACCCGCAAATATTCGTGTAAAAACAGACGTTAATCCCGTGAATTTTATGTGATTAACTTTTATTTATTTTTTATCTTAAAAACACAAGTAATATCAATGCATTAACCGGCATAAAAACTATAAAACAAACCAACGTTTGTTTTATACCACTTTGTCGAACATAAAAATAGCAGATTTCCGCCATTTTTGCAAGCGCAAATCAACTATAAAACAAACGTTGGTTTGTTTTATAGTCTAAATGGGGGGATTTATGCCGGCAATACATGTTAATAATGTTGAAATTCAGGTGTATGAACAACAATATACATCGCCGACATTACACGTACAAAATACCGACGGAAAAATATACCATGCAATTGTTATACCCGATGGGGGCGAATTTCTTGATACCTCGGAAAAACTGGTATATTCAAATGCGGACGATAATTTACTTGATTCAAATGGGGCAATTAATGAATGTCAAGGGGTCACGCTGGATGCGGGAATGTATCGCGTGGAATTGCGTGGTGGTGCGGGCGGAAAACAATCGCGGTGTAATGCCGGTTTGGGCAAGACAAACATTACCGCGAATGTTGTAAGCCAGATATTTAAATTACCCACACAAACAACCGTATATGCGTTTCGTGGTGGCGACGGTAATGACAGTCCCACGGTGACAAAACATCAGATTCCGGGTGGTGGCGCATCGGGTGTGGACAGCATGTTGGTGGTGGGTGACCGTGCAATTGTTGGTATCGGCGCACCATCGTCACAGTGTTTTAATTTAACTGCACAAGCATATCCTGGTGGTGGGGGACAAACTTACGAATACCATTGTCAATCAACACCATCTGGAACATATTCTGTACAAGATATTAAGATAGGCGATTCTTATATATATAGTGTATTTGGATATAGTGAATTTGGTTGCGGTGGGGGTGGCGGGGGTGCGCCAAATGGCGTTGGTGGTGCGGCGGGTTCAAGCACACAATTTAAAATGACCGCCGGCGAAAATGCAACCACCAATGGGGGTGGTAATGGTGGCGATGCGGAAAACCTGATGGGGGATTCACAAACAAAAAATATCGCATACGGTGGTGCGGGTGGCAAAAATGTATATTGGCAATGCGCCGGTCACACGGCGGTGTCATATGGTGGGGGTGGCGGTGGCGCCACATGCGCCCTAAGGCACCCCAGCTCCTGCGAAAGCACAGGTGCATGGTGTTATTCCGATTGCGCCGATGGTGGCGACGGTGCATCGGGCAGTACCGGCACATCAGACACCAGTTACGTTAAAATATATAAAATAGGATAATCATAATGTTATTACC
>SUUM01000003.1 GCA_015062525.1 Alphaproteobacteria bacterium | reverse complement strand
AATGTGCAAAATTGTTGGGTGTATCACATTCTGAATTGATAAAGATAGAAAATGGTCGGGTTTTAATGCCCGACAAAATAATTCAAAAAGTTATGACGAATGGTATGGCAATGATTTTATGCAAACGGCGTAAATAAAAATCCCCTGTCTGGGGATTTTTTTAGTGGTTAGTGTAAGTGGTTAGTGGTAAGTGGTGGAATACATGATTTTTAGATAAATAAAAGTTTAGTGAAGTATTTACTTGTTAAAAAAATTAAGAACAGAGACAAGTTCTCCTCCGTGGGAGGAGTACGGCGTAGCCGGGAGGTGGGTTAACCTACCCCGTCCGCTTCGCGTCCACCCCTCCCCGGGGGCGCATGTGCGCCGCCGACGGAGGGGAACTTTTACCCCGCTAAACTTTTATTTATCTAAGTAGCATCTATGCCTTATGCCCTATTACTTATGCCTTATAAAAATCCCGCCGGGGCGGGATTTTTTTTTGGATTAGTCCTTGGCATTTTCGGCGGCTTGCATATTCTGCCATTCCGTTTCAAGCCATGTGCGGATGGCAACCTTGCCATATTCATCCGTGCCAATCGCTTCTTGCATACATTGTTCACGTATCGATGCAGAATCCGTGCTGGTACGCGCATCAAAGTCATCAAATACATATGAGCCTGTACCGTTCAAGATTTCATTCAAGGTCACGATGTTGCGACATGTATTCGTTGTGTAATCCTGGGTGTTTTTACAGGTCATGCTGTCAGCTGTGTCGATAACAGCCTTGAACTGGGATGTAGATGGATTACAAATCATCTCTTCATAGCAAGACGGAACGTTTGCGACCTGGGAACAATATGTACGGATACGTGATACTGTCCAGACCGTATCGTTTCCGGGACCATGACTGTCCAATTGCGCTTCATAACATTCATACAATTCGCTGATACATGCATCAAAATTCGTGCCAGCCTGGACCGCGTCAGCCAATATTGTGTCGCGCTCTTCTGTTGCGAATTCCATGCGCTTTTGCTGCAATGCCTGTTGCGCCGCAATCTTTTGGTAACCGATATTCTGGGCGGTCGTACGCAACTGTTCGCCATAGGCATCACAGTCTGCGTTCGCATCCAGGGCGTATTTCTGCATAATGCTGCGACGTGCGTCAGCAACAGGACCACGCAGGTTTGAATACGGGTCGCCAGACGTTGACGTATAACCAAAACATGTCGCGGAATTCGATGCGGAATAACCGCTGTTTGCCTTAACAAAATTTAATTCATATGTACCAGAATTGTTGACAGAGATATTGCTGTTGTAATTATATGGACATTGGGAAGCGCCATTAGAACATTTTGTGCCAGATGGCGGGGTTCCACAAGCCTCGTATATGCCGTTGAAACAAGAATCCAATACACGGGCACAAACGTTGTTGTGTGCGTATTCAAACAATTCATAGCCCCATGTTTCCGCCAGGCTGTCCTTTAATTCGTCCGATGAATCCAATGCACCACCGAATCCGCCCAGACCGCTGACCACAGACGACAAGCTGTCAAACGATGCCAACAGGCCATCTTTGTCGTCGTCCAGGATTGTGATTGTTTGTTCCTTGGCATCCGCCCATGATTGTAAAGATGCCAGAATGTCGGAACCACTGCCGTCCAGGTTGGTTACATCAAAACCAAAATTGTTGCCCGTTGTTGAACAGTAAGACGGTTTTGCACAGGTTGTAACCGGTGCACCATTGTTATAAATGCCGTGGTTGGAACACCATTCGATTGCCTGGGTGGAATTTTGACCGTATTTGTTGGTTGTATCCTGCCAGGAAACGCAGTTCATAACCTTTTCTGCGTCCGTTAACTGAAACGCATCGGATACATCTTTGCCCTTGTTCGCGATTAACAATGCCAATTCGCCAGAAACCTTAATCAATTCTTCGTTTGCGGTTTCTAGTGCGGTTTCAGCCTCGGCAAATGCTTTGACACGGCCGGCACAGGCACAACGGCGCTGGGCCGCATTACGCGCGGTGCAGATTTCATCCATACATGTGTAATATGATTCCATGCAGTTATTAAACGCGTCAGACGAAATCAACCCCGTCGTAGAATCAATAATGTTTGAATAGTTGCCCGTGTACAGTTTGCTGTTCAAATATGACAGTGATGTTGTCGATGTGGATGTTTTGGAACCACGAATGGCACTGCCCTGTAATGATATGCGCGCATTGTTTGCCATGTCCGTTGTTGCAGTACGGGCGCGAACGGTACGCGTATTGTTTGCGTTGGCGCGGTTTGTTGCCGCCGTTTGACGCGACACGACATTGCGCGACGGCGTTGCATTTACACGATTTGAGTTTGCACGTGACGCAACCGCACGGGACTGTACCGTACTGCGTGAGTTTGCCGCACGTGACGCGTTCGTCGTTGTTGTGCGCGCAACATTTGCGCGTGATGTGGCGGTGCGCGGACTGGCGCGACCGGTGCGTGCATTAGCGGCACGACCGCCCTGATTTGCATACGCCACCGGATCAACCGGCGCAATCGGATCTGCAAAAACCGAACGAATTGACAACATTGTCGAACAGACAAAAAATGCCCCAGCCAACAAAAACACCGTTCCAAGTGCGTTTTTAACGGAATTTGCAACTTTTTTATTTGTCATAAAAACTCTCCTTGTGTTCTGGATGGCCCAGAAACCCAACCTTTCTATACACAAACACCACGCTTAATGCATGCATGTTTATTTTGATTATAACAATTTTTTTGGGGGCTGTAAATAGTTTAGTCGCGCATTTTATACCCTTTTTAAGATTTTTATCAGATAGATACACAGCCCATTCGGTGGCATAATTTTTCATATGAAACACATATTATTTTTTTGTTTAGGCCTGTTGCCGTGTTGGGCAAATGCAAACCCTATGTTCGCACCGAACGCACGCAACAGCTTGGGCCTGTACGTCGCACAAAGCACCGGACATGGTGATTTGGGACATTTGGTGTGGCCATGGGATTGGGAAATAAATCCTATGACAATCGCAATGATACAATACAGTCAGCCAACACAAATTCTGCGATTGCCAGCACGTGTCAATGTGCACGCATTACAAAATTTTGCATATCGCCATGACAATGGGGCATCATTTGGCGCAGTTGGAATTTCTTGGGATATTGTGTTCGCATCAATTTGCGGTTGGTACATTGGGGCGGGCCTGGGACCTTATATGCGCGACAGCGGCGATAAATATGTGGAAAGCAGACTGGTATTTGGTGAACGCATATTTATCGGAAAAAACATTAGCAATCGCGTGCACGCCGAGATTTTTACCCTGCACTTTTCCAACGGAGATTTCACAGAAATGAACCGCGGGTTTAATTTTCTGGGCCTGGGGTTTAATTATAGTTTTTGAGAATGGATAACCCTCCCCACCGGCATGCGCCGGTCCGCCCCCTCCACAGGAGGGGAATTCATGGGAATCGGGCTGAATTATAGTTTTTGAGAGCAGAAAGAGAAATACAATAGTGCAACTAAATCCCCTTCGCTGGCGAAGGGGATTATTTACAGGTAATTTCATAACTTGTCCTTATCTTTCCACTACCCCGGCGCATTCGCGCCACCCCTTCGCCGGCGAAGGGGATTATTTACAGGTAATTTCATAGTTTGTCCATATTTTACCACTATCCTGGCGCATTCGCACCACCCCTTGTGCGGGGCGAAGGGGATTAATCGTATGGGTTTTCGGATTTTTCGTATTCAATCACAATCGGCAGATGTTCCCAATGCAACGCGGTTGCAATACCACGTCGCAAATACCGCGTATAAGATTCTGGAATATCCGACGCACCACCAACATTAATTGTGATACGCATTGGATGACGCCCGGTCTGACGTGCAAATTTGATTTTCATTGGACGTTTCAGACGCGACAAAGGTGGCTGACGGTCGGCAACCAATTTTTCAACGATACGATTTACCAGACTGGTTGGTGCCTGGGCCGTGGAAATATCCCATTGTTCATAAATGCGACGGAACATATTCTGCACACCCGTACCCGTTTCAGCTGATACAGCCAGAATCATAGGCTTGATAATCTGGTGAAAGGAATTTGAAAACTGATGTTTCAATTTCAGCAATTTTTCATCACGAATTTCTGGTTCAATCAGATCCCATTTATTCAGGGCAACACACAAAATCTTGCCCGCGTTATAGACACGCGCAGCAATCCCCAATGCCTGGTTTTCAATATTGCGTGTGGCATCAACCATTAAAATAACCACATCCGCCTTGTCAATCGCATCCAATGATTTTAGCGCAGATAATGTTTCGACATCATCTGTTACCCCCGCCTTGCGACGCAGGCCCGCCGTGTCCATCAACACAATATCGCGACCATAGAATTTCGTCGGAATTTTGACCGTATCACGCGTGATACCCGGCGCATCCATTACAATCTGGCGACGTTCCCCCAGCACACGATTTACAAATGTGGATTTACCCACATTAGGCTGGCCCAGAATAGCGATTTTAATCCGAGAATCAGCCTGTTCCGGCGTGGGCGCATCCGTCGCGTCACCCGCAATTTTATCCAAAAAGGCATATATTTCTTCGAAACCACGCTTGTGTTCCGCAGATACCAAAACCGGTTCGCCAAAACCCAATTTATAAAAATCATGCACGTTTGACAGACGTTTTTCCGATTCGCTTTTGTTCACCAGCAGTAATACCGGCGCACGCGTTTTACGACGGACCAGTTTTGCCCAATCCAAATCTTCGTTGGTCAACCCCACACGACCATCAACCACAAACAACACCGCATCCGCAGATGCCACCGCGTCAATTGCCATATTTGTTGAATCCAGCGCAATACCAGAATTGGCGCGTTCCAGACCCGCCGTGTCATACAGCGAATATGGACGATCGCGAAAAATGCCAGAAATTGTATCGCGTGTGACCCCAGGACGATCATGCACAAGTGCATCACGCGTTCCAGTCAGCGCGTTAAAAAGTGTCGATTTGCCCGTGTTTGGACGACCTGCTATTGTTATTTTCATCATTACTTTTTTCCGTTGATTTTTTGTAATTATAAAGCAAAAATATAAATAATCAAATTAGGGGCGAAAATATGAAGAAAAAATTTAAAAATGCGTTCAAACATATTCGTAATCTGATTGTTAACCCGAAACGCTATTTCACAAAAATCGTTGCAGACGGCAATATGGAAGAAGCCATGTTAAAGGCGTTCTTGTACGGCCTTTTGGGCGGGTGTTTGGTTTTGTTAATTCGTTTACTGGGCGGTGCGACCATTACAATTGGTGCAATTTTCACGGCTATTATTATCGTACCAGTGTTGGCGGTGGCATTATTGTTCGTTTTCGGGGGACTGATGATGTTGGTGTCTGAAATTACGGGCGGTGAACGCGACTGGGAAATTGCGATTAAGGGGTTGGCATCTGTATTCTTTATTTATCCCGTTATATTGGTTCTGAATGCGTTGGCGTTTAATTGCACATCAATTTGGGTTATCAGCATGTTAGTTGATATGTATGTGTTATTTTTGTTCTATAACATATCTTTGTACTGTATGCGGGGGAAACGTGGGAATGTTTTGCTGATTATCGGTGTGTTGGCATTGTTTATGGTAACTGTGTATGCGACCGATTATCGTATTGGGTGGTTTATGTTGAAAAACACCAGTGCAACATTGGCATGTCTGTTATAACAACGGTTTAATACGCGAGAGAGAATATGAGAAAAAAATCCGCACAAGATGCGATTATTTCGCTGAGAGGTATTAATAAAAGTTTCCCGCTGGAACTGGGTGGGGAACAACAGGTTTTATTTGATATAAACTTTACAATCATGCCGGGCGAATTTGTTGCGATTATGGGGCCATCGGGTTCAGGAAAATCCACGTGCATGAATATAATTGGCGCACTGGACACACCAACATCGGGAACTTATGAATTATATGGGCGTGATGTGACGGGGCTGACCCCGGATGAATTAGCAACGGTTCGAAATGAACATATTGGATTTGTTTTTCAACAATTTAATTTGTTGCCAAAGCGCAGCGTTCTGGACAATGTAATGTTGCCGTTGATGTATCGTGGATTGCCAATGGATGAACGTGTTCGACGTGCACGCGAAATGTTAAAACGCGTGGGACTTGAAAATTTTGAATCTTATTTGCCAACACAACTGTCGGGTGGGATGAAGCAACGTGTTGCAATTGCACGCGCGTTGGCGGGGGAACCAAAACTGATTCTGGCGGACGAACCGACGGGTGCGTTGGACAGCAAAATGGGACACGATATTTTGCAATTCTTTAAGCAACTTAACAAAGATTTGGGGATTACAATTATTATGATTACCCATGAATTTGATATTGCAAAATACGCAAATCGTTTGATACACATTCGCGATGGCAAAATAAACTATGATGGTCCAATTCCGCGCAACGACAACAACCTGTAAGGGGAATATACAATGACTTTTAACGATATTTTCAAGGAATCTTGGCTGTCAATCAGCGGGAATAAAATTCGTTCTTTTTTGAC
Source organism: Alphaproteobacteria bacterium (assembly GCA_015062525.1). Taxonomy (GTDB): domain Bacteria; phylum Pseudomonadota; class Alphaproteobacteria; order Rs-D84; family Rs-D84; genus Enterousia. Next base: position 151,220 of record SUUM01000003.1, on the reverse strand, counting down.
CGTGTTGGGGATTATCATCGGTGTTATGGCGGTGGTGATTATGGTTGCGGTGGGCGAAACAGTCCAGAAAGAAATCACAGACCAGTTTTCATCACTGGGGACAAATACAATTATGATTCGCGCAGGTGCGGCACAAAGTGCGGGGGTGCGTACCGGAAACCGTCAAACTTTGACAATCCAAGACGCAGAATTTATTGGAAAATTACCTGATGTTATGGCGATTTCGCCGGTTCAACCGGGTTCTGCCCAGGCAATTTATGGAAACAAAAACTGGGGTACATCTTTGATGGGTGTGTATCCAGACTATACAATTGTTCAAAACATTGAAATGGAACACGGCACGTTCTTTGACATGTCCGCCGTTCGAAACGCATCAACCTATGCGGTAATTGGCCCAGAAACAGCCGAGGAATTAGGTTTGCCCGAAAACCCCGTAGGCCAGGTTATTCGTGTACAAAACACACCTTTCGTTATTATTGGGGTTACACGCGCCAAGGGTGATTCCGCAATGGGCAGTCAGGATGATATGATTTTGATTCCAATTACAACACTGAAAAAGCGCCTGCAGGGTTCGCGTTTTCCAAATTCCGTTAATATGGTTGCGCTGAAATTGTTTGCAGATTCCGATAACAATATGGCGATTGAACAGATAAGCGCCCTGTTGCGTCAAAGACACAGATTAAAAGACGATGCGGTTGATGATTTTCAAATTATGGATATGAAGCAGATTATGGAAACAATGACAACCGTGACGGGGTATATGAAGTTGCTGTTGATTGCGATTGCGGCGGTGTCGCTTTTGGTGGGTGCAATTGGTATTATGAACATGATGTTGGTATCGGTTGCAGAGCGTACACGTGAAATTGGTATACGCAAGGCAATTGGTGCGCGCGAACGCATGATTATCATTCAGTTTTTGTCTGAATCAGTTTTAATTTCGTTTATTGGGTCTATGATTGGGCTGATTATAGGTGTGGGATTAAGCCAGGGTGTTGGACGATTTATTCTGGGGTACAATGTGCCGTTCAGTATTTGGCCGGTGGTTTTGTCTGTATCGGTAGCAGTTATCGTGGGATTATCATCGGGGGTTATGCCCGCGATGAAAGCAGCAAAACTGAACCCGATTGACAGTTTAAGATACGAATAAGCATACGTATCTATGCCTTGAAAACTGGGAATTAATGATTTATACTGACAATCATGAAGATTTTAAACCGGTATTTTTTGCGTCAACTGATTGCAATTTTTGTTATGCTGTTGCTGATTTTAACGGGATTGGCATGGATGATGCAGATTATGTCCATGATGAAATTCTTGTTAAAATACGGCATTGATGTCGGCAGTTTCTTGGGACTGACCGCGCTGATGTTGCCGTTTATTGCGTCAATTATTGTGCCGTTTGTTTGCTTTATTGCCGTTATATTTGTGTACAATAAATTAATTGGCGATAATGAAATTACCGTTATGGCGGCCTCGGGTCTGTCGCCAAAACAAATTGCACGTCCCGCTTTGATTTTGGGGACGGTTTTAACATTACTGAATCTTGCTATGAATATATGGATTGTACCAAGCAGTCAGGCAAAATTTTATGATACACAGTGGAATCTGAAATATGGTATGGCGCATATGAAATTACAGGAAAGTGCGTTTACAGAAATATCTGAGGGTTTGGTTGTTTATGTGGACCATGTATCAGGACACGATTTAGCCCAGGTTATGTTATCTGATATGCGCGATGAAAATGCACCGTCTATGATTTTTGCAGAAAAGGGAAAATTAGTGTCAACTGCACGTGGATTATCGTTGGTTATGACAAATGGTTCATTGCAGGCGTCGGGCAATACAATGGTGACGGGGACTTTTGAAACATTTGATATGGATTTGAATGTTGTTGAACATGGGGAAAACACTTCGTTCAAAGTGCGCAGGGTGCCAACCGATGAATTGATTCGTGTGGCATTTGATGCAGAAACAAAAAAACAACATAAAACTATTTTGACAGAAATGTGCAACCGGTTTTTAAACCCATTGATGAACCTGATATTGGCAACATTGTGCGCAACAATTTTATTGCGAACGTCTTTGTTGCGGCGACGCACAAGTTTTGCGCCAATGGTCGCTGTTGGTGCCATGGCGGGCGTTATGGGGGTGTATATGTCTTTATCTAATATGGTGACCAGTTTGACGGGATTTGGAATGTTGGCTATTGGGTTGGTAATGTTCTTGGTTGGGTTATTGGCGACATTGGCGAAAAAATGATAAAAAAATGGTCTGCATTTTTATTGTTTATTTTGGCATCCGCAAATGCGGATGCGATGTCTGTTAATATGGACGAGGCACGAACCATTACCGCCGACCGTATCGAATATGACGTAAAATCCGAAACAATTAAGACCGTTGGAAATACAGAAATTGTAAATCAATCGGGTCAAAGAATGACCCTGACCGATTCATATATCACGCAACAGGGCGAAGAATTATCGGGCGATGATATCAGATTGTGGCTGGGGAATCATGTGTATGTGGAATCTGATAATATCACGCGCAAGGGGGACCTGACGATTGCGCGACGCGCAACATTTACCGCATGTGATGATTGTGATGCATATGGCGACGCATGGGAAATTTCAACATATAAGATTATTCATGATATGGAATCACGTATGCTGAAATTTTACAGCCCTGTTTTGCGTACGTATGACATACCTGTTCTGTGGTGGCCATACTTTGAAATGCCAGACCCGGGTGTTAAGTATAAGACTGGATTTTTAATGCCCGACTTTGAATCAACAAATAAAATGGGTACCCAGATAAATATTCCGCTGTATATATCGTTGTCTGATACGCACGATATGACATTCACGTTTTCATATCTGACCCGGGAAAACCCGCTGTTTCAATTGGAACACAGATTAAATGCAGACCATTCTGAATACAGAACCCAGGGTTCTTTCACCCATAACCGCGAAGGCGAAAGTCGATGGCACATATTTAACGATGATGTAATTGAACTGGGCGAATATGCACGTGCAACTGTGTTTTTGGAACGCGCATCTGATAAAACGTATTTACAGAAGTATGGTTTCTATGATGACCAGCCATATTTGGATTCGGGCGCAAAATTAGAACTGTTTGGACAAAGCAGTTATGTCGTGGCGGACGCACATATATTCCAAGAACTGCGCGACAGTACCGGTATTCAGACCGCGCCAGATGGTGATATTTTACCAAATATACGTGCGGTTCATCAGACGGCACCGCTGTTTGGTGAAACATACGCAACATTTAGCGCAGATGTGTTGGGGATTTCAGGGGATGGAACATCGGCCCAGCGTATGATTGGGGATGCACGTCTGACCACGCCATGGACGTTGTGGGGCGGCAATCGATTAACCGCCAGTGTTTCGGCACGATATGATTTATATCACTTTGACAACACAGAAATGGTTGGTGGTGATATTTATTCTGGAATCAAAAATCGTTTCTTGCCCAGTGGTTATCTGGAATGGGGATTGCCTTTGTTCAAACCAACTAATAATTGGACACAGATTATTGAGCCACGCGCACGTTTAACCGTTATGCGTGAAATGGACGCGGAAACATTTGCAACCAATAACGATTCAGCAGGTACAATTTTAACCGACACAACCCTGTTTTCAGATAACCGTTTCGCAGGATTAGATTTATGGGAAAATGGTACATATGCGGACTATGGTGTGCGTTGGGCCGCGTTTAACGAGGATGGTACTAATGTGGAAATTTTCCTGGGGCAATCGTATGATTTTACAGAACGTCCGGATACAGAACTGGACACGGGATTCCGTGATGGTTTATCGGACTATGTGGGACGTGTCAGCTATAACAATATGAAATGGCTGAACGTTGCGACACGTTTCAGATTAAACCAAGATACACTTGCATTGCGCCACATGGAAACGTCCGCAAATATTGGCAGCGCACGGAACTTTTTCAACGTTGGACATATTTGGTCCCAACATTGGAATACGGAACTGACCGAAAACGTCAATATTAACGAGGCGATTATTGGTGCGGGTCTGCAATTAACAAATCGCTGGTCAGTGCGATGGAATGCGATTTATAATATGGAAATTGGACAATTCCAACGTCATACCGGCGGATTCTTTTATAACCACCCATGTTATTATCTGTCGGTGGAATATCGTCGTGATAACGCGATAAAAGAAGACTATGTTGGAACCACTACATTCCAATTCAGATTCGGTATGGCAATCAATGGCCAGCAATATTAAGGAAAGGAAAAAACTATGAAGGGAATTTTTGCATTATTGTCTGTATTTTTTATGATGCCGGCGTTTGGTGCATCGGTTGTTGCGACCGTTAATGGAACACCGATTACAGATACCGACATTACAGCGCGTACCAAGTTAATGGCGCGTCAAGGACGTACGTCGACTGACAATCGGCGCGTCGCACTGCAAAGCATTATTGATGACAGCGTTAAATTGGCATATGCCCAGAACTTTAATGCCGTGCCAGATGATAAAACGGTGGATGCAGAACTGAAAAAAATGAAGCTGGGGGATGATTTAAGTGCGACAGAACGTGAAATGGCACGTAATGCATTGCGCGCAGAAATCGCATGGCAGATTATTGTTGCGCGCACCATTATGCCAACGGTTGATACGACAAATGAAGATATTGCAAACGAACGTGCAAATATCGCACGTGAACATGGGTTGCCAATTGAAATGACAATTGTACGACTGACCGATGTGCCGGTGGATGTGGTCGCAAAACTTACCAAGCCAAAATCTTGTGATGCGGCGGTTGAAATAGCAGAGAGTCTGGGCGGTGTGCCACAAAAATTTACCGCGCTGCAATATGAACTGTCGGCCGATTTGCGTGAACGTGTGGCGACGTTGCCAAATATGACATGGTCGGCGCGTGCGGACGATGGTTCCGTTGTGTTAGTTTGCGGTACAAAAAAGACAGATGAATATAAAAATCTGGATGATATTATCAAGCAAAATACAATCTATAAACAGGCCATGTTTATGGCCGACCAACAATTAAAGCAGTTGCGTCGCAAAGCGGTTGTTGTAATCAATGACGAACGGTATAAATTATGAAAACAATCCTTTTTAACCTGACAGACGGGGAACTTGAAAAATTTATCGCGGATATGGGACAGCCACGTTTTCGCGCAAAACAAATTCGCGAGTGGTTAAACCGTGGCGCGCCAGATTTTATGTCTATGAAAAACATACCGGAATCTTTGCGGGCAGAATTGGACAAAGTGGCGCAGACTTTACCCGTTAAAATTATCAAAAAATTAGAATCGGCCGATGGTGAAACGACTAAGTTTTTATTGGAACTAAATGACGGCGAACAGATTGAATGTGTGTTGATGCGCACAACATATGGCAACAGCGTCTGCGTCAGTTCCCAGGCCGGTTGTGCCATGGGCTGTAAATTCTGTGCAAGTACGTTGTTGGGATTAAAACGCAACTTAACCGCCAATGAAATTTTTGCACAAATACTGATCGCACAATGGGAACTGCGGGCCGATAGATTTAATGAAAAACCAATTCGACCAAATGGGGACCCAAACAATGGGGATGTGTCGCATATTGTTATTATGGGTACGGGCGAACCATTACAAAACACAGAAAATGTAATCGATTTCATCGAACGCGCTAATCATGATATGGGTATTGGTTGGCGACGTATTACTGTTTCAACGTGCGGTATTGTGCCAGGAATTGACCGATTAATTGAATGGGGACGACCCATTAACCTGGCGATTTCTTTACATGCGCCGACGGATGAATTACGTTCGCAAATTATGCCTATTAACAACCGATATAAATTAAGCGAAGTTCTGGACGCGGCGTGGCGTTTTACCGATAATCATAACCGCCAATTGATGATTGAATATATCCTGTTGGGACGGCGCGATGAAAACGGCGAAACAGTTTTATACAACGCGACACCAGAATACGCAGAAAAGTTGTCTGAATTATTACAGGGCAAAAACTGTATGGTGAATTTAATCCCGTGGAACGCGGTTGATGAACGCGACTTTGCGTCGCCATCGGGTAACGCCGTGCACAGATTCCAAGATATACTAATAAAAAATGGTATTCACACACGCATCAGACGCGAACGCGGGACGGACATTGGTTCGGCATGCGGGCAATTAAGATTAAACAATGCCAAGCATTAAGTACAACAAAAAACCGCCACACAGGCGGTTCTGTTTTTTTAGATTTCATCCCATTGACAGATTACAACGGCATGCACCGTATCGCCAACACAGATTTTGTGTTTTGATACCAGCCCGTCAATCGCGACATCAACACGAATTTCGGGGGTGTCGGGACTGATTTCCTTTTTAAAGTTTATATCGATTTTGCGCAACTTATGATTTGTGCGATATTGGTAGCCAACGCTTTCCGTTGCCCAGACAGCATAGACCGCGTTATTTATATGCTGGTTCACGTCAATGTCATCAAAACGACATTTCATAACATGGGTTTTGTTTGTGTCAAAGTCTGGGAATTTTTCAAACGCGCAACCATATGCACGATGTGGCACAACCACATCCGGCGACAGGTGATTTGCCAACGGTAATGGACGACGCGTTGCCATATCAATCATAATCCACTGGGATGTCGCACGAACCATCAGGCGACCATCCGCGCCATGAATTTCAAAATCACGCGTGGCACGCAGGGCATCCTGGCACGAAGGCCAGGTGGAAAAGGTTAGTTCTTCGCCCTCGGCCGGTAATTCGATGATGTCAACCAGGTAATACATCACAACCCAGCCAACACCATTTTCCATGCAATATGTGCGACCACAGCCCAAAATTTCCGCATGACGGTCGGCAATTGATTGCAATTCGTTCATCAAAATCAATGGACGAACATTGCCAAAACGGTCGCACTGATATGCCTGTAAAACACGCGTTTCAATCAATTTATCTGCCATGATTTACACCGCCTGGGGTTGAGCCGCCACAACAAAATCCAACGCATCACCCAACTGAATTTCGTTCGCGCGCGCCGCCGATTTAATCAAGCCATGCAACACCGCCGGTGTGTCAGATGGAATTGTCAACGTTTCCAGTTTTGCACCGTTGCCAACCTTGCGGTCGGTGCGCAGGCCACGAATGTTTTTCAACAGTTCCAGCGCAATATCCATAGTCGATACGTCTGTTTCATATTCAGCAACAACATCTGGATACGCCGTCAGGTGTAATGTTTCGCCACCTTCGGTGTCGCGATAAATTTTCTGCCACAGTTCTTCGGTCAGGAACGGAATAAACGGCGCATACAGACCAATTATCGCACGCAGAACGGTGTACAATGTCCACTGTGCAGACAGTTTGGATTCGTTGCTATATTTTTCAGGCGCCCAGAATCGGTCCTTGATAAATTCCAAATACTGGTCGCAGAAAATATCCCAGAAAAATGTATCAATTGCACTGCGTGAATTATAGTTGTCGTATTTATCCAAGTGTTTGCGTGTTTCAGCAACAGCCTTGTTCAATTCACTTAAAACCCAGCGGTCTTCGATAAAGCGATCGGACACAGGAATTTGTGGTGCCGTCGCCGGTTCGAAATCAGACAGGTTCATCAAAACATACTTTGACGCGTTCCACAATTTTGTCAGCAGTTTGGATCCACGCTTAACCTCGTCATCACTATAGCGCAGGTCGGTACCAATTGGGGCGGTCGCAATCCAATAACGTAATGCGTCCGCACCAAATTTTTCAACCGTGGTTAATGGGTCGGTGCCGTTGCCCTTGGTCTTGGACATTTTTTGCCCCTTGGCATCACGTACCAAACCATGAAAGTTCACCGTCTTGAATGGAACATCGCCCATAACATATATACCCATCATAACCATACGCGCAACCCAGAAAAAGATAATGTCTGCGCCGGTGTACAACAGGTCGGTCGGATAATACTTTTTCAATTCCAATGTGTCATCAGGCCAGCCCAATGTCGAAAATGGCCACAGACCAGATGAAAACCATGTGTCCAGAACGTCTGGGTCGCGGGTTAATTCTTTGCCACCCGCCATTTCAATGGCCGCCGCTTCGGTTTCTGCGACATAAACATTGCCGTCTGCATCGTACCAAGCCGGGATATGATGACCCCACCACAACTGACGTGAAATTGTCCATGGGCGAATGTTCTTCATCCATGCCATAAACAGGTTATAGCGATGTTCCGGCAGGAATTTTATTTTGCCATCTTCCACCGCCTTAATCGCAGGAATAGCCAACTTTTCTGCGTCAACAAACCATTGATCCGTCAGGTATGGTTCAACCGGTACACCGGCACGTTCAGAATATGGGGTTGGAATTATCTTGTCTTCTATCTTGACCAATAAACCCGCGGATTCAATATCGGCAACAACCGCCGCGCGCGCCACATAACGGTCCATGCCACGATATTTGGTCGGCACCACTGGATTATCATTTAATTTCGCATCGGGTGTCAAAATACACACCGGTGTTAAATTGTGGCGTAATCCCACCTCCCAATCGTCAAAGTCATGAGCGGGGGTGATTTTTACCGCGCCGGTTCCCTTGTCTGGGTCGGCGTGAATGTCCCCAATAATTGGAATTTCAATATCTGTTAATGGAATAATCGCACGACGACCAATCAAGTGTTTTAATTTTTCATTTTCAGGATGGATGGCAATCGCCTGGTCCCCGAATAATGTTTCAGGACGCGTTGTTGCAATTTCAATCGTGCCGCCACCCACCAATGGATAATTAAAGTAATAGAACTTGCCATGCTCGTCGCGGGTTTCAACCTCTAAATCCGAGACAGACGTCTGCTGTTTTGGGCACCAGTTCACCAGACGCTTTTCACGATAGATTAAGCCTTCGTTATACATTTTTACAAACAGTTTAGTGACCGCGTTGGACAACCCTTCGTCCATGGTAAAGCGTTCGCGCGACCACACGGGTGTCACCCCCAGAACATGCAACTGGTTCATAATCTGGCCGCCTTTGTCCGCCTTCCACGTCCAGGCCGCGTTCAATTTTTCATACAACGACAATGCATGTGGATTAATGCCACGCTTGGACAAATCACGTTCAACCAACAACTGGGTTGCGATTGATGCGTGGTCGGTTCCCGGTTGCCACAAGACATCAAAACCGCACATGCGTTTATAGCGACATACAATATCAGTCAAAACATTGTCCAATGCATGACCCATGTGTAAATTCCCCGTCACGTTTGGTGGCGGCATCATGATGCAAAATGATGGCTTGTCAGAATTAACATCATTATTCCAGAATGTACTGCGGTCCCAAAATTCCTGGATTTTTGTTTCGATTTCGCGTGGCGCGATATTTTTACCCAATTCTATTTTCATTTTCGTTGTCCTGTTTGTAAAAAATAATCTGGTACAAATCGTACCAGATAAAATTAAAAATTCAATAACTTAGATAAATCCCCCAATCGGGGGATTTTTTTACTGATTTTGTTCAACAGTTTCTGTTTCAACGGTTTCAGCCGTTTCCACAACGGGTTTGGCCGGTGTATTCAGTTCTGCAATCAGGCTTTGCATTCTGTCGGCTGTTTCTGCATCGTTCAGCGCAACCGCAATTGTGTATGCTGATTCCAAATCTGTGCGTGATGCATCAACATTACCCAGATTCAAATTCAACGCCGCAGATTTTTCAAAATAATTCATCGCGCGACTGGATAATGATTCACGTTCTTCTATTGTTGGTGCGCCCTGAATCTGTTCAGAAATAACACGAATTGCCGATGAATAATCGTTTATCGCGTCTGCATAATTGCCCAGGGCTGTGTATGCTTCGGCACGTTCTGCATAGACACTTGGGCTAACTGTGCCTTCTGGTCGTGCCAGGGAATTGGTGTAATCTGCAATTGCACCCTGCCAGTTTTTCATCCACAGATTCAACTGACCACGTTTTGCATACAAATCGCGCATTTGCAAAACTGGACTTGGGTTAGATGTATTCGCCGCCAACGCATTGTTAATATCGTTCAATGCCGCACTATAATCTTCCAGACGTGTGTTCAACAATGAACGGTCATAGTACGCAACCGCATTTGATGGATCCTTGGCTAATACTGTATTAAAGTCCGCCATTGCGTTGTTATAATCGCCGGACTGCATATACGCCTCGCCACGCAGGATGTATGTATCGACAGAAGCGGCCCCCGCATCAATCGCCGCGCTTAAATCTGCAATTGCTGCATCTACTTCACCAGCCAATAATTTTGTTTTACCGCTGTTGTAATAGTCTGCCGCCTGCAACAAGGTTTCTTCTGTGATTTCCACCGCAGGTGTTGCCGCGGGATGGTCCGTGTGAGCGCGACCCAAGATATAAAACGTAGCCGCAATAAAGAATAAAATAATAAACCAATAAACATAAATCGACAGCGACCATGGATTAAAGCATGGTTTAGCCTTGTCCGATTTAATTGTTGGTTTGGATGCCACAGGACGCACAGTTGCGCGTGTTTTTGCATTAACTGATTTTTTTACATGTTTTTTCTTCATATAAATCTCCCTTCCTTTTAGTGGAATATTAGAAAGATTTTTTCATCAGGTCAATTGTTTTCTGTGAAATCTTTTGAATTTTTCCAACGGGCAGTTTTCCCAACCGAATTTTGCCGTATGAAATGCGGTGTAATTTACGTACCGGACATCCACATGCGCGCAGAACGATTCGCACTTCGTTCTTTTTCCCTTCGGTAATAGTAATGCGCAAATCATTGCCACCTATTTCTTCGATTTTCATTGGTGCGTATTTGATACCGTCCACCACCATTCCATGACGCGCTTTGTCCAGATGTGAAAAATCAGTACTGTTCACGGTTGCAATATATGTGCGTTCTATGTTTGAAGATGGCAAGGTTAATTTCCGCGCAAAATCCCCGTCGTTAGTTAACAACAATAACCCCGTTGTTTTGTAATCCAAACGCCCAACGTATTTCAGATTTTTATATTCGTCCCCCAAACAATCATAAATTGTTTTGCGTCCCCGCGGGTCATGCAACGTTGTCATTGTGTTGATGGGTTTGTGAAACATATATAATTCGGTGTCAGTGCGCGCTGAAATTTTTTTACCATCAATTTCAACCGTGTCATTTTCACCAACGAAATTTACAGGACTGTCAATCACCACGCCATTTATACGAACATGCCCCGCGGCAATTAATTCTTCGGCACCGCGTCGCGATGCAACCCCAGAATCTGCTATAAATTTCGCAACACGTACACCCATTTGTTATCCCAGTATCTTAGAAATCGCAATTGCGCCCGCCAATTCAGCCCGCAATATTGTTTTCCCCAGCGATATTCCACACGCCCCCGCCGCATCCATTGCCGCAAATTCATTATCTGAAAATCCGCCTTCGGGTCCGATCAATATTGATTTAATATTTTTTGTCGCGCAATCTGATTTTTTTCCGTACGCTGTACGTTCGTCCGCAAAAACTACATGCGATAAATCCAGATTGGAAAATTTAATCGGCGATAAAATTTCCGGCACGCTGTTTCGGTTTGATTGTTCGGCGGCCTCAATCACAATCTTTTTCATGCGGTCCCAGTTAACGTGGTGTGCGGTTGTACGTTCTGTAATAACCGGCTGAAATTTCGCAACACCCAACTGCGTCGCCATATTTAATAAATCGTCCGTGCGTTTAATTGGCGCAAACATTAGTGTGATATTGTTTGATGGGTCTGTGTGTTGCGTCTTGTCGCCAATAATTAAAAATTTGTTATCGTCGGACAGCTGCGCATTGTATTCATCGCCACGACCAAAAACCAAACAATCACGTGTTCGCATTACGCGCCCCAGATAGTGCGCCACATCACGCGACGCGGCAATCGCCACCCCTGATTTAATATCTGCGTCAACAAAGATTCGTGGAATATTTTTCATAATTTTTATATTTCCGTATTTTTTCAGGTTCGTTTTTCTGGTATAATATTAACACTATGGCAGTGAAATTCAACATTTTATCCGCATCGGGCAAGGGCAAGGGCCTGAACATATTCCGGTCGTCGGCCTATAAAGAGCACGAGCAAACGCCACTGGCGCGTGAGTTTTGGTCAATCCGCTGGGCGGTTATTATTTGGATTATCGCGGCGATTATGGTCGCGGCATCATTTCCGATTGAACATATCTGGCGATATGGTTGGTCGCCGGCAAGTCAGGACTGGGTTTCGATTTATCTGGGCAATTTGTTTGCGTCGGGTGGGTTGTCTGTGTTGGCGGAATTGCCAGCGTGGATTGGACGTTGTGTAATGCGCCCCGATATTGAATGTATCACGCCAATATTGCCGATTATCGGGTACTATTTCCTGTCTGATGCGACAATGACGGACGAATTTAACCCACACAGCAAGGATAAATTTGACGAAAAGACTGCACGTGTCGCAACCGCTGATGATATTAAAAAAATGGGCCAGGATTACAAGAACAAAGAGGGCCTGTTCAAGGGATTCATGATGGTTCTGGGATTCTTCAAGGGCAAACCATTAATGTTCGATGAATGTCTGTCCACATTGTGCGTTGCGCCCCCCGGGACCGGTAAAACCAAGGGTGTTGTGGAACCAACAATTTTGGAATGTGATACGGTTTCCATGATTATTAACGACCCAAAACCAGAATTAAAACAGACAACATCTGGGTATCGCTCAACAATCGGCCCCGTATTTATTCTGAACTGGGCGGGCCAGGATGACCCCGCACGCGGAATTTATTATCCGTCTTGGAATCCATTGTCGCCGGGTCATGTGCCGTTTAATACCGAAGAACGCGACCTGTACGTTGATTCAATTGTGAACACGTTAATTCCGGACCGTTCATCGTCGTCCGCCGACCCACACTGGACGATTACGGGGCGCGCGGCACTGACGGGGTACATTCAATTTATTATTTCCAAGGTTGAACGTGCCAAGGCCGACGACTATTTCTATTCCCGCATAACCAGTGGCGCATTTAACGCCGAAGATGCGGCCGTTTTGTCTGACTATTATCTGTCTATGACATCAGACCCAAATGCATATGCGGCACACGCCCTGTTGCAGCGTGGTGAACTGAATGCCACGAACTATGTTCACGTTGGTACATGGGAAAATATTCCCGATGCATGGCGCGGGCGCGAGGCATCTTTTTCAATGATTCTGGACTGGTTGAATGCGTCCCAAATCGCAATCGCCGAAGATATCGAAGAACGTCGTCGCCAGGGCGACCAAATGGTTATGATGGCAGACCCCGCCAAAGATATGTTTATGAAAGCCGTGGACGAGGCACGCCGATACGCATATTCACACCGTGCGGTCCAGGAATTAACCCAACTGGCCAGTACCCCAGACAAGGAACGCGGTTCCATTATGTCAACAGCACAGTCGGGATTGAATATATTCCGTAATGCCGCCGTTCGCAATCGCACCAGTCATTCTGATTTTCATTTCTCGGACCTGCGTGGTATGGTTGACCCCCGTGATGGCAAGATTAAACCGATTACCGTATATCTGTCCATTAATATGGTTGATGCCCAGGCGTTGAATCCGATAACGGCAATCTTTATAGAATTGATGTCTAATTTCTTGTTGGCGCACAAGCCCGGCGATATGCACCATGGACAGGAACTGGGACCGTGTCCTGTATTGTTTGCGATTGACGAAATGCCAAAAATGCAGAAACTGCGCGCGATTATCGAAGGGCCGGATCTTGGGCGTGGTCAGAAAATTTCATACCTGATTATCGGCCAGGACTTGCACCAGATTCAGGAAAAATATGGTGCTGACGCGGCGGCGACCATTATTTCAACAACCGCCGCGAAAATTGTTATGCGCCAAAACGACCCAGATACGGCAAAGCGATTCTCGGATATGATGGGATACAAAATGAAAAAGAAAACCGTCAAGGGGCCCGATGGCAAGGATAAAGAAGAAACCACCGAAGAATTACTGTTCACACCAATGGATATCATGAAAATGAACCCAGAAGAACAGTTGGTTATTATCCAGGGGCATTATAATCGTCCGATTAAGGCAGACCAGGAAAGATGGTATAAAAATTCTACTGCGATACAGAAAAAACTGTATGCCAAGGTGCAAATGGGCGAATGTGCGCCGTTGCCGGAATTCTTGGTGCCGGCGCATCATCGCGCGTTGGGGTACACGGGAACGCCGCGAATTTATGACCCAATGACAAAAAAAATAAAAGAACTTGCATAAAAAAATCCCGCCATGTGGCGGGGATTTTTTATAACTGGGCACGGACTTCTTCGACCTCGTAGCATTCGACGCGGTCACCCTCTTTCAAGTCATTATACTTGTCAAAAGACATACCAAATTCAACGCCACCGGACACTTCCTTGACTTCGTTCTTTTCGCGGCGCAATTGTCCAATTTTGCCGTCGTATATCACAACGTTGTTGCGCAACAGACGAACGAATGCATCTTTCTTAATCGTGCCTTCGGTCATGCGACAGCCCGCAACGCGGACACCTTTGCCGACCGTGAACAGGGCAATAACGTCCGCATAGCCGATAAATGTTTCACGCTTTTCAGGGGCCAATTTACCCGACAGAATTTCTTTGATTTCGTCTGTGATGCGATAAACGACGCTGTGATAGCGAATATCAACACCGTTGTTGCGCGCCATATCACGAACCACAGAATCCGCACGTACGTTAAATGCAATCACAACCGCACCAGATGCCGTGGCAAGGCGGATGTCACCTTCGGTAATTTGACCAACGCCAGACGACAGGATTTCAACACCAACCTTGTCCGTTGTGATGTCTTTGACCATGTCAGAAATCGCTTCGACCGAACCCTGGACGTCGGCACGCAGGATGATTGGCAAGATAAGTTTCTTGGACTCATCACGTTTGGCAAACAATTCTTCCAATGAAGAACGCTTGACCGCGTTTGCGCGGTCCTTGGCCAACTGTGTGCGATATGCAGCAACTTCGCGGGTTTGGGCCTCGGTTTCCATAACACGCAATTCGTCGCCCGCACCCGGTACTGAATCCAACCCCAGAACAACCGCAGGCTGGCCCGGTTTTACGGATTTAACACGTTCGCCGGCGGAATTGATTAAACCACGAACACGACCAAATGTTTCACCAACAACAAATACATCGCCGATTTTTAATGTACCCTGGCGCATCAGGACGGTTGCAACCGCCCCCAACCCCTTTTCCATTTTGGCTTCGACCACGTATGCAACGGCCGGCATTTCGGCATCGGCGCGCAATTCCATCATTTCAGCCTGCAACAAAATTGCTTCTTCTAGTTTGTCCAGACCGATTTTCTTGGTTGCGGAAATTTCAACACACTGGACATCGCCACCCATTTCTTCGACCTGAACTTCCTGTTGCAAAAGGTCTGTTTTAACGCGGGTGGGATTTGCCTCGGGCAGGTCGATTTTGTTAATCGCAACAATAAATGGAACGTTTGCCGCGCGGATGTGGTTAATCGCTTCGATTGTTTGTGGCATGATGGAATCATTGGCCGCAACAACCAGAACAACAATATCCGCCATCTGGGCACCGCGGGCGCGCATAGCAGTAAATGTTTCGTGTCCCGGTGTATCCAAGAATGTAATCATGGCACCAGACTTGGTTTTTACTTCGTACGATGAAACGTGCTGGGTAATGCCACCCGCTTCGCCCGCTGCGACATTCGCATTACGGAACGCGTCCAACAGGGATGTTTTACCATGGTCAACGTGTCCCACAACGGTCACAACCGGTGCACGTGGCGTCATGCATTCTGGGTTTGGTTCGCGTTCCAAAATATCTGCGTATGGTTTTACAACAACGCGTTTAACGGTTGCGCCAAATTCAGTTGCAATCAATTCCGCGGTGTCGGCATCAATAGACTGGTTCACGGAAACCATCATGCCCATTTCCATCAGTTTTTTGATAACGTTGCCCGCCTTTTCAGCCATGGCCGCCGCCAGGTCTTTGACCGTTATTGTATCGCCCAGATTGACCACATGTTCAACCTTTTGTGGGGCAGAAAATACGGCGCGTGCCTTTTCACGGAAGCGTTTCAGGGACGCTTCGGAACGACGACGGTTTGCACCACGAATACCGATTTCATCGTCATCATCATCACCACCCATAACAATATCGTTCAGGTGGATTTTACCAGATTTTTTGAAATCTTTTTTAGAGTTGTTAAATTTACCCGGACGCGTATCTTCGTCGTCCGCGTTGCGCGCCTTGCGCGATGCGCCCGCAACAGCATTGTTTGTAAATACCTTGGGCGATGGCGCCGATTTAGGCTTTTGCACAGGCGCATCTTCGGCAACATCTGATACATCCCCGGCATTTGCATTTTCGCGTGCTGCCAACTGGGACTTGACTTGTTCATATTCGCGATTTTCGCGTTCAATTTCTGCGTCGCGTGC
Organism: Alphaproteobacteria bacterium; assembly: GCA_015062525.1. Lineage (GTDB taxonomy): Bacteria > Pseudomonadota > Alphaproteobacteria > Rs-D84 > Rs-D84 > Enterousia. Next base: position 134,794 of record SUUM01000003.1, on the reverse strand, counting down.
GGCACGGGCTGCGGCCTCTTCGGCTTCGCGCGCTTTGCGTTCTTCTTCGCGGGCCTTGGCCGCCGCCAGTACTGCGCGCAGTTTTTCATCCGCCGCGTTTTTTGGTGTGGTTGGCGCGGTCGGTTCGTCGCGTAATTCCTTGCTGCCGGGGGCGACGACACGGCGACGGCGCTCAACGAAGACCGCATCGCCCTTTTTGCTGCGCACAGCGTCGGTTGTTACAGATTTTCCAAGTGTCAATGTTGCCATATTCTTGCTTCCTTCGGTCGCAAGCAGTGTGCAGTGTTCAGAGTGCAGAGTGCAGATATTGCTGTAAATCAAAATCTGAACTCTGAACTCTGGACTCTGAACTCTGCTTTTTTATTCGTTGTCCTTTGTTATGCCGTATGCCAGTTCGCGCGCCTTCATAATTACGCGACCCGCCAAACGGGTTGACATTGTGTCTTCGCCCAGGATTTCAACCAATTCATCTGTGGCCAAGTCCGCCAAATCTTCCAGTGATTTAATGCCGGATTCGCCCAGTTTCATGATTGTTGGACGTTTGATAAAGTCAAATTTCAACAGGTCATCGGACATACCCAATTTATGACCCGCATCCATATAATCGTTTTCGACTTTGTCCAGATAGTCTTTGGCGCGTTTCTGTAATTCAGCCGCCAATTCTGGGTTAAAGCCTTCGATGCTTTCCAGTTCAGATACGTCAACAAATGCGATTTCTTCGATTGTACGGAACCCTTCGGTAATCAGCAGTTGCGCAATCATTTCATCAACGTCCAGACCGCCGATAAACAGTTCTGTCTTTTCCTTGAATTCCTTGGCACGACGTTCTTGTTCTTCGGCTTCGTTCATAACGTCAATGTTCCAGCCCGTCAACTGGGACGCCAGGCGAACATTCTGGCCGCGGCGACCGATTGCCAGGGACTGTTGGTCTTCGTTCACAACGACGGCCGCGCTGCGTGTATCTTCGTCAACGATGATTTTTGCGACCTTGGCCGGTTGCATTGCGTTAACAATAAACACCGCTGGGTCTTCGGAATACAAGATAACGTCAATCTTTTCACCATGACATTCGTTGATAACCGGCTGGATACGTGTCCCCTTAATCCCAACCGTCATACCAACCGCATCAATAGATGGGTCCGCCGTTTCAACAGCGATTTTTGCGTGTGAACCCGGCGCACGTGCAACAGATTTAATTTTAATAACACCTTCATAGATTTCTGGCACTTCCTGGGTGAACAGTTTTTCCATAAACATTGGATGAGTACGCGTCAGGAAAATCTGAGGGCCCGTATTTGAACGCGCAACGTCCATAATCAATGCACGCACACGGTCGCCAACATTCAGACGTTCGCCTGGGATTAATTCTGTGCCTTTGATATAGCCTTCGGCCTTGCCATTAATATCGACATAAACACTGCCAAATTCGATACGTTTAACGATACCGCTGACGATGTCGCCGATGTTGTCTTTGAATTCTTCGAACTGACGACCCTTTTCCGCGTCGCGAACGCGTGTTGTCATAATCTGCTTTGCCGTCTGGAATGCCATACGACCAAATTCAGGTTCCGGCAGCGCATCTTCGACCACGTCGCCAACAACCGGATTCTTGGCGTACTTTTTCGCCTGGGCCACCGTCAACATTGTGTTTGCATCATATTCTTCGCCCACAGATTCCGGGGATTCGATAACAGTAAATAGACGCTTGACATGTATTGCCCCATTTTTGCGGTCAATATCCGCAACAATATTAAATTCTTCGCCATATTTATGTTTGGCAATTTTCGCGACCGCAATTTCCAGCGATTCAAAAACAATTTCACGGTCAATTTGCTTTTCCTGGGCCAGGGATTCTATGGCCAACAGCAAGTCTTGACGAGGCATTGATACAAAAGACATCTTCTACACTCCTTTGCGTTATTACATGTCTTAGTAGAAGGGCGGGGTTTTTTCGACCCCGCCCTTAAATTATTATTTAAGAACACTTGTATTATAAATCCAATTTGTTAAAACGCAAGTAAAAATATAAACTTTTATAAAAATGTGGAATGTGGATTTTTTTTATCTATAATTGAAGTACTATGATGAAAGCAATTAAATCTTTGTTTATGCCGGCGGCAAGTAAAACAACAGCCGGTGCATTGGCGACAAAATTTGGTCTGGAATTACGTGGGGACGCAAATGCGCCTGTGCGCGGGGTCGCGCCAATCGCGGATGCGCGCGCCGGACAGTTGGCGTTCTATTCAACCGAACAGAACAGTAATGCGTTCAAAATCCTGCCGATTTCCGTGCTGGAAAACACACGTGCGACCGTTATTCTGGTTCAGCCCGAAATGGCACAGCATGCGCCAGATGGGGCTACACTGTTAATCACAGACAGTCCGCGCGGGAATATCGTTAAAATCCTGGGGGAAATTTATCGCGAAAAGCCCAGATTTGGTATCAGCAAACATGCCTTTATTGAACGTGGGGTATTCTTTCGTAAAAAAAGAACAACCTATGTTGGCCAGTTTGCCACAATTGAACGTGGCGCGGTAATTGAACCTGATGTAAAAATTTACCCGGGCGCTTTTATCGGACGAAATGTTGTTTTGGGGCGCGGAACAATTGTGCAAAGCGGCGCACATATTGAAAACGCAACAATTGGCGCAAATTGCGTGATAAACACAAACGCTGTTATTGGCAAAGATGGATTTGGATATACCCGTCAAAATGGCAAAAATATTTTTATCCCACATGTTGGGCGCGTTGTACTTGGCGAACGCGTGTCGGTTGGCGCAAATACTTGCATTGACCGTGGCGCAATGACCGATACAACAATTGGCGAAGGTACAAAAATCGACAATCTGTGCCAGATTGCGCACGGGGTTGTTGTGGGATGTGAATGTTTCTTGGCCAGCGGTGTGGGAATTGCCGGTGGTGTGGTTGTTGGCGACCGGGTATTGCTGGGGGGGCATGTCGGTATCGCAAATGGCGTAAAGATTGGAAACGATGCGTCCGTTGGTGCAAACAGCGGCGTGTTCCGCAATATCCCAAAAGGCGAATCGTATATGGGATACCCCGCGGGACCAGGGACTGAATTTATGCGTCATTATGCATGGCTAAGAAAACAGATGAAGAATTAAAGACAGGTGAACAATATGATTGACGCAAAAGAAATCGAAAAAATTATTCCACACCGTGGCAACATGCGCCTGATTGACGAAGTACGCGAATTTAGCGACACCAGCGCAGTTGGTGTTAAATATGTGCGCGACGATGAATTCTGGTGCGATGGGCATTTCCCGGGAAACCCAATTATGCCCGGTGTTTTACAGGTCGAAGCATTGGCCCAAACCGCATGCTTTGTTGCGTTCAGCAGATTAAGCGAAGAAGAACGTGAAAACATGCTGGGGTATTTTACCACGATGGAAAAAATCAAATTTTCACACATGGTGCGCCCGGGCGACAAATTGGAATTACACGTAGAATTGTTAATGACCAAGATGAGTTTATATAAATTCCACGGCATTGCATTAGTTGGCGGAAAAAAGGTTGCAGAATCCACCTTTTCCGCAGTATTGCAAAAGGTCAAAGAATAAAAATCCCCCGGATGGGGGATTTTTTAGTGAGCAAAGAGCATCCGTCTGTGCACAGCACAGCCGAGATAAAAAGAGCAATTAATGTATCTTTACTGCGATAAATAAATGTTTAGTGGGGCATCGGTCATCAGTCATCAGCGGGTGGAAAAATTAAAAACTTTTGTCATTCCGGGGCTTGACCCCGGAACCTAGGTTATGCGCGCAAAGCGCGCACAAATAATAAGGATTCTATTACCTGGGTCCCGGTGTCAAGCACCGGGATGACAGAATTTTTTGTAAAAAAATTCTGTTTAAGTTTGGCGCACGTTGTGCGCGGTTTGTGGTCCCTATTACCGCCTGCGCGGTAATGACAAAGGTTTTTAATTTCTAAAAGAAAAGCCGTCACCCCGATTTCGGGTCCCGCAAAAATTGAAAATTTTTGTGGGTGATACTAGGCCGGGGGCTAATGTTTCATAGCGCAAATAATAAAGTTCGTAGAACACAATGGATACCGGCCTGCGCCGGTATGACGGTAGTTTTTAATTTTTCCACCCACTAATGACAGATGACTGATGACCGATGACCAATGACTAACGCGAAAGTTTTTATCGCTTGTACGATCAAATGTATCACGAACAAAGGGACGAGTTTGATAAACTTATATAATCATGCCCTTTTGTCTGGGGCTGGGCACCATTTGGCAACCGGACATTTATCACACGCGGGGCGCAGGGCCTTGCACGTATAGCGACCATGCAGAACCATCACATGATTTACAATTGGGTGATATTTTTTTGGAATTATTTTAATTAACTTTGATTCCACTTTTTCGGGCGTATTGTCCGCGTCATCCACCCAGCCATATCGGTGTGCATTACGGAACACATGCGTATCAACACCGATATTTGGCGCATGCCACAGAACATTACAGACGACATTTGCGGTTTTCTGGCCAATACCGGGTAATTTCATCAATACATCGCGGTTGTGGTATTTGTCTGGGAATGTGTCGGTCATATTTTCCGCCACCAGACGTTCCGCCAGGGCGATTATGTTTTTCGCCTTGTTATTAAAGAACGATATTACTTTGATATGTTCTTTTAGCCCGTCAATACCCAATTCCAACATTCTTTGTGGCGTTGGCGCGACGCGGAACAGGGATGGGGTAACCTCGTTCACCTTTTTATCAGTTGCCTGGGCCGATAAAATCACCGCCACCGCAAAGTTAAATTCATTTGTATGGTACAGTTCCGACCGTATTGTCATATCAACGGTCGGTGGTACCAATTCAAAATATCTTTGCGGTGTCAACATATTATGCACGTTTTACAGAAATCGCCAGGTTATAGCCTTCGATTTCGGTTTCGTATTCGCCGTCGCCCGCACCCATTTCGACAATCAGTGCTTCGTGCATGATGCGTTTTTTATGGGCTTCCAGCGCGTTTGCCAATGCAGGGTCGGCTGTATACGTCAAAACAATGCGGTCAGATACGTCCAGATTCGCTGCCTTGCGCGTGTCTTGGATAAAGCGCAGGGCATCGTTCGCCAACCCTTCGGCGACCAATTCTGAATTAACATCTGTGTCCAGTACAACAACCGCCGTATTATCCGGCAATGCCGCACCAGATACACCATCACGCATGGTCAGACGCATTTCAAATTCGTCCGCGTTCAATTCATGGCCCGCGGTCAACAATTTGTCGCCCACCAATTCATAATCGCCACGTTTGACCGATGGGATTATGTCTTTTAACGCACCACCCAGGCGCGCACCGATTTTTGGTGTAATCAGGTACACAAAACTGTCCGCGATGTCGCCAAACGATTCATTAAACACAACCGATTTGACATTCAATTCGTCCTGGATGATATCTGCGTATTCGGACATATTCACGCCCGCAACCGTCAAAGAATTTAACGGCAGACGGTTGCGCAATTTATACTGTTCACGCAATTGTTTGCCCACGGACACAATCATTTGTACTCGGCGCATATCGTCCACGATTTTTTTGTCTGTGGCGACCGTTTCTGGGAACGATGTTAAATGTACTGATTCCGCGCCCGTCAGATTCGTATAGATATATTCAGACACAAATGGCGCGAACGGTGCCAATACGCGACAGAAACGCGTCAATACTGTGTACAATGTGTCAAACGCGTCTTGTTCTTCGTTCCAGAAACGGGCGCGACCACGACGGATATACCAATTGTTCAAGATATCCAAGAATCGTACAAATTCTTTGACGGCGACGTCTGGTTTGTATTCGTTCAATGCATCACGCACAATGTCGGTCAACATATTCAATTCCGCCAAGATATATTTATCCAACGGATTTGTTGGGTTGGTCATTTCATGCGCGATGATGTTGCCCGCGTTCGCGTACAACGTAAAGAAGTGATACGCATTCCACAATGGTGTTTGGATTGTTTTTGTTGATTCAACAAAGACCTTGCCTTCTTTGTCAACGGGAACTGGTTCGGCCTTCATAAAATTAGACCCCAAGATATACAAACGCACCGCATCCGCACCGTACTGTTCAATCTGTTCTGCGGGGTTCACAAAGTTGCGCAAGGATTTCGAGAATTTCTTTTTATTTTCGTCCACAACCATACCGTTGGCAGATACCGCCATAAACGCAGGTTTGTCAAACAATGCCGTCGCCAGTACCATCAATGCATAGAACCAACCACGGGTTTGATCCTGGCCTTCGATAATATAGTCGGCGGGGAACGTCGCGTTAAATCGTTCAACGTTTTCAAACGGATAATGCAGGGACGCCCATGGCATAGAGCCTGATTCAACCCAACAATCCAATACGTCTGGGATGCGTGTCCAACCGTCTTTGGTTAATTTGTCCAATGTTGGACGGTGCAGGTCATCAACCTTGACCCCAAAGAATTCTTCCAGTTCTGCGATTGAGCCAAACACCATATATTCGCCGTCGCGTTCCCAGATTGGCAGTGGCATTCCCCAGAATCGATTGCGCGAAATTGACCAAGGGCGCGCGTTTTCAATCCAAGAACGGAAACGTTCACCGGCGGACGTCCAATTAACCTTGTTATTATTTGCCAGCAATTTATCTTTGATTTTTGGCACGTCAATATACCAAGAATCGGTCGCACGATAGATTAATTTTTCCTTGGACCGGTCACCGAATGGATAACTGTGTTTATACTGTTCCTTTTTAACCAGGCGTCCATTTGATTTCAGCCATTCCATAATTTTTGGTGTCGCCGCAAAGATGTTTTCGCCCGCAAAGTCCGCCACTTCGTCTGTAAAGTTGCCATAATTATCAACATTTAACAGAACTGGGAATTTTGGGTCGATATTTTTTGCCGCCCAAAAGTCGTCCGCACCATAGGCCGGCGCAATGTGAACAATGCCCGTACCGTCGGAATCGGATACATAGTCCGCCGGGATGATTTGATACAGCAAATCAGACGTGCCTGCATAGTATGGGAACAGCGGTGTGTAATGCATGCCCGCCAAATCTGCCCCCGTCACGCGACCAACTTCGGTTGCGTTGGCAAACTGTTTTTCATATGCGCGCAGGCGACTTTCTGCGATTACATAAACCGCGCCATCGGCATCCCGCATGCGCAGGTATGTCATGTTCGGATTTACCGCCAACGCAGAATTTGCCGGCAACGTCCATGGCGTTGTTGTCCATGCAATTGCGCGATCGCCATTTTCCAATTCAAACCAGACCGTCACCGCATCATCAATAATTTCACGATAATCCTGGGATGCTTCGGAATTAGACACAACAGTTCCATTGACCCAATCGTATGGATTAACGCTGTAATCTTTGTACAGCAGGCCACGGTTGTACAATTCTTTTAATGTCCACAGCATGGATTCCATATAATTTTTATCCATTGTTTTATAGCCATAGCCATCACCAATATCAACCCAACGTCCCATACGGGTAATAAAGGCATTCCATTCGTTTGTGTATGTCATAACGTCTGTGCGACACATATCACAGAACGCCGCAATGCCGTCGGTGGCAACAATGTCTTTGGCGGGGCGAGATTGCTTTTTCTCGACCGAGTTTTCAGCCGGCAAACCGTGGCAATCCCATCCCAATTCACGCGACACATGACGCCCCGTCATTGTCTGGAAACGCGCAATCATGTCTTTGACGACCGATACACCCAAATGCCCCCAGTGTGGCAGACCATTCGCAAACGGGGGACCATCATAGAATGAAAATGGACGACCAGATTTAGTATTTTCCAACGATTTATGAAATGTGTTTTCATTTGCCCATTTTGACAACATTTGCTGTTCCAGCGCGGTAAAATCTGGGCGTGCATCGGTCTTTTTATATGTCATGTTTTTTCCTGTGTTTTGTATTAAAAAAGGCGCCCATGCGCCCCAGCCACCGTGCGAAGCGCAGTGCAGCCTTATTTAATAATAATTATTGTTGTTTGTTTCATTGACTTACAGGTTACAACGTATTTATTCATTTCGCAAGTGTTTTATTGAAAAGACTTGTATTCCTGACCTGTTTTATGATAAAATTTGCTTGAACCTGATGGGAATTGGGTTCGGGGCTGTAGCAAGCCTGTCTTATCCGGTGCGAAAATAATGTATCGTTAATCCGATAACGTTCCTGTGGTTTTTGCATCGTTATTTGTCCCTGACTGATAAGCAGTCGGGGGGCTGTCTGTGATACAACAGGGTGTAACCCGAAAGCGACAGAATCAACGATAAGACGATTTGCTAACTCCCCGACCACCAGATTCCATGGTGGTTTTTGTTTTAGAGGGAAAAAAATGAAGCAAATTTGCGGTCTTGTTATTGTGTTATCTTTGACATCTAGTGCGATTGGCACACCCACTGGGCGCGCAGGTCGAAATGTCGTTAATGCATCTGGTGAATATACAAACACACATCGTGGGACCGCGCAAAAGACCTTGATTGGGGCACCAATAACACAAGCGCAACAAAATCAAAACCCAAACATTGATATCAATACGCCATCAGAATCAATTAAACCAATTGCCAGTACCCCAATCGCAGAGGCACCCGACCCAGAGCTGGAACAGATAATGAAATATCGCAATGTATGTTTATCTAATAATATTGGCATTGGAAATACGTTTGTGTGGGCTGCACGCGACAGCAATATTTCAAACTATACCTATATGACCGAAGATTTAGAAAATCAAAAAAACAATACCTGTTTTGTTCGTGTTGATATAAGCAGTTATGACCCCAGAATAGATGTTTCTGATATAGGCAGTAAATATTTTGAAATGGGACAAAATATTACTTGCGGCTCGTGGGTTGATGAAAAAATGTTAGAAAAACGCATATTGGACGCTAAAAAAAGTGGGCGCACATGGGCAACTGTTGGTGGCGCCGTTGGTAGCGCAGCGGTCGGGGTGGGCACCATGGAATTGTTTGGCAACAAATTGATTGGCGGTAAAGTTATGGGACAAAAGGCTTTGGAAGGTCAGGAATTGTTGCGTTCGCAAGTGTTGGCATTAAAAAAAAACAATCAATCCGAGTACAACAGAATTATAAATGCATTGGACGATTTGGAAAACGTGTGTAATGACAAATCGTTGTGGAACACTGATTCTGACCGTCCACAAGATTGTAATCCAGACACAAACCCATTTGTCGGTTTGCGTAATATGTTGAAATAGGTGTTAGGGTGGGTGCCAGATGAAAAAGATTAGTTGTTCTGTTTTGTTATTATTAATTGCAAATACTGCATTGGCGGGGTGCGAACTGACCACGGACATGCTAAAATCCGGTGGTGATGCGGGATATGATGATTATCTGTACGCTGATACACAACAGCGTGAACTGCGCAACGAAGGCAAGCCAGGTTATGCATACCTGTGTGGCGCGGGCTTTTGTACGACCGGCACAAAAAAGCGCCTGCGAAATGCGGCTGTTGGTAATGCAGGAATCCAAAATGATGCGGTGTACGAGTGTATAAATACCAGCGACAGTGGTCGAACAAGTTATCGTTGGGTACAGCATAACATCCAGGAAAAATGCGTTGTTGAATCCATTTTGATGGGCGCACATGCGGCAGATGTTGATGGGGGTGCCGATTTGTATCGTGTGGGTAACCAGTACTGTAAAAATATTACAACTGCAAATAACGTTACGGTGAACCAAAAAACAAATTTTTGGGATACCGCCAATACGTTTTTATCTGAATCTGGAAAAAACTTTCGGTCTGCGACCAGTAGCACCATAAATGGTGGTGTGGAAATTATTGTGAATTTTTCAGACAACATAACAGAACGTTTCAGAATAATGAAAGATGGGACTGTGTCCATTGTAGATTCGGCGGGAAAAACATTTGTCGGAACGTTGCAGACAATGACAGATGGCACAGTGCGAATATTTGACAGTGCGGGAAAAACATTCGTTGGCGCGCTTAAAATTGCCAAAGATGGAACAGTTCAGGTTCTTGGTATTGGCGGGCGCGTATTACAAACCTTATCCGACAACACAACCCGGGGTTATATAGCCACACTAGATTTTATTAAAACAGGATTTACAGAGGCCGGAAAAACCATACGTGCCGTATCAGGCGACGTTCGCGATGTAACTGTCGCAGGTATAAATGGCGGAACAGAAATTATTGTGAACTTTTCAGACAATATAACCGAACGATTCAGAATAATGGCAAACGGGACTGTGTCCATTATAGATTCGGCGGGAAAAACATTTGTCGGAACGTTGCAGACAATGACAGATGGCACAGTGCGAATATTTGATAGCGCAGGTAAAACTTTACTGGGTGCATTAAAAATCGCTCAGGATGGTACAGTTCAGATTCTAAATATTTGGGGCGATGTTATAAAAAGCATATCCCAAAATATGACAGATGCATACAAATCAACATTACAATTTTTTGGAAACAGATTGGACAGTTTTGATGAAAACGTCAGGACGGTGATTACATCTGCCGCGAACACGGTTGGCATGGTCATACAAGTGGCTGGGGATGTCGCCACCACAGCCATGAATAATGCGACTGATTTTGCCAAACATTTCACAACTGAAATTGTAAGCGGGGTTCAGGCATTGCAAATAAACAGACACAGATTGAGCAATTTGGAAAAACGTATTGCACAATGCACAACCCAAGAACAGGTGGCGGAAATTGTAAATCAGGCGTTAAAGGACGCAGAACTGAGTGATACCCAATGTCGTCAAGTACAGGCTATGATAAGTCAATATGACGCAAAACTGACGGTAATAACGGGCAGTATTGGTATACTTGCCATGGAATTAGCGGCGCAAAAACAATTGATACAAGAAACTGCACGTCAAATCGAAGAATTGGGTGGAAAATATACAAGTCTGGCGGCACAAGTTCGTACCAAGGTTAATGCCAAACAGGTTATTGAGTTAATTGGACAATACACACAAACTTTTTCCGATGGTCAAACCCGGCAGTTATACGAGATTCTGGATGAATACACAAAAAAACTTAGCGACGGTCAACGTGCAGAAGTGGCAGGTCTGATTGCACAATATGTTGACCCCAAATTTGAACGTGTAAATGCACGTATCGATTTAGAAGCTAAACGACGCATCGCAACAGACAAAATAACATCCGCTATGTCTGTGTTAAACGCGTTTGCGACGGGCGCAGATGTTAGTGTATGGAAAAACCAGGATGGTAAATTCAACACCGCGCGTTTGGCATCAGATGCAACCGCAGGCGTTGTATTGGGAACTGTTGGTGGATTGCTGTCCAACAAAATTGTAAAAAAAAATCAAATAAAAAAAGGGTTTGACGATGTCAAGTGTTCTGTTGGCGGTCAAACCGTTGCGGACTGGGCCGATGAATTTACGGTCGGAATGCAATAAATAAAAAGGAGTAAAATATGGGACATTTTAAAATAAATTCATATAACGCAGGCATCGACAAATTGGATGTTGAGTTGTTAAAAAAATTATTACAAGATACCCCTGATGTCACCGACCGAAATGGAACACATTGCATTTATTGTATTGCACAATCGGAAAAATATACGGCAATTTGTCAGGAAATTTTTAAGCGACACGGTATCAATATGGAATTGTATAATTCTGGTCTGGCTAAATATCCCGTGTTGAAAATTACGCTTGAGAATATTCTAAAACTGTCGCAAGAATCACAAAATTTTTTAAACAACATACGTGTATATGAAAAAGAATTAAAGGGTCGCATGCTGCAAATACAAATCGAAATGCAAAACAAACAAAAATAAAAATTAAAAACATTGTCATTCTGACGCTTGACCACGGAACCCAGGTTATGCGCATAAAATGCGCACAAACAATAAGGCTTTCATCACCTGGGTCCCGGTGTCAAGCACCGGGATGACAGAATTTTTTTACAAAAATTCTGTTTATTTTTACTCAACTAAACTTTTATTTATCTAAGTAACCCTCCCCACCAACTACGTTGGTCCGCCCCCTCCATAGGAGGGGAATAAAAAAACCCGGCGATGCCGGGTTTTTTGTTTTTAATTAGAAGCCCTTTGGTGTTTCCATTTTTACCTTGGATACTTTTCTATCCAATGCCTTGATAAGTTCGTCCGTGATGTCCAGGTTCGCAATATTTGCGCCCGTGCGTGCCATACGGCCATCGATTACCAGGGACAATTTCTTTTTCGCGATAACACCTTCGACCACCGGATCCAGATGTTTCTTCTGAACTTCGTTCAATGCCTTTTGATATGAAATTTCAATTGCCTGAGCGCGTTCGGTCAAATCACGCTGTAATTTTGTAACCTTGTTTTGATAGTCAACAATGCGGCGTTGCAAAGCCTCGCGCGATAAGACATCCTGGGACTTTTCAATTTCGGCCTTTTCCTTTTCCAATGCCTTTTGGTCGCGGGTCAATTCATCACGCAGGGATTCTTCATATTTTTCCTTTTGCTCACGCAGGTTTTTTAATGCAGTGGCAGTATTCTGAATTTCATCCATGCGAACAACCGCTATGCGCATATCGCCACCGCTTACAGCTTCTTCACTGACAAGTGCGATTGCATCTTCTACAGATGAACCAGAATCAGAGTTAAAAGAGCGCACAGCCCAAATCCCCAACACCGCAACAACAATAACAATTGCCGCGACAATACCGGTTTTTTTATAGTTTTTTACAACTATAGTTTCTGAAGTTTTTTTAGACATTTTTTCCATCCTTTCATTTTGGTATGTGTCTACTATAGCAACAAATATATGAAAGTAAAACATAAAGTTGAAAGATAACAAAAAAAAATCCCGCGGGGCGGGATTGATAAGTGGTGCCGGTGATAGGACTTGAACCTACGACCCCCTCATTACGAATGAGATGCTCTACCAGCTGAGCTACACCGGCAATCGTGAGTGCACTATAATCTATCCCCAGAATAATTTCCAGTGGTTTTTTATATAAATTGTTATTCTTGGTTTTCCTGAATTTTGTCATTCCCGCGCAGGCGGGAATAGGGTCTAAACAGTTTCTTTGTTTTTCCAAAACTCTATGTTTTTCTCTAAATCGTCGGCCAAATCAATCCAATTTGGATTCATGGTTTCAATCAGACGATATTTCCACGCCCGATTCCATTTCTTTAATTGTTTTTCGCGCGCAATCGCATTGTCGATATATTTATAGTATTCAAAATATCCCAATTTATGAATATTATGTTCTTTGGTATAACCGTCATCTAATCCCATTTTATGTTCATACATGCGCCGTTCAAGATTATTCGTCATACCAATATAAGTGCCCTTGGCGCGTTCATCAAACAATATATAAACCCAGAAGTGATAATCTTTCATATCAAAATTGTACAGGGGCACACAAATTTTTTCAAGACCCTATTCCCGCCTGCGCGGGAATGACAAAAAGGGCTGTGATTTTTATGCCTTGATTTTGCGCAGCACAACCATAATCCCGGCGGGGGTCATGCCCGGGATGCGCGTCAGGTCGGCAATATTTTCCGGGCGCGTTGCCGTTAATTTTTCAACCAATTCATTGGTCAGCCCCGGCAGGCCCGAATACACAAAATCAGACGGAATCTTTAATGCCGCATCACGTTTATAGGCGGCAATTTCACGTTCATTACGCGCGATATAGCCCGCATAAAATTTATCGTTTTCGGCAATTTGGTCGGCGCGTGCCGCCAATTTCTGTTCGTATGCCGCCGCGTCAATTAACCCCAAATCCACACCGATTTTTCCCAGGCGCGCAATCGCATTATCCGCCCGCAGTTTCAGGCGATATTCCGCGCGCGATGTGAACATACGATATGGTTCATCCACACCCAATGTTGTTATGTCGTCAATCAGTACCCCAATCATTGAATTTGTGCGGTCAATTTCCAAATACGGCAGATTCAGCGCATATGCCGCGGCATTTGCCCCCGCAACCAGGCCCTGGGCCGCCGCTTCTTCGTACCCGGATGTGCCGTTGATTTGACCCGCAAAGAACAGGTGTGGGTGGTCCGTAGCCTGCAATTTATCGTTCAGGGCGCGCGCGTCAATCGCATCGTATTCAATCGCATAGCCATAACGCGCAATTTCGCAATTTTCCAGACCCGGGATTGAACGAATCCAGATGTCCTGGATGTCGGCGCCAAAACTGGTGGAAATGCCGTTGGGATAGATAAGGTCGCTGTTATAGCCTTCGGGTTCAAGGAACACATGATGGGATGTGTGTTCGGGGAAACGCATAACCTTGTCTTCTAAACTCGGGCAATAGCGCGGGCCGGTGCCACGTATGTCGCCGTTGTACATTGGTGCGTTTTTGATGTTATCACGAATAATCTGGTGCGTGGTTTCGGTTGTATGTGTGATATAGCAAACCGCGTCATAATTATTATTTTCATCGCCGTCGGAAAACCAATCGTGTGGTGTGTCGCCGGGTTGAATTTCACAGACACTAAAATCAATCGAATCGCGTTTTATGCGCGCAGGTGTGCCCGTTTTAAGGCGCAACATGCGAAAGCCCGCGTTCTGTAAAATATTTGATATGTTTTTGTCGGCGTCCTGATACGTCCCATCGTCCATCAAACGACCCGACGGAATTTTTTCCGCACCACGGGTAACCGTGCCATTCAAAAATGTTCCCGTCGTTAAAACAATTGCACGCGCGTGATATTTGTTGTTAACGATTGCGTTTTCTAAATCGACGTTTTCAACCGGTTCAAAAACAACATCAAGATTTTTATATTCCGACAAAATATCAACAATCGCATTATGATATAAATCGCGGTCGATTTGTGCACGCAAGGCACGCGTCGCCGCGCCATGTGTCGCATTCAATGTGCGCCAATGAATACCCGCGCGGTCGGCGGCACGCGGCATAACGCCACCAAACGCGTCCATTTCGGCAACAATCTGGGATTTGCCGGGGCCACCAATACTGGGGTTGCAAGACAATGCCCCCAGGTCTGATTGTGCCATGGTTAACAACAATGTTTTCGCACCACGACGGGCGGCCGCGGCGGCCGATTCCGTGCCCGCATGTCCACCACCGATAATGATTACATCATAGTCTTGCATTTTTTTATTCGTTTTGATTCTAAAACGCGTTGCGTTTTAGCTTATGGTACATATCATTTTGGGCGACTGCGTCGCAACCTATTTACCTGGATTCCGACCTGCGTCGGAATGACACGCCACTGCGTTCGCGTTCCGCTCATCCGTGGCTTTAAAATTGCCAGGGCAATTTTGATTCTAAAACGCGTTGCGTTTTAGAATCTTCCCATCCCCCCATTTACATGCAGGGTTTGGCCGTTGATGTATGACGCCTCATCAGACGCCAAGAACACACACGCGTTCGCAATGTCATCTGGTTCGCCAAAACGACCCGCCGGAATTTGCGCCAGATATGTTTTCTTTAATTCATCAGGCAGAACATCCGTCATTGGTGTTTTGATAAAGCCCGGTGCAATCGCGTTGGCGGTGATTCCACGGGACGCAACCTCGGCAGCGATGGATTTTGTCATGGCAATCATGCCACCCTTGGATGCGGCATAGTTTGCCTGGCCTGGGCCACCGATGGTGCCGATGATTGATGCCATATTTATAATACGACCAAAGCGATTCTTCATCATTGGCATGATTGCCGCACGGCACATCTTGAAACAAGAACGCAGGTTGGTGTTGATAACTTCGTCAAACTGATCGTCGGTCATGCGCATTAACAAGGTGTCGCGTGTGATGCCCGCATTATTAATCAAAATATCGATTTTGCCCGCCCGTTCAATTGTGTTCATAACCAATTCAACCGCGCCACCGTCCGCCGCCAGGTCGCATGGAATTTTAATGTATTCATCATCAAATTCCGCATCCAATTTGGTGACATTGCGGCCCGATACAACAACCGTTGCGCCGGCATCCTTCATTTTACGCGCGATTGCGCCACCGATACCGCCGGTTGCGCCTGTGATTAATGCAACTTTGCCTGATAAATCAAACATCTTATATCTCCAATTTCTTTGCGGTTATTTTATCTGTGATACGGGAACACAGGCCCGTTAAAACGGAACCGGGTCCAACCTCGATCATTTCTGTAATTCCCAAATCCGCCATATTCAGCACACTTTCGCGCCAACGCACACCGTGGGTCATCTGATAGACCAGCGCATCTTTGATTTCATCAATGTCCGTTGTTGGCGCGCATGTTTTATTCAATATAATTGGAACAATTGGCTTTTTAAATTCAACCGAATCCAAGGCGGTGCGCATAACGTCAGCGGCGGGCAATTGCACACGACAATGAACCGGGACAGACAACGCCAATGGCATGGCACGTTTTGCGCCCTGCCCCTTGGCCATTTCCATCGCCGTTTCCACAGATTCGCGCGTACCGGAAATTACAACCTGGCCCGGGGAATTGTCGTTGGCAACATCGCAACCCGCAGTTTCACAAATTTTTTGCAACGCTTCTATTTCCATGCCCATAATAACCGCCGTCAGCCCCGTTCCCGCCGGCGCCGCATTCTGCATAGCGTTCCCACGTGCGCGCAGCAATTTTGCCGCGTCACCCACAGACAGCGCGCCCGCCGCACACAATGCGGTATATTCGCCCAGGGAATGACCCGCCACATATTCTGGAACCGTTGCACCCGCCGCGCGCATCATCGCAATTGATGTCGCCATAATCGCAGGCTGGACATTTGCAGTCAATGTTAAAGTATCGGCCGGACCGTTAAAGATTACGTCCGACAGTTTTTCACCCAACGCCGCGTCCACTGTGTCAAACACCGCGCGCGCGTCCGCATTATTTTCATATAAATCATGCCCCATGCCGACACTTTGCGCGCCCTGGCCCGGGAATACAAAAATTGATGACATTTATTGTCCCTTGGTTAAATCACAGGCGTATTATACTTTGCGAATACTGAATTCGCAACCGCAATAATTTTGGCGGTAAAAATCAGAATAACGGTTTATTTGAACACGCAAATTTTCATCCCACCGGATTGGAAGATATTCAAAATCTGGGCATGCTGATGTGGCGGCACGGTCAACCTGATGCTGGTCCTTGTGGCGGGACACACCCAGAACACTTGCAATCGCATTATATCCGTTTTCGCGTGCAAATTTTTCTGCGCGACGAAATCTGTATTCAAAACATAAACTGCAACGCGCGCCACGTTCGGGCGCGGCCTCGAACCCACGTACGGCATCACGCCATGCATCGTGGTCGTATTCCAGAACCGCGTATTTAACACCCAGTGTTTCACAATACTTAATCTGTTCTTGCATACGTTTGGTGTATTCTGATTCTGGGAAAATATTTGGATTATAGAATAAAACGATAAAGTCTGATATGCCCGGCACAGCGCCGTCCGCCAACTGCTTAATCGCACCGGCCGAACATGGCGCACAACAGGACAATAAAACAAGACGCATGTCTGACATTTTATTTATATTCTGAACCGATTGTATAATCAGAACCTAATTCAATTATTTTTTTTTCATCGGTGCCAATGCCCAGTTCGGCGGGACTGCACATCATACCATAAGATTCAACGCCTGCAACCGTTCTTTGTGCCATTGGCTTTTTCATGCCCGGCAGTTTTGCCCCAACCGGTGCCAACACACCACGCAGCCCCACGCGCACATTTGGCGCACCACATACAATCTGGACCATATCCGCACCTGTATTTACCGTCAAGATATGTAAATCATCGCGCGTGTCATGATTTTTTACGTCCACAATTTCCGCAACAATTGGGGTTGGGATGTTTTCATCCTGTTTCGGGGCATACTTTTCAGTCAACATCGCAACCGTTTCATCATCAATGCGATTGAACAAGTTTTCTGGCACACTAAATTCCGCGCCGTCTTTAACGCGATGTTCGTATTGGGTTGGCCATGTTAATTCGTGTGAGTCTGCGAAAATCGCGCGCATTTTTTCCGCCGCCGTTGGAATAAATGGGGACGATACACGTGCATACAGGTCAATTAACTGAAAACATTCATTCAAAACCGCACCCGCCGCGACCATATCACCATTTTTTACCAATGCCCATGGTTCCATTTTGGTCATATATTCATTACCAATTGCATACAGGCCACGCAAGGCCGCAATCGCCGCACGGAATTCGCACGCGTCCAGGCTTGATGTTAATTCCACCAATTTTTCATTAATTTGCGATTCTAAATCATTGCTCTTTGCGCATTGCGCATTGCGCATTGGAATTTTGGAACCAAAATTCTTGTTCGTTAATTTGCAGACGCGCGACACAAAATTCCCCAGCATTCCATTCAAGTCTTTGTTCACAACGTCCGCAAAGCGCGCAATTGTGAAATCATTATCATCCGTTTCGGGCGCGTTTGCCAACAGCGCATAACGCCAATAGTCCGCCGGTGCAACCGATATAGCCGAATCAAGGAAAATGCCGCGTTTTTGCGACTTCGAGAATTTGCCCCCTTCGAAGTTCAGGAAATTCATGCCCTTTAACACATCAACAGTTTTCCAGTTATCATCCATGGCAAGTTGCTGTTCTGGGAAAAAGACCGCGTGGAATTTCACGTTGTCTTTGCCCATAAATTGCGCATAGTGCGTGTCCGGATTTTTCCACCAATCTGCCCAGTTTTCATTTGCCGCCTGGGATATTGAAACGTACCCCCAGGGCGCATCAAACCAGACATAGAAAACCTTGTTCTCGTACCCGGGTTTGTTCACAGGTATCCCCCACGGCAGGTCGCGCGTTATAGATGTGTCACGCAAACCTTCGTTCGCCCAACCGCGCGCAATCGCCGCCGCAGAACGCGACCATTTTGGCGCATGTTCAGACAACCATTGTTTCCAAGTGTCTTCGACCCGCGATGCAAGAAAGAATAAATTCTTGGTCGGGCGCATTTCTATTTTATCACTGCCTGAAATTGTACTGCGTGGGTTTAATAGTTCGGTCGCTTCGTAGGTGGCACTGCATTTATCACATTGGTCGCCGCGCGCGCCGTCAAAACCGCATTTTGGACATGTTCCAACCAACTGGCGGTCCGCCAGGAACATATTGTCATCGACCGAAAATGGCTGAATCGTTTCGCGTTCTTCGATTAAACCCAATTCGTCCAGACGTGAAAATAATTCGTGTATCAGTTTTTCCTGCTTTTCGGTATGCGTGCGACCGTACAGGTCAAACGATAAATTAAAATCACGAACCGCACGCAGGTGTTTTTCATAGTATTTATTATTATATTCGATAATCGGCATATTTTCCGCCGCCGCGCCAACAACAGCGGGCGTGCCATGTTCATCGGCCCCGCAGACGTATAAAACATCGCGACCACGCGCACGGCAAAAACGCGCATATACATCCGATGGCAACCAACAACCAATCAAATGTCCCAGGTGCAATTCACCATTTACATACGGTAAAGCAGATGTAATTAAATATTTTTTTGCCATGTTTATATGCCCCTTTGATAAAAAAACAGACGCCAACGGGGGCGTCCAAATGATTCCCGTTGTTGCTTTGTAAAGATTAATTGTACATTCGCATGGGCATATTATAGAGCATATTTTGCAGAAATCAATATTTATAATGTCGTCGATTTTGTTGGGGGGCTGACAAATCGTCTCAAAAAATATTGCAAATCGTCTCAAAAAATGATACGATTCTGATATAAAAGTGAGACGATTATGACAAAAAGACAAGATTTTATATTACAATTTATAAAACAGCATCCTAATACTAACAGTGCCGCAATCGTTGAATATATGGCAAATGCATGGGCGGAAAAGAGTTCTCGTGCCACTGTTTTACGTGATATTGATGCACTGGTATCGGGTGGAATGGTCGTAAAATCCGGCTCGGCACGTGCAACGACATACGCGCCCGCAATTGATATAGAATCTTACTTTGCAATTGACCCAGACAAGCGCATATTGAAACACGAATACTTCAATTTTGACATTTGGGATGTGATGCATGATTTGTTTAGCCCCAAGGAATTATCTGAACTGGACACGCAAAATAAGACATACAGACAAAATAAAGCAGAATTGTCCCCAACGGAATTAAAGAAAGAAATTGAACGTCTGACAATTGAATTTGCATGGAAATCATCCAAGATAGAAGGTAATACATATACCCTGTTGGACACAGAACGCCTGATAAAGGACAAAACCGAAGCAGCAGGTAAAAAGAAAGACGAAGCCATAATGATTTTGAATCACAAGGCTGCGCTGGATTTTATTTTTGAACAGCCGGATTTCTTTGAACAAATCACAATTGCCAAGGTAGAACATATTCACAGATTACTAACAGGGGAACTTGAGATAGAAAACGGTATCCGCCAAAGACGTGTCAGAATCATCGGTACAAACTATCGGCCATTGGATAACAGACAACAAATTATGGAAGCGTTGGAAAAAATGGTTGATTTGATAAATGGTTTGGCGCATCCATTGGAAAAAGCGCTGGCCGCAGTATTGCTGATTTCGTATATCCAACCGTTTGAAGACGGAAACAAGCGCACAGCACGTACGGTTGGAAATGCATTATTATTGGCTGCTGACTATTGTCCGTTATCATATCGCAGTGCGGACGAGATAGAATATAAGAAAGGTATGATATTATTTTACGAGCAGAACGATTGGTCGTATTTCAAAACGATATTTACCGACCAGTTCCGCCAAGGAATAGAAAAATATTTCTGATAAAAAACACCCCGTGTGGGGTGTTTTTATTTGTGGTGAATGTGATTGGACTCCCTCGCACGGGTGGGATTCCACCCGGCTGTGGGGCATTCGTTAGCGCTCAAACTGCGCTTCGCTTGTTTTCTCTTACTTATTGTCCCTCGCACGGGTGGGATTCCACCCGGCTGTGGGGCATTCGTTAGCGTTCAAACTGCGCTTCGCTTGTTTTCACTTACTCATTGTCGAACTGGCAATCTGACGATTGCGTGGTTCTCGTCCGGGTATCACATGCCACAATCAAAAACACCCCGTGTGGGGTGTTTTTTATTTGTGGTGGGTGTGATTGGACTCGAACCAACGACCTTTACGATGTCAACGTAACGCTCTAACCATCTGAGCTACACACCCGATAAAGCTAAGGCATTATAACAAGTTTTTTATCAATTGCAAATTTTATTTACAGATTGTTTATTTGTATTCAGATACCAGTTGCTGAATCTGGGCGGATAATACCAAATCAGATGCCAACTGCTTTTCAATTTGTTTAATCGCATACAGAACCGTTGCATGATCACGACCACCAACAAAATTACCAATTTCAGACAATGACAGTTGGGTCGCCTGTTTCAATACAACCATCATTGTCTGGCGCGCCAATACCAATGCACGTGAACGGCCCGCACCACATACCGCATCATACGATACACCCAATTTTTCACACATTTCACGTACCATCACAACCGGTGTTTTTGTTGTTGTCAGACAATCCGCCAATAAACGTTGCGCAATTTCCATATTGACGTCCGAACCCATCAGATCAACATATGCACGAATCTTTTTCGCAACGCCCGCAATCATATGACCGTCATTCGCAATACGTGCGCACAACGCATTTGCAACATCCGCCTTGACACCGGCGCGCGACAACATAACAGATTTTACATGCGCATTTGGTGCCACAACATCCGCAACCAGACCAGATGCCAATAATGATTGTGCATGACGGTCAAACCCCGTCAGATTGTTTGGCGCCGCGTTCGCAGTCAGAACAACATTTTTTCCAGCATTGCGCAAATCAACAATCAGTTGCATGAATTCTTCGGTTGATGCACGTTTGCCGGACAATGCCTGAACATCGTCCAAAATGAATGTATCACAATTGCGACAGAAATCTTTGAATGCAAAAACACTGTGTTCTTTCAGACTGCGGGTGAATTCAGATACAAATTGCGCGCCCGACATTTTTACAACTTTCGATTCGCACGCACCAGCAATGCATTCAGTCAATAATGTTTTGCCACAACCCGCCGCACCATAGATGAACAAAGGTGAAAATGGTACCGCACCAGATGCAACACGCTTGCACGCAGATACAACAAACAAGTTTTCTTCGGATGTGATAAAAGTATCAAATGCAACGTTTGATTTTGGCGCAACAGGTGCCGGCGCATATGTTTGTGTGTTATTATCATTTGCAACAGGGGCCGATGCAACAGATGTATTGCGTACAACAATCTTTAGTGCCAAACCAAATGATGATGCAACAGATGATAATAAACCAAAATGAACGCCATTAATAAAGTTCGCAGAAAATTGATTTTGCGCACCCAAAACCAAAGTGTCTTTTTCAATATCAAATGTTAGTGGTGCAATCCAAGATGTAAAAGTCGCAGTGTCAAATTTCGCAGCAATAGCCCCCTTGATTGTTTCCAAGTTTGCATTGATTGTTGTTGCCGCTGTCTGCATTCTGTTTCTCCTTTGCTTCCCAGAAAGAGATTGTACAAACCACCCACACAAAACGCCATTTTCATGACATCTTTTGTTGTTTCTACATTCCCCCGCCAAATCTGTTTTTGTTTTAAGATTACCTTTCGTTTGGATACGTCAAATAAGTTATAAAATAAAAATCTAATTGCAAGAAAAGGTTCGTCATTTTTTGATTAATGTTTGTTTGACAACGATTCGTTTTTTTGCCTGATTTTTGCGCTTTGTATATACACTGTATAGACATAAAAAGTTTTATGCGCGAACATATCCACCATCGACACGTCGCACAAGTCCGCCTAATTCCAAGACAACCAATTCGCTTTTGATTTCCGAAATGGACTTTTTGACAATTTCTGCCAATACAGATTCTGATACAGGAATTGTTCCAATCGCGTCAATAAGACTATTTTCCGTATCAAATTTTTTTGAATTTTTTTTCATATTTATATCTTTTTTTGGTGCAGCAAAAAAATCTGACGCGCCCATGCACAACTTTGCAACGCCATCCCGTATAAGGGAATTTGGTCCAATTGCCCGCAAATCCGATGGGTGCGACGGAATTGCCCAAATTTCGCGATTTAATTCGTGTGCGAATCGGGCGGTTGTCATGGAACCGGATTTTAGGTCAGCCTCGCCCAAGATAAGACGCGAAGACAACCCCGCCACGATTCGATTGCGCATTACAAAATTATTTGCAACAGGCGTAAAGCCAACAGGCATTTCACTGATTACCGCGCCACGCGACACAATGTCCCAATATAAAGATTCGTTTTCAATCGGCCAGATATAGTCAACCCCGCCCGCTAAAACCGCAATCGTTCCCGCACCGTTCGCGCAACGCAATGCACCAAGGTGCGCCGCCGTATCCGTGCCAATTGCCATACCGGAAACAACCGCCGTGTCATGCGACGCAAAAGCATGCGCGATGTCCGCAACAAATTCCATACCGGCGGCCGTTGCGTGGCGCGTGCCAACGATGGACACCATATCGCGTTGCAACAATTCCAAATTTCCACGTACCGTGATAACGGGTGGATGATTTTTTGTCGCGCGCAGGGCGCGTGGATATAATTCGTCCGTATCACTTATATAATATATATGTTGTTCGGCGGCGCGTGCCATTTCCGTTGATACAGTATCACGCAATTGGTCCGATGGATTCAGCACCGCAACAATGTCCGCAGGTGTGCCAAATTTTTGTACCAGCGCATTGTATTTCGCCGGACCTATGCCCGGTGTACGCAATATTAATAATTTATTAAATATATCTGACATACGTTCACCTTAGGAAAAAATCCAGATTAAATAAAGTATAAAGTGGTTAGTGTATGTGGTTAGTGATGGCACTATAATTTGTGGCAAATGCCGTACGCACCCCCCCACCAACATTCGTTGGTCCCCCCCTCCTGGGAACCACCCACGCAATTATTCATTGGCGTGGGGCCCGGTGGGAGTGGAATAAAAATCCCGCAAATGCGGGATTGGTTTATTTGTCGGGACAGTTTTTATTATTCACGCCAGGTAAAGAAAATGCATATTCATATTCTTTACATGCGTCTGGTTTTTTATCTTCGCTGGGCCAGACTCTTGATTCACACGCACATTTCAAGTCGCCCAGGTGTTTGATAAAGCGGTTGTATTCAGCCTCGTTATCTTTTTTTAAGACGGCCAATTGCGATTCCAGCCGTTCCAGCCCCTCTAAACCCTGTTGCCCTTCGACCGCGCCGCCAATCAATTGGTTACCAAACAATTCCATTGCACCAACACCAATGGCCGCGCCACCCACAGCACCGCCAACCGTTGCCCATGTGCGGGCGGATTTTTTTGCATCCAGGATTCGAGACTTTAACGTGTCATAGTTTGCCCATTCGCCACACGTGATGTCACGCCCCATTTCATAATATTTAGATGGAACATCGGCGACATTGATTTTTGGGTCGTCTGATTTCAGTTCAACCTTGACAAAACAGGTATTGTTATCAGGTTCTTCGATGTCTTCGATCATGGTCGAATAACTGCCCAAATTACTGTAACGGGATGCCCAGACAAATGTATTGCCAATACCGATATTGTTCTGCAAGCAAGCGCGTTTTTCGCGTTCACGCATATCTTTGTCAGCCGGCTTCATTTCAGGTGGGGTGATTGCCAATTTATCTTCTACGAAGGTTTCTGATACGGCAATTATTTCGGGTTGTGCAGCCATCGTCTGAATCTGATTTGGGGACATGACCACGCGGGGTGCCGCCATCATCTGATTCGCCATAGACGCACGTCCACGACCCGTCGCCGGTGTCATATGGGGCGCCGCCGCAAACGCCGGTGCCAACATCATTGATATTGCAAATGCTGATAAAACAGGTTTCATATTCCCTTCCCCTTACTGCTTCTTGGACCGTATTATATCATAAAATGCGTAAAAAAACAACAAAAAACGGGGGACGTGCCCCCGAAAATCTTATTTTTTCCACTTCCATTCAATTTTCGATTCGGCCCCAGACAACAAACGCTTGATATTTTCGCGATGGCGCCACATGCACAACAGACCAATCGCCAAAAATGCAAATCCCGTCTGTATGCCAATCGCAAAACCAAGAACCGGAATCAAACAGAACACAATCGTTGCCCCCAAAGATGAAATACCAGATGTTAGTGCGACCAATAACCATTCAATACCACATACCGCAAAGGATATGGGACTGACCGCCAACAGGGTCCCAAACAAGGATGAAATCCCCTTGCCCCCTTTGAATTTCAGCCAAACGGGATAACAATGCCCGACGATTGCCGCAAATCCGCACCAGGCACCAAACGCGTCGCCCGCGATATATTTACCAATAAATACAGCCGCCGCGGCCTTGGCCATGTCAAGAATCCAGACCAGGCCCGCCATACGCAATCCACCCACACGCATAACATTCGTGGCACCGATATTACCACTGCCCACACGGCGCAAATCCCCCTTGCCCGCCAGACGCGTCAGCAATAATCCCATGGGAATAGACCCCAGCAAATATGAAACAATAATCCCAATTATATACAGCATGTTATTTTTCCTTGATTTTGTGTTTGTTTGTTATAAAATAGCAAAATCAAAACGTAAATAAAAGGAAAATAACGTGGCAAATCATAAGTCATCTGAAAAAAGAATTTTGGTAACTGCCAAGAAAAACGCAATTAATACGGCACGTCGCAGCGCTGTTAAGACCGCGACGAAAAAGGCATTGGTTGCAATTGAATCTGGCGACAAGGCGGCGGCAACAACGGCGGTACGCAGCGCAGAAAGCAAAATCATGAAGTCTGCGGGTAAAATCATGCCCAAGAAGCGCGCAGCACGCAAGATTTCAAGATTGGCGAAAAAAGTTTCCAAAATGGCTTAATAAAAATCCCCCGTTTGGGGGATTTTTTTAGTGGTTAGTGTAAGTGCATCCGTCTGTGCACAGCACAGCCGAGATAAAAAGAGCAAAGAGCAATTAATGTATCTTTACTTCGTTAAATAAAAGTTTAACAGAGATATTAATTTTTAGAAATTAAGCACCATTACCTGCCCCCCGTGGGTGGGGCGGGCGGAATTCCCGACAATTTATTGGCGTTGGAATTCCGGGGTGGGGGGGGGTAGTTATATCGAGACACAAAATAATTATGCACATCCAGATTGTCTTGTATGCACCTGTGCAAAGTATGAACAACTTCATCTATTCCTGTGCGGGTCAAATATGTATTTGGAATACGGATTAGTTTATAGCCCTGGGATTCTATGTATTCTGTTCTGGTGTTATCGTATGCGATGTTTTGCGAGTGTTGGTCACCATCAAGTTCGATTACAAGTCTTAGAGAATGACAGACAAAATCAACAATATAAGGGCCGATTGGTTGTTGACGGCGAAATTTTACACCTAGTTGATTGCGATTAATTCGATACCAGAATTTGCTTTCTGCGTCTGACATATTTTTGCGTAATTGTTTTGCGCGAATAATTTGTGTTGAATGTTTTGTCATATTTGCCCCCACCCAAGTTTTACTAAAGCCCCGCATGGCGGGTCAAGTAAAACTGTCCCGCCCCACAAAGTCACCCAAAAAATTCATCTGAATTTTTCGGGGCCCGACGGGGGCAGGTAATGGTGTTTAATTTCTAAAAATTAATATCTTAACTAAACTTTTATTTAGCGAAGTAATTGAATATGTAAAAAAATTTGGTTATAATATGTGGGCATTGGGAAACCGGTGTGAGGGTTCAAAGCCTCGTAAGGGATACTCCAACCATGGTTGGAGGGATGTGAATATATTGAATAAGCACACTATTACTCTTAATAGCTTTGAACCTCCAACCGCCTTAAGTGTGCGGTTTTTTATTTGATAAAATAAAAGGGAGGAATCAAATGGCAACTGTATTGGTTGATGCAAAATATTTTGGTAATTATCTGCGCATGGCGCGAAATTCAATGAATATCACGCGCTTTGAATGTGCAAAATTGTTGGGTGTATCACATTCTGAATTGATAAAGATAGAAAATGGTCGGGTTTTAATGCCCGACAAAATAATTCAAAAAGTTATGACGAATGGTATGGCAATGATTTTATGCAAACGACGCAAATAAAAATCCCCCATCTGGGGGATTTTTGTAGTGGTTAGTGTAAGTGCATCCGTCTGTGCACAGCACAGCCGAGATAAAAAGAGCAAAGTGCAATTAATGTATCTTTACTGCGATAAATAAAAGTTTATCCGGGGCATTAGTCATTTGTCATCAGTCATTAGTTATTGGTGAAATAAAAAACTCTCGTCATACCGGCGTAGGCCGGTATGACAAGTGCTTTAATTGCTCTTTGCGCTTTGCTCTTTGCTCATTAATAAAAATCCCCCGTCTGGGGGATTTGATTATTTACGCAGACCCAATTTCTTAATCAGGGCTTCGTAGTCAGATGCATTACGCTTTTTAATATAGGCCAACAATTTCTTGCGACGGTTAACCATCAGCAACAAACCACGTTTCGAGTGATTGTCCTTGTGATTAGCCTTCATATGTTCGGTCAAGTTGCGGATGCGTTCTGTTAAAATTGCAACCTGGGATTCAACGGAACCGCCGTTGTCAACATCAGACACCTTGTATTCCTGAATCAATTCAGATTTTTTTGTTTTTGTAATGGACATTACTTTTTCCTTTTGTTTTTTTATAAAGTTCGTTTTGGTCGCAACATGCCATCCGCCACCACACCAATCCCAACAAGATTTTTATCGGTATAAATGCGATACAGACCGTCATCTGCGCCCGTTTTGATAAAGCCACCGTTCTTATAATATTCGGCGTCTTTATGGGTAAGATTCAGAACCGGAATGTCCCCCAGTCCAAAATCCACCGGCTTTAGGTTTTCACCTAAATTTCCACTATTATTAAACACTTTTTCTAAAAAATCAAGTTTGACGGCATCTTTTATGTCAAAACCGTTTGTTTGCGTGCGGCGTATCATGTCAACCGTCGCAGTCGTGCCACACATTTTCGCAATATCACGCGCAACACTTCTTACGTATGTGCCGGGCGTGCACCGCATACGAAAATGCCACGACATACCCCGAATTTCCGTCAGTTCCAGCGAAAAAATTTCTACATTGCGTGGTGGAATTTCAAACGCCCGCCCCCGACGCGCCAATTCATGTGCACGCGCGCCACCAACGTGCACCGCCGAATAAATTGGTGGGATTTGGGAAATCTGTCCCAGAAATTTTGGAATAGCGGCGCGCACGTCAGATTCCGTTGGAACAATGTCGGTACGTGCGATTTCCGTGCCGGTGATGTCCAATGTGTCCGTTTCAAATCCAAACACACACGAAAACAAGTATTCCTTGGTATGATTACTCACGTCTTCGACAAAAGGAATCATTTTGGTTGCATCCCCAATCGCAATTGGCAATACACCCGTTGCCATGGGGTCAAGCGTGCCAATGTGGCCAAATTTTTTCGTACCCAGCATGCGCGCAACGCGCCCACCCGCCGTTCGTGAAAACAGCCCAGAATCTTTGTCTAAAATTATCCAACCGGATTGTGTCATATTTTACCCAAACAGACTTAATTGTGGCGATACATTGTCCGAAACACATGATTTTTTTGGTGTGGACGCAGGTGCTGGTTTCGGCGCACAATTGTCAGGCGTGCTTGGTACCGCATTTGATTCCAGCGCACTTAATACACACTCTGCGCGCGCGATAACCGATTTTGGCATACCCGCCATGCGTGCCACATGAATACCATATGACCGATTTGCCACACCCGCAACTATTTTATGCATAAAGATTATTTCATTGTTGTGTTCACGAACGTCAATCGTTAAACACGATACATTGTTCATCTGTAATGCCGTTAATTCATGATAATGCGTTGCAAACAGTGTTCGCGGTTGCATTTCGTCCAGGTATTCCAGTACCGCCTGGGCAATTGCCATGCCGTCATATGTCGCGGTGCCCCGCCCTATTTCGTCAAATATTATAAACGAACGATTGGTCGCACGATTCAGGATGTTGGCGGTTTCACTCATTTCCACCATAAATGTAGACTGACCCGCCGCCAGATTGTCAGATGCGCCAACACGACTGAATAACTGGTCGCAAATGCCAATATTCGCGCGTTCCGCCGGAACATAGGATCCCAAATGTGCCAAGACAACAATCAATGCATTCTGGCGCAGGTATGTCGATTTACCCGCCATATTCGGTCCCGTCAACAACGCAATTGCGTGCGCATTCAAATTACAATCATTTTTAACAAAGTTATCGCCACGCGTGCGCAATACAGATTCAATCACTGGGTGCCGGCCACCAACTATATCAAATGCACAATCGTCCGATATTACCGGACGCGTCCAAGAATACTTATCAGCCACACGTGTCAGCGCCATCCAAACATCCGCATCCGCCAATAAATCCGCCGCAGACAACAAATCATCCGATATGTTGCGGATTTGTTCAATCAATCCATTTACAATTTCGTCTTCGATTGCAGATGCCTTTTCAGCAGCACTGCGGACGTCATTGTCCAGGTCAATCAGGCGCGATGTGGTAAAGCGCATGTTGCCCGCCATTGTCTGGCGATGGATAAAGCCCGAATCTGGCGACATCATAACGTCGGCGCGGGAACTGGGAACCTCGATAAAATAACCCAAAATATTGTTATATTTGATTTTCAGGGTGTTTATACCCGTCTGGGTGATGTATTGCGTCTGAAGCCCCGCAATTGTTTCACGCGCGCCGTTCGACAATTCGCGCATATTATCAAGCGACATGTCAAAGCCGGTGCGAATCACACCACCATCACGGAAAAATGTTGGCAAATCATCCGATAATGCGCGCACCAATTTTGCACATAATTCGCCGTGCGTCTTGATTTCAGCAAAACGCGACGCAAAGCCCGCATCCAGGCGGGACGACAACAACTGGGCCCGTGGCAGCGCGGTAATAAAGTCTGTTATATTGCGCATATCACGTGGCGTACCGCGCCCCGACAACAGACGCGACAAACTGCGCCCCACATCGGGTATGGATGACAAAATGTTTTCAACCATCGCGCAAACATCCTGGTTTAACATAAAATGCGAAATATGCGATTGACGCATAATGATTTCATCCGTATCCGCCGATAAATTACGCAAATATGCGCGCAGTTTTCGCGCCCCCGCCGCCGTGCGCGTTTCGTCCAGAACATCAATCAGGCACGCACCACCGTCGTTTATTGGCGCGTCTATTTCAAGGC
Organism: Alphaproteobacteria bacterium; assembly: GCA_015062525.1. Lineage (GTDB taxonomy): Bacteria > Pseudomonadota > Alphaproteobacteria > Rs-D84 > Rs-D84 > Enterousia. The sequence goes on along the minus strand of SUUM01000003.1, from coordinate 104,614 downwards.
TGCGCCATGTGGCAGAATCAATCAATAATTGGCGACCAGATTTGAATGTGTATGGCGCACGAAATGTAATTGTGGCATCACGCTGGGTATTAAATAAATAGCCCGCAAGCAAGCATATCGCACCATCTGTGTTTTTCGCGGCCACAGTCGCATCCACCGCGCCACCAAACACGCGCGACACAACCATGTCTATGTCCGCGCGATGGTACAGTTTTTCATAAACTGGGGCCGATTTGAACAATTCACGCAGTTTGGAAATCGTTTTTTCTTCGGCGGTGTGGAATGGAAAAATAACCTCGGCCGGGTTGATACGAACCAAATCATCAATCGGTTCGGCGGTGGTACCCACAAAAAATTCGCCGGTTGAAATATCACAGCCCGCAATATCATATTTACCACCACCGATTGGTGCAATCGCAACCAAAAAGTTTGAGTTTTTCGGACTTAATAAATTTTCATCTGTTAATGTGCCGGGTGTCAAAACACGAATGACACGACGTTCAATAAACTTGTGCCCACGGGCCTTGGCCTGGGCGGGGGTTTCCATTTGTTCAACCAATGCAACCTTGTACCCCGCGCGAACCAGACGACCAAAGTAATTGTCCGCCGCATGCCATGGAATACCACACATTGGAATATCATCACCGTTGCCATCGGTGCCGCGTGCCGTTAGCACCAAACCCAATGCGGCACTGATTGTGCGCGCGTCTTCGAAAAATGATTCATAAAAATCCCCCAAACGAAACATCAGCAACGCGTCTGGATTTTCAGACTTCATATCAACATATTGCTGCATAACCGGGGTTAACTTACCTTTGTCCGCCACGATAATATCCGTTTTTTAATAAATTATGCGCCCACTTTCAGGGTTTCGATTTTCAGTTCTGCTTCCTTTAACAATTGTTCACAGTATGCCTTTAACTTAATGCCCTGTTCGTATGCGGCAACAGAATCCGCCAATGGCAATTCGCCAGATTCCATTTTTTTCACCAATTCCATTAATTGTTTATATGCTTCTTCGAATGATAATTTGTTTTCGTCCATGTTCAATTCCCCATATTCTTATTGATATGTTCAGGCTACTAAAAAAATTGTTAATTTTCAATTAAAATCCTGGATTTTTTCCACACACAAGTTATAATAAAAGTCAGACATTTGTTAGCGGAAAGGGTTTCAACGCCCTGCAAACACCAGTCTATCAATTGTCCTGACCGACAGGTCGGGACGCCGTTGTTATACAATAGGCTATGCCAAAGGCAATGGAGTTTGTGTTTGCAATCGTTGAACGTCCCGACCACTTTACAAATGTGGTCTTTTTTTTATTTTAACCACAAAAGGGGAATCGGAATGGGACTGACGCCATACAAGCCAGAATCAGACAGACCGCTGTCCATGACAACAGGATATCTGGCACGCATATTTTTCCAATTACAAAGATGTCATGCCGAACTGACTCAGGCGATTGAAATATTGCAAGAAAGCGAACCTTGGTTCGACCATGATGAAAACACGTCAAAAAAGCCGGGAAAAGCCGGGAAATAATTAACATATTTACTGTTTTTTGTTTTTTATAAAAATTGCCGGGGTTTCCCGGCTTTTTTGATACTTTTTTATTTGGTTAAATTTTCAACCAATTCGTATAACTGGGTTCGGGTTGCAAATGACAATGTTATCGTGCCCGCCCCGCCACGGCGTTCTGTTAATTTGACAGGTACACCCAACGCAGATTTTATTTTTGATTCAATTTCACGAACATCCGCCGCATCAATTGTTTTCACAACGTGCGTGCGCGCGCTTTTCGCGCGTGGCGCGGTCTTGACCAATTTGTCCGTTTGGGCAACAGATAATTTTTCGGCAATAATTTTATGCGCCAGTTGTTCAGGATTTTCAGCCGTCGCAATTGTACGCGCGTGCGACGCGGATAATTCGCCCTGCTCTACCAGACTTTGCACAGATTCCGGCAGGGATGTTAAACGCAACATATTGCGAATATAACTGGCCGATTTACCGATTAAACGCGAAACATCCGCCAATTCATAATCACAACATTCCATCAGATTTTTATAGGCATTGGCTTCTTCAATTGGATTCAGGTTTTCGCGCTGAACATTTTCAATTAACGCAACCTCGCGCGCGTTGTTATCATCCATAGATTTTACCAAAGCCGGAATTTCGCTTAACCCCGCCATCTTGGACGCACGGAAACGACGCTCGCCCGCGATAATTTCATACATATATGGGCGATTTTGCACGTTGCGCAATAAAATCGGCTGTAATACCCCACGTTCGCGGATTGACGCCGCCAGATCCGATAATTCAGATTCTGTAAATGTTTTACGCGGCTGGTCCGGGTTTGCACCAATCTGCGCCAAGGGAATCTGTTTTACAACAACACGTTCGTTCTGGGTCAATAATGAAATATCAGGTATCGCGCCACGCGACGCACTGATATCAGCAAGCCCCCGCCCCAATCCAAATTTATTTGCCATCTGTTTCCCCCATAGTTCTTTCCACCACCTCGGTCGCGACACGCAAGTATGCCTGGGCACCGGTTGAGTTAAAATCATAGAACAATGCCGGTTTGCCGTGGGATGGTGCCTCGGACACGCGGACGTTGCGCGGAACAACCGTTTTGAATACCGTATCACCAAATGTTTTGCGCACATCTTCGTCAACCGCACGCGTCAAACCATAACGACGGTCGTACATAGTCAGCAATACACCCAAAATCTTTAATTCAGGATTCCATTTCTGTTGCACAATGTTAATCGTATCGGTTAACTGCTGAACCCCTTCGAGTGCGAAAAATTCGCATTGAAGCGGTATAATAACAGAATCCGCCGTCGTTAATGCATTAATTGTTAAATACCCCAATGCCGGCGGGCAATCCAGCAGTATATAATCATAATATTCCATAATTGGACGCAATGCATCACGCAGGCGAAATTCGCGGTTTGGCATATCCAATAAATCAACGTCCGCGCCCGCCAAGGCCTGGGACGATGGCAATAAATGCAGCCCCGGCACCGCCGTGGATAAAATATTATCCGCCGCGTTTGCCGTCCCCATAATCACGCCGTACACGCTTTGACGATGGGACGCCCGTTCGAACCCCAGCCCCGTACCGGCATTACCCTGTTGATCTAAATCAACCAATAAAACACGCTTTTTAATCGCCGCCAGGGACGCACCAATATTAATGGCCGTGGTGGTTTTGCCCACCCCACCCTTTTGATTTGCAAATGCAATTATATGTGTCATAAACCCCTTCCATTTTTCAATCAAAGGTTATAAAAACCGCACGATTCGGTCAAGAGTTATATTTTTAACACCAAAAACACAATAAAATCATAAAGTTATCAACAATTTCACGTGAAATAACGTATTTTTTTCAACAAATATAAAAATACCGGCTTTTGCCGGCTTTTTTGTTATTTTTTTATAAAAACACACTTTTTTCAACAAATTAACATTCATTTCACATGAAATTACCGGCAAAAACGCACCGAAATTATAAAACCATCGCCCGTTTTAGATGGTGTTAATTCGTATTCAAAATCATATTTAACCTTGGCGGCATCAATTTCCCCGGCAATTTCGCGACCTTTTAACAGAAAAAGCCGGTATTTTGTATGCGCAACATAATCCATAATCTTGGTTAACGATGCAAAGGCACGCGCCGTGAAAACAAAATCGTTCGAATTTGCCGGCAAATGCCGGACATAATCTTCGACCCGCCCATGATAAATCGTCAGGTTTTCCAACCCTAATTCTGATTTAACCGCGTTCAGAAACGCGACCTTTTTACCAATCGATTCGATACAGACAACGCGCCACCCCAAAATCGCAAGTACCACGCCTGGGAATCCGGCACCGCTGCCCAAATCAATAATATTGACATCGCGTGGCAAAACATCCCCCAATTGCGCAGAATCTGCAATATGACGGTTTTCAATATCGTTCAGCGTGCTGGGCGCGACCAGATTCATGCGCCCCGACCATTCGCGCAGCAACGCCGCATAACGTTCAAATTTGACTTTATTACTCATAAGTATTATTCTAGCATAATCATGAGAAAAAAAGAAAGTTTATTTATCACAATCGGTTTATTTGCCATTATCGCCATTACCGGTGGCGCAATTTGGAATACCGCATACACCACAACAGGGCAGGGGGAAAAATACGAATTTCCCACAACTAAATACGGCGCATTCTTGGCGGCACAACACGCGGTGTATGTTAATGATTTTGATACCGCAAATAAATTGACCGAAGGTCTGCGTGATGTGCAATACCCGATTGTACAAAACACAGTCTATATATCTGATTTTTTAAGTGGACGTATGCCACTTGACGCGCATTTGCTTAAAAATGAAAAGAGCATGCCGGCGCGACTGATTTATGATGCGTACCTGATTCAAAACGATAAATGGAAGGAATTACACAACCGCCACAAAACGGATGAGTCTGCATTGGCGGCGCCATTACGCATATGGTCTGCGATTGCGAATGATTGGCGCACAGATACATTCAAATTCATAGAAAAATTACCAACAAACGCATCGTGGAAATCCTTTGTTCGCGGACAGATTTACGCAGAACTGGGTGATATGGATGCGGCGGCAAAAAACTTTGCCGCGGTCAGTATCGATTTTATGAATATAAATGATTATTTGTATTTAATGTCGTTCTATACCCATCACGATATGGGGGACGCGGCCGAAAAACTGCGCGAAGAATTTACCGCGCGGCCGGGTGGAATGTTCATGTTGAATTATGATAACATCCCAGAATGGTCCGTGTATGCGGGTTATGAAAATCAGTTGGCGTTCAGTTTGGTGCAAAACGTTTCACACACCCAGGTTATGATGTATTCTGATTTGGCGATGCTGTTGTTGCGCTTTGCGCAAATTACAGCGCCAAATTTTGCAGAAAACAATAATGCCATTGATTATTATCTGGGGAATTATTTCTGGAATAACCGTGGCGATTATCGTTCTTGTTTTGATAAAATTAATCCAAACAGTCCTTTCTATTTATTTGGCGTGTTGCGCAAGGCAGAAAAGACCGGAAATATTGATGAACTGCAGGATGCATTGCGTGCACATCCGTTGTTTGTGCCGGCGGTAAATAAACTGGTTGGGTATCATATTCAGCATGGCAACAAACGCGCCGCGTTGCGTGTGATAAACCGCGCGCTGGGCGACGATAATCTTGATGACGCGGGCAGGGCGTTTTTTACCAAGGGACGCGCCCAGATACATTTTGCATTTGGCGATTTAGAAGATGCACAGGACGATTTACGCAACGCATCAGATGCGTTATTTATGGATGGCGAAATTGTATCTTTGCAGGCCAAGATTTGGGCCGCACAAAACCGAGAATTGGATAATGCGTACGACTATGCCATGATGCTGGTACAGCAAAATCCAACCGATGTTCTGGCGTGGGACACACTGGGGGTTGTGGTTGCACAACGCGAAGGGGTGGATGCCGCACTGGAAGTATTGGAACGCGTAGGCGAGGTATCTGCAACGTGTTCCGCGTTGTTCGAGCACCTGGGGGACATGTATGCAATCAAGGGTGACGCGGAAAAGGCAAAGGATGCATACATGCGTGCAATTGATTTATCTGATGATGGATTGACGGTTATCCCCGTAATAGAAAGAAAAATAAGGAAAATAAAATGAAAGTTGGTGTAATTGGCGCGGGCGCGTGGGGAACAGCGCTTGCAATCACCGCCGCACGGGGTGGGGCGGATGTTGTGCTGTGGTCTTATGATGGCATACACAAGGATTTTGAAAACGTGGAAATGCCAGAAAATATTCATATAACGTCAGATATGCAAGAAATGCACGATATGGACACATGGTTAGTAGTGACGCCGGGGGAATTTTTCCGGGAAACTATGCGTAAAGCGCGCGACACTTATAACGGACAACCTGTTATTATTTGCACCAAGGGTGCAGAAAGCGCGACCGGTCAATTTATGTCCGAGATATTAAATACAGAAATTCCAGAATGTGTGGATTTTGGGTTTTTGTCCGGACCGCAATTCGCAGCCGAAGTGGCATTGGGCGTGCCAACGGGTTCTACCCTGGCGGGGACACACAACGCGATTGTCGCGGGGCAGGGGGCTTTAAACAAACTGTACCTGGAAGTAAGCGATGACATCGTTGGCACCCAGGTATGTGGTGTTGGAAAAAATGCCGTTGCGTTGATTTGTGGGTACAACAGCGTCAAATGCGCAGAAAATGAACGCGCGCTGATATTCACACGCGCATGGAACGAAGTTATGGCAATTGGTATGGCGATGGGCGGTCAAATGCGGACTTTCCTGGGACTGTGTGGGATTGGGGATTTGTTCCTGTCGGCGACCAGCGCAACCAGTCGCAATTTCGCGGGTGGGGTGGCAATTGCAAACGGAACCCCACCACAGGGCACAGTCGAGGGGATTTATGCGTTGGGGGGACTTGTTTCACGCGCACAAGATTTAGGGATTGATACCCCGATTTTGATAGAAATGAAAAAAAAATTATGTAAATAAAAATCCCGCAATTGCGGGATTTTTATTTTCTGTTTTTTCTAAATTCATCCAGCGATACAACGCGCCCCGGGTCTGGAACCGTGCCTGGTTTTTCATCCAATGGTAATTCCATGTCATTATCAGTTGCCGCCGGTTGCATTTTTGTTTGAAACGATAACATGAAATCAACCGAAGGGTCCTTGAACTCCACCAATGCAGAAAAAGGCACACGAATAAAGAACGGGCGACCGTCAAATGTTAATTGCACCCCAAATTCTTTGTCCGACACATGCAGGTTATTGTACGAATACTGTAATACAATCGTCATAATATCCGGATACCGTATGCGCAGGAAATCCGGCAACACAACGCCCGCATCGCGTGTGCGAAACGTAATAAAGAAATGCGTTCCATCCCCCAATCCATTAAACTGGGCATGAACCAACGCGTCTTTGACAACAGACTTTAATGCGTTGTCTAACAAAGTTTGATAATCAATACGTGCCATATCTTTTTACTCCGCGCATACTATATTACTTATTTCCCCATTTTCGCAAGCAACAAATACAGCATTATTGATATCTGCGAAAATTTCTGGGGCCAATCCCGTTGCCCACACCTGGGCATTTGATTCCGCTAGTGCCCGGAACATATTTGCCCGTGCGTTTTTATCCAGGTGTGCTGCCGCTTCGTCTAATAAAATTATGGGGCTGTGTCCTGTTTTTGTATGTACCAGTTTTGCGTGTGCCAAAATTAAATCAATTATCGCGGTTTTTTGTTGTCCCGTGCTGGTCAAATGCGCCGGCAGTTTTAGTTCATTATTAAACACACCAAAGTCCGATTTATGTGGCCCATCCAAAACCATTTTATCGCCAATCAAAGCCCGATTTTGTTTCAAATATTCCAGATATGCACGTTCTGTGTCCCCGGCCGACATCCCGTCTATTAACATTTTTTCAACCATACCAGACACAGAAACGGCGCACCGCCCCAGGAAATAGTTTAATTCACCCGCATACTGAATACGTGCCACCGCCACGGCAACGGCAACACCCGCAATTTGTATATCCAATGCATCAACCCACCGCGCATTCGCCCCGGATTTCAGCGCACACGCCCGTTCGCTTAGTAATTTAGACAACCGTGCGGTGCGCCCCGGATGCGTGGCATCAAAACTGGCGCACAGTCGGTCAAAGAATGCACGTCGTTCGGCGGCACCATCAACAAACAGTCTGTCTTCACGTGGGGTAATCCACACCACACGAACATGGCGCGCCAATTCGGACAGGGCCGCATTATCACCATCTATTTTTGCGCGACGGTTTGTATCCCCGCCAACATATTGAACAGATATTTCGGTTTCGTCGTCCAGATTTGCAAAGACACTAAAACCACCCGCACCATTAAAACGTGCAATATCACCCATTCCCGCACCCCGCATGCCGCGTTCCCCGCCCAGCATAGATATCGCTTCAAGCACGGCGGTTTTGCCGGCGCCATTTGGGCCTGTAATGATAATATTGCGCCGTCCGTGCGTATTAATTCGGCACATGGTGTGATTGCGAAAATCTGTTAAACTGATACTGTGAATCATGCGCCTATTCTACAAGAAAAAGAATCCCACACACAACAAAATATATTTGCTCTTTGCGCTTTGCTCATTGCTCTTTGTATTAAAAATCCCCCGTCGGGGGATTTTTAATACATAGTCTGCAACACATGCTTGTTCTTGTCCAGGTTTGATAACATTTTACCGCTGCCACATGCGACACATGCCAATGGATTATCAACCAAGAACACAGGCAACCCAGTTGCGGCGCGTATTGCAACATCCAACCCGCGCAACATAGACCCGCCACCCGTCATCGCAATACCCAAATCTGCGATGTCTGCGGACAGTTCCGGTGGTGTTAATTCCAATGCCTGGCGCACGGTGTCAACAATCTTGGATACAGTTTGTGCCAATGCACCCGCGATTTGCGATTCTGTAATAACTGTTTCACGTGGTGTTCCCGACAGTAAATCGCGCCCCTTAATCTTCATGGTTAATTCATTTGCCTTGTCCTTTGGGGCGATTGCGGTACCGATTTTCTTTTTAATATCTTCGGCTGTATTTTCACCAATCAACAGATTTTTATTCTTGCGCACAAAGTCGATAATATCAATATCCATCTGGTCGCCGGCGGTACGGACCGCGTTTGAATACACAATCCCCCCCAGGGACATAACCGCAACCTCGGTCGTGCCACCACCAATGTCCAGCACCATGGAACCCACCGGTTTTTCCACCGGCAACCCCGCCCCAATCGCGGCGGCGGTTGATTCTTCGACAATAAATACCTTGCGTGCGCCGGCGGCATCGGCCGCTTCTTGAATTGCGCGTCGTTCCACCTGGGTTGCGCATGACGGCACACAAATAATAATCAGTGGTGCGGCCAATGGGTTTTTATGATGCACCTTGCGAATAAAGTATTTAATCATTTCTTCGGCAACTTCAAAGTCCGCAATAACACCGTCGCGCAACGGGCGCACCGCAGAAATAGTGCCAGGTGTTCGACCGAACATCTGCTTAGCCTCGGTTCCCACCGCCAAGATTTCTTTGCGTCCCATCAGACGGTTTTCAGCCACCGCCACAACAGATGGTTCGTTCAGAACAATCCCGCGCCCCTTGACATAAATCAGGGTGTTTGCCGTTCCTAAATCAATCGCCATATCTGCTGAAAAGAATTTCATCAACCAGTTATACATATTTTTCCCCATAAATTACGATTTTGATGATTTTTTTGAACTATAAATCACGATATTCAAAAAATCAAGGTGCCCCAACAAATTTATTTGATTTCCCAGATATTGTGGTAATATGTGCGCACTATGAAACGTGATACAATTAAAAATCATGCTGACTTTGCAATGGCCGAAAACGACCCAGTTGCAAAAAGTGCTTATTTCCTGGTACGTGCAAAAAATGCTAAATTTCCGGGTGATGCGCGCTATGGCATGATTGTAACTAAAAAGACATTCAAGCATGCGGTTGACCGTAATCGTGCAAAGCGTATGTTGCGCGACTGGATTGCATTTACCGAACACATGATGCGCCCCGAATGGGATTATGTGTTTATTATTCGTCGTGCTATATTGGAAGCTGACCGCACATCGGGTCGCGTCGCGATGAAAAAGGCGCTGAATTATCTGCGAAAACAGGAAATAAATGCCGCGTAAATTATCCCCCCTTCAACGCATGGCAATTGCCATGGTGCGTGCATATCAGTGCGCCATTTCACCCGTGTTTGGTGGACGTGCCGCATGTAGATTTACCCCCAGTTGCAGCGAATATACACGCACAGCAATTGAAAAATATGGCGCATTTCGTGGGGGCTGGTTGGGGTTGCGTCGCATATGTCGATGTCGTCCGGGTGGGGGCTTTGGCTACGACCCGGTTCCTTGACAATACGCGCATATGTGGTACAATTTGATTTATGTATGACGGTAATTATACACAAAGGATTAAATATGTCATTTCGTGCAACCGTTGAATCCATGTCAAAAATCATGGACGATATGGGAATAACAGAACTTGATTTAGAACGCCAATTTTTATTTGGTGTATATCGCAAACACATTCATTTATCAAAGCAACAGGCGGTTGCCGTTGCGTCCAGCGCGACGACGACCGAAACAAAACCTGTTAAATCGGAATCGGGTGCGCCTGCAATCAATGGGTATGCATTAAAATCACCAATGGTTGGGGTTGTGTACCTGGCACCGGAACCGGGTGCGGATGCATTTGTATCTGTTGGAAAACAGATTCAAGCCGGCGATACAGTCGCATTGGTCGAGGCTATGAAGACATTCAACCCAATCAAATCAGACCGTGATGGTGTTATCAAAGAAATCTTGGTTTCTGATGGTGCGGCGGTCGAATTTGACCAGCCTTTGGTTGTTATTGAATAAAAGCATATAAAATGCCACAAATAAAAAAAGTTTTAATCGCAAATCGTGGGGAAATTGCCCTGCGTATTATTCGTGCATGTCGCGATATGGGGATTCGCACGGTTGCGGTATATTCGACCGTTGACCGTTCTGCGATGCATGTGCAATTGGCGGACGAATCTGTATGTATTGGTCCGGGGCCGGCCCGCGAATCTTATTTGAATGAATCGGCAATTCTGACGGCGGCATTATTGACCAACGCGGACGCAATTCACCCAGGATATGGATTTTTATCTGAACGCGCGGACTTTGCGCACAAGGTTGAACAGCATGGCATGATTTGGGTTGGACCGTCGCCCGATATGATAACCAAAATGGGGGACAAGGTTAACGCCAAAAAAACGGCAATTGAATGTGGTTTGCCTGTGGTTCCTGGGTCGGACGGTGCGGTTGAAACATTGGAACACGCGTTGGAATGTGCCGAAAAAATCGGATACCCCGTTATGTTAAAGGCGGCCGCCGGCGGTGGTGGTCGTGGCATGCGCCCCGTCAACACCCCTGATGAAATGGCCGAAGCATATCAGATTACCAAGAACGAGGCTGCATCCGCATTCGGCGACGATACGCTGTATATGGAAAAATTATTAACCCACCCACGTCATATTGAATTTCAGGTCCTGGGCGATAAACATGGCAACGTTGTAATATTTGGCGAACGCGATTGTTCCCTGCAACGCCGTAATCAAAAGGTGATGGAGGAATGTCCCGCCGCCATTTTAACCCGGAAACAGCGCGATGATATGATTGAAATCTGTAAATCTGCCGCGAAAAAAATGGGCTATACAAACGCCGGCACATTTGAATTTATGTTCCAAGATGGCAAATTTTATTTCCTGGAAATGAACACGCGCCTGCAGGTTGAACACCCTGTCACCGAAATGGTATATGGTGTTGATTTAGTGCGCGAACAAATTCGCGTTGCGGCGGGTGAAAAACTGGGCTATACACAATCGAATGTAATTCCAAATGGTCATGCGATTGAATTCAGAATTAATGCCGAAGACCCCGAAACATTTATTCCAAACCCGGGTCGAATTACATTGTATGCCCCGTCGGGTGGAATGGGTGTTCGCGTGGACAGCGCGGTTTATACCGGATATACAATTCCACCGACATACGATTCTATGATTGCAAAATTAATTGTTCATGCACAAAATCGTCCTGCATGTATTATGCGTGCGACACGTGCGCTGGATGAATTTGTTATTGATGGGGTAAAAACCACCATCCCCCTGCAACGGAAATTGTTGAAAAATCGGGATGTAAAACAATTAAACTTTGACAACAAATGGTTAGAGAATTTTTTGAAAAAAGACGAATAAAAAAACCGGCAAACGCCGGTTTTTTTTATTCGTTTGTATTTTGCTGGCATGTACCATACGAATTACGTGTGCTGCCCGATGGACATTTAAGTAAACACGATGTTCCCCATGCCTCGTATCCGTTGTCCGACGAATTATCATTACACATACAATGTGCATTAACCCATTTTTTCCCATTTCCAATAAGGTCACTTGTAGCCGGTATCGCACTGTACGTCGAATTATCTGGGCACAGCAACGACTGATAGAACATAGATGAAATTCCTTCTATGTATTGATCATCGCTTGTGGTTCCTGTATTCACGACCGAACATTCGCTTGTTTGATCCACAGTACCGTCTTGGTTCGCATCATAACACAATTTTACATTACTGTCATAAAACACCGCGTATGCGCATGTTAATGCAACGTTGCGACATGCACCACGCATTACGTTATAAACGCTGCTGATGCTGGCGGATGACGACCATGCATTAACCTGGGTCACCTGTTGGTTATAGCATTGTGCAATATCAAGCATGCATGTTGATGCATAGTCTGAAATTGCCTGATGTTGGGCGGCGCGGATGTTTGTCATGGCACGCTGGACATAGTTCACAACAACATCGTTGTATGGCTTGTAGTTGCCCGATGCGTCATATGTATATCGCTGACACTTGTCCAGGACGGCGCGACATAAACCTTCGTCCGTCACCTTTTGCTTGGTGCCGATTTTCTGCAATAAATATTTCGCAACACACGACCCATCGTTCCCACCGGTTTGGTCGGATTGAGCCGATGCTTTACATTCAGTTACACCAATTTTCTGGCTGTCGGAATATGCGTATTCCAAAAAATCATCATTGATGGCAGCATTATTATATCCGGTCATAAAATCTAGAATATCTGAAATTTTCTGTCCCAGGACAACTTCACCATTTTCATCAATATACTTTTTTGTTGGGTCCACGCATTTGAAATAGTTTTCGCCACAAACCATGTCATCTTTCATACATGCTTCAAGGGCGCCAATACAACCCTTGGCATCATATGTGTTTTTATTCTGCAACACGGCCAGACGTGCCTTTTGCAACATGCGATTTGCGCTGCGCACATTGGACACCAATGTTTCGTTCATCTTTTTCAGACCAGTTTCATATGCCACGCAATCCTTGTCAATCGCCAGGTCATAATTCCCTGTAATTTGCCCTGTGGTGGCACCCGCCCCCTTGCATTGTGTCAAAACGGAATTACAACGTTTTTTTGCCGCATTATACAAATCGCGCCCACGCAGATTTGAAAAACCGCCACTAGAATCCGTGTTCAAGAAATCCAAACTGAACATATCTGCGGTATCCGACGTAAAATCTAAATCCATGTCCAAACCAATAGAATTGTCTGAATAATACGCTGTATTTGATACTGGGTCGCGGATTAAATCCTCAATCTCTGCCAACATGTTGCGTGTTTCAGACGTGTCAACCGCCCCGGATAGAGCTTCTTCGGCCTCGGTCTCGGTCATAATGGCGCGGATTTCATCCGCAGATAATCCAACGTATCTGATACGTTGTGCAACCTCGTTCAATTGGGTGTTTGCGTCTTTGACGGCCGCTTCTACCTTGGTATATTGACTTAAATTCGCAGAACAAGAACACCGACCCTGGTTTGCATCAACAACCGCGCAAAACTGGTCCATGCATTCGTTATACTGTTCCTGGCACGATTTGTTTAATGTTGCGGTCTGTTCAAGGCGGGTTGTTGCCGCGGCAATACTTTCGGCGGTGGTTTGAGATGCCGCGCGTGATTTTACGCCACGCACCACTTCGTCAATATTAGAACCGGTTTGAACACCCGTATCGCCAATTGTTGCGCGGCCGCCAACCTCGGCCGTACTGGGGCGCAGGGTCAGCCCCGCACGTCGTACGGCGGGATTGCTGTTGATACTTGCCTTGGTAACACGTTCGTTTCGCCCGACGGTATTTACAGCCGCGTCCAAATTAGAACGCGCAGAATTTGTTTTGGTTTTATTTGTACCAACCGCACGTGTGATTGTGCCGGTGCGCGATTGAACAACGGGCGTATCGGTCGCGCCTGAAAAAACACGCGAAACAGCCGTACGCGCGGGTGTATTTGTCGTTGTCCGATTTACAGTCCCACGCGATGTATTATTCGTTGTCACCGCATCATTTGTTGTTGGAATTGCACGCGAAAAGCCCGCCTCGGCACCAAATGCACCGGGCGCAACAGTCATTAACGCAAAAAAACACGTCAGTAATTTTTTCATTCTCTTGCGCGAATTATATCACAAAAAAACAATTAAGTCATTAAAAAGTCAATCGCAATCCCACCGAAACAAATGGTGTTTGTGATGTTATGCCACCCGAAATCCATCCGTCAACATTTTCGCTGTATTTATACCGAAAAGACGCGATTGCCATATGGTCAATAAAATCATCTATGTCTGATTGCCATACACCTGTGTCAGACAACATGTATGTCAAAGATACGCTGTACCGCAATAAATCATAACTGACACCGGTTCCAACAACAAAACCGTCCGAAATTTCACCAATTGGATTATTGTCATAAATCACGCGTCCAGACAATCCCCAAATCCAACTGTTGTATTGTAAATTCATGCCCAATGACATCTGGGCGCGCCAATCGGCGCTGACACCGGGGGTATAAACCTCGTTATCAAAATCACGCGGGTTATCCATAAATGATGCACCAAATGCGTACGCAGTTTTTACCTTGCCCGATGGGCGACGAATTTTCAGTCCCGCATCCACCGCATAATCATAATTTGTTGCAAATCCAGATGCGGAAACACCGTACTGTACGCCACTGGTTGGGGCGGACACAATGTTAATGCGTGGGTCGGACCGCCCCGATGTTAATGTAGTGTCCGCAATAATCGCGCCATCTGGGATAATTTTTTCGTTATACAGCGGTCGGTCATTTATGCGCAATCCCCCAACATCCGGTAATCCAACACCCAATTTGCGCGCAATAGAATCGGTCAATCCAAATTCAACACGCCCATATTCACGTGATTCTATATATCCAAACGTTTCGCGGGAAAGGTTGCCTTTGTCCAATGCCGCCTTGTCCAGCGCATAAACCGCCCCAATTTTATATTCGTCGTTAATATCGTATGTTAATTGCGCACGCCCGCGCCAATCCCCAATCCCCAGCGGACTTTCAAAATCAGGGTTAATAAAACCACCGGTTGCATACCCGCTTAGTTTTGCGGAAAAATTTCCCATATCATACTGCAACGCATGTGCCACATTTGGCACCAGAAAAATAATCGCCAATGCGGTATATAATTTTTTAATTTCAAACATCTAGTTTTGTTCCCCTGTTTCCTTTAATATCGCGTCGCGCAGTTTTTTATATGCGCGTTCTTCGATTTGCCGTACGCGTTCACGTGAAATCCCATATTTCTGGGACAGCGATTCCAACGTTGCAACGGGTTGTGTCAATCTGCGCGCGGTCAAAATTGCGCGGTCGCGTTCAGACATTTTCCCCAGATGTTTTTTTAACAAATCATACCCGCGGCGACGAAATTCAATTTGTTCCAACGTATCTTCGATTGTTTCGCGCCCGTCCGTCATATTAGACAGAATATCCGTCGCACCATCATCGGAATTAAGTGGCGCATTTAATGAAACATCACGCGCACCAACGCGTGTCGCCATGCGTGCGACATCTTTTTCCGGCACATCCAGGTATTCGGCGATTTGTTTTGTTTGTTCATCCGACAAATTATTGTCCATAATTCCCAACGCGCGCTTTGCCCGTGCCAGGTTAAAGAACACACGCTTTTGATTGGCGCTGGTTCCAATTCGCACAATTGACCAGTTGTTCAGAATGGTTTCGTAAATTTCCGCCTTGATCCAGAACATGGCGTATGTGGAAAACCGAAATCCTTTGTCTGGGTCGAATTTCTGTAATGCCTGCATCAGCCCCATATTGCCACTGGCAATTAATTCGCCCACCGGTATGCCATAGTTTTTGTAATCGTACGCCACCGACACAACCAGGCGCAGATGACTGGCCACTAATTTTTCCGCTGCGAATTTATCCTGATTTTGCACCCATTTTGTTGCGTATTCGTATTCTTGTTCCGCGGTCAGGACCGGGATTTTCTGAACATTTTGGATATACTGGGCCAACGACGCGTCATCACTGACGCCGCGTGCGGCGACGATATTGGTACTGTTTTTTGCCGGTAATGTGGTCTTGATTTCCTTACTCATAACTTTTATAGTATATCATAAATAAATAATTATCAAGTACAGGAGAATAGTATCATGGCAACCATGCTGGAAAGAAATAAAAAGGTCAAAGCACCACAAAAAACCCGCGCTGAACATATGCAGGACGCCCTTTATCGCGAGGTTTGGGAAGACGTCAACAACGAAAAAACAATGCAATTTATCAAAAAGTATTCCAAGCATATTATGATTGCTGCATTCGTTATTATGATTATCGCGACGGGCATCCAGATTGGTGTGCGCACCCATCGCGCTAATAAAATTGCGACGGCAACGGCATACGAGGTGGCAATTGAAAACGCGGACGCAAATGCATTGGCGGCGTTATCTGATAATGCGTCGGGCGCAACGGCGGATTTGGCATTATTCCAGGCTTACCTGTTGGACAATGATGTAAATAAACTGGAAAAACTGGCGAATGATGGCAATACGCCTGATTTCCGTGATTTGGCGCGTTTGCACGTTGTTGGAATCCGTGGGGATGAAATGTCTGCGGATGAAATGAAAAAATATCTGTCGGGTATGGATTCTAAAAGTTCCCCATTTTATTATACGGCGCGCATAACATTGGCCCAGAAATATTTAACATCTGGCGATACGGCGGCGGCGAATAAAATCTTGGATGATTTGATTGCCGATAAGAACACACCATCAACAATCGCGGCAACCGCGGCATCTTTGCGTTAATGGGGTGTGAAATGCGTCGGATTTATGTGATTTTATGTTGTTTGTTCTTGGTTGTGGCGTGTGATAAACATGACCCTATTTTGCCGGGGGTGCGCACACCGATATTTGACACGGATACTATTAATGTGCAAAACCAAGAAATCACAGATATTCCACAAAACGCTTATACATTCGACAATACAAAATGTACATATACCCAGGATTCGAACAATGTTGTCTGGGACGGGACGCGTAAAATTTTCAGCGGTTTCCCAACAAATAATACTGTTTCGGCAAAACCAAAACCGGTTTGCAGTGGTAAATATGTCTATGCGGGGCTGTCAACCGGCGAATTGGTTAAAATAAACCCAAAGAATCGTCAGATTATGTGGATTGCGGACATTTATCGTGCCAGTAATATGACCGGTGGCGCATCTGTGGTTGATATTATTGCGCCAATTGTGCCATACGAAAATTCCGTGTATGTGGCGGGGCTGGGCGATGCGTTTTGTCGTGTGAATGCCACGTCGGGCGCGAAAAATTGGTGTGTAAATATTGCATCCGCCATGCCATTTGTTATTGCGGACAAATATGCATTTGTTGTTGCGACGGACGATAATTTATACGCCATATCGTTAAAGGATGGCACGGTTTTATGGCGCAGCGCAACGAAACATCAGGTTGCCCCAACGTATGATGCGGGCCGTATAAATGTTGGTTCCGAAACGTTTAATGTGCGGGACGGCAAAAAAATACTGGACAAATAAGAAAATATGTTATATCATTCGTCCGCTATTAAGGCTTTGGGTGTTTAGCTCAGTTGATTAGAGCATCTCGTTTACACCGAGAGGGTCGGGGGTTTGAGTCCCTCAACACCCACCAGAAATTAAACCGACATTTTGTCGGTTTTTTTATTTTCTTTCTTTTGTTTTTGTATTTCTGAAAAATATAGTATAGAATGTTTGTGTCGATTAATTATCACAAAAGGGGAAAATATGAAAAAAACAGTATCTATATTGGCTGTCTTGGCCTTGGTGGCGGGGTGTACAACCGTAAATCCATATACAGGTCAGACTCAGACGTCTAAATCTACATGGGGAACCGCAATTGGCGCGGCGACCGGGGCACTGATTGGTTCCACACAAAGCAGTACCGGCGCATTGGTTGGCGGACTTGCTGGGGCGGCCGTCGGTGGTGGTGTTGGTTATTATCTGGATGCCCAGGCGGCAGAACTGCGCGCTGAACTGGTGTCCACCGGTGTCCAGGTTATCGAAGATGATGACAGCATTCGCTTGATTATGCCGGGCAATATTACTTTCAAGACAGATTCTGCGGATATTAATTCGTCTTTCTATCCGGTATTGAACTCGGTTGCCAAGGTTTTGAATAAATATTCAAATTCAACGGTTATGGTGTCCGGTCATACCGACAGCACGGGCAGCGCCGATTACAACCTGAACCTGTCGCGTGAACGTGCGTCATCCGTTGCGTCTTATTTACAGGGTCAGGGCGTTAAATCATCACGTTTCGAGGTGCTGGGGCTGGGGTCGTCTAATCCAATTGCGTCTAATTCAAACGCAACTGGTCGCGCCCAGAATCGTCGCGTAGAAATAAAAATTATTCCAAACAAATAAAAAAACCGGCAATTGCCGGTTTTTTTTTCAGTATTATTTATCACGGATTTGTGCATTACACTTTTTTTCAACCGCACCAATCACAGCATTTTGCAACGCCATCAAATCTGTGTCAGACATGTTTTCAGTTGGCTGAATCGTGATTGTAAATGCAATTGATTTCTTACCGTCCGCCATATCAAACGCGTCAAATACAACAACGTCCGTTATACGATTGTCAGTCGCACGTGCGGTGGTGGTTAATTTTTCCGCCATTGTATCCGCGTCCACAATAAACGCAAAATCACGCGTTATCGGCTGAAAATCAGACAATATTGGTGCCGTGCCACGACGACGCGCGGGCAGGTTTTTAATATCGTCCACAATCGCAACAACTGTGTTTGTTTTTATACGCAGTTTTTTTGCAACCGACGGATGTAATTCGCCAAATTCTGCAATACACTTTTTTCCCTGCATCAATGCGGCATATCGATATGGATGTGCCCAGCGCGGTGCATTGTCGGTTGATACGGTGAATTTTTGTCCGCCCATCAACGCAATCAAATCCGATTTGATATCATAGACATCAACATTACGATTGCGCCCAGTCCAATGTTTTGGTGATGTCGCGCCGGTGCGAACAATGCACAAGGACGTATGCTGATTTCCCGGCATATCACCGTCAAATACCGTCCCCAATTCAAACAGGTTCAAATTCGCATAGCCACGCTTTTCATTATTAGACACCGCCGTCAACAAACCACACAACAGACCATTTCGCATCGTATCATAGTCCGATGTGATTGGGTTCGCAATTTTTACGTTTGGTTTGTCCGATAATAACTGTTCTGTTGATAAATTTCCGAATCCAAATGAACGACATTCGTTTAATCCGCGCGATGCTAATAATGTTTTGATTTCCATTTCATGCGTGTCATGTGGGCGCGCATCGCCAATCGTATGCGCAGACGATGTTGCGATTTTTTCATACCCATAGATACGCAATAAATCCGCAACAACAGTTTCTGGGATTTGAACATCTACACGCGCCGGTGGTGGCGTTAATGTCCAATCATCACCCGATATTTTTATTTTATACCCCAAGCGTGTCAAAATTTCAGCCTGGGTATCCGCATCAATATCAAAGCCGGTCTTTTTCTTAAAATAAGACGGGGTGTATTTGATTTTTACATCTGGTGCCACGTCTGTACCCGCCGCGTACGCACATACAATCTTGCCACCACATGCATCCATTATAATATCCGCTGCGCGCATGGCGGCCACACCTGTTATAGTTGGATCAATGCCGCGTTCATAACGGTATGACGCGTCGGTCGATATGCCCAATCTTTTCGCAGATTTACGGACAGATACCGGGTCAAAGTATGCAGATTCCAGAATAATATTTTTTGTTTTTTCCGTTGTAGACCCGCGCGCGCCACCAATCACACCCGCCAACGCCAATACGCCAGATGCGTCCGCAATAACCATATCATTTTCGGTCAGTTCGTGTTCGTTTCCGAACAGGTCTGTGAATTTTTCGCCAGCGCGCGCATCGCGAACAACAATATCACCGTTGATTTCGTCTGCGTCAAAACAATGCATGGGTTGCGCCATGTCATAACAGATATAGTTCGTTGCATCGACCGCTGCATTTTTCGGATTTATTCCAATTGCCGCCAGGCGCGATGCTATTTTCTTGTCACTTGGCGCAATATTTACACCATGAATTTCAATCATTTTATATGCACGGCACTTTGGTGTTTCCAGTTTAACACAACGTGTGCCCGCAACTGGTTCAAATTCTTTATCAGTTGGTGCAATATATTCACCAATGCCAGATGCAGATAAATCACGCGCAACACCGCGTACCGACAGGTAATCAGGACGGTTTGGTGTAATGCCCGCATCAAAGACTGTTTTCGCATCAATCACAGGCGAACCGATTTTTGTGTCGGCAGGTAATTCGATAATACCACTGTGGTCGTCGCCAATGCCCAATTCGCGCGCAGAACACATCATACCGTCTGACAACACACCACGCAATTTACCAGATTTGATTTCCATGCCACCAATGACACAGCCTGGTACCGCCAACGCAGATATCAAGCCCACGCGTGCATTTGGTGCGCCACAGACAACCTGACGCAGGGTGTTGGTGCCATCGTTCACCATTAATACATGCAGGTGGTCGCTGTTTTCATGTGGTTTGCACTCTACAATACGCGCCGCAATTGGGGAAATTGGGGATTGCAGGTCTTCCACTTCTAGCCCTATTTGTGTCAGGGTGTCGGCAATTGCAGATGCGGATGCGTCCGTTTTTAAATATTCCATTAACCAATCATAAGTCCATTTCATTTTTTGCCCCCGTATTAGAATCCTGCCTTGTTCAACCAGCGCACATCGCTGTCATAAAACTGACGAATATCGTTCAGACCATATTTTAACATCGCCAATCTGTCCCAACCAAAACCAAAGGCAAAACCCTGGTATTCGTCTGGGTTCACACCACAATTGCGCAATACGTTTGGATGAACCATACCCGCACCCATGATTTCAAGCCACTTGCCACCCTGCCATTTCAGGTCAATTTCAATCGATGGGTCGGTAAATGGAAAGTATGATGGGCGAATACGCAACTCTATATTATCAATGCCAAAATAACGCGACAAAAATGCACGAACGTCCGCGATTAAATCTGACATTGTAATGTTTTTATCGATATACAGCCCTTCGATTTGATGGAACATTGGACTGTGCGTTGCATCCATTTCTTTGCGGTATGTAGAACCAATGCCGAACATTTTAATAGGAACAGATTCCGATTCCATCGCACGAATTTGAATGGCGGACGTTTGTGTGCGCAGCACATTGCCATTTTCCAAAAAGAATGAATCCTGCATATCACGCGCCGGGTGATGTAATGGCGTGTTTAACGCTGTAAAGTTATGCCAATCATCTTCGATTTCGGGACCGGTGTGCATTGTATAGCCAAACGATTCCAGTATCGCCGATATTTCCGACAGACTTTGTGTCAATGGGTGTAATGTGCCACGATTTTCTGGTTCTGGATTTAACGACATGTCCAATTTTTGTTTCTGCAAACCCGCCATCAAAACCGCGTTTTCAATTTCCGCCTGGCGCGTTTTGAATAATTCACGCAGGGTCGCATTTTCTGTATTCAATGCCGCACGGGCATCATTGTCCAGATTTTTCATGTCACGCAGGCGCGCAGTCATTGTGCCATTTTTACCGTATGTTGCGGTATATAACGCCTGTAATTCTTCTAATGTGTTAATATTCTTTATTTGTTCGTGCATTTTTTCTTACCTTATAAACTTAAAAAAGCCGTCATACGACGGCTTTTATTATTACAAAACAGATACCCCGCCGACAAGGTATTATTTAGATTCGGCGTTGTTAAATCGTTTCGCTGTGTCAACCAATTTGACGAAGTTTGCATCACCTGCATATGCCATTTCGGCCAAAACCTTGCGGTCCAGGGCGACGCCGGCCTTTTTCAAGCCGTTCATAAACTGGCTGTAAGTCATACCATTTGCACGCACTGCTGCATTGATACGGACAATCCACAAACCGCGGAATTCACGTTTTTTAACGCGACGGTCGCGATATGCATACTGACCCGCCTTTTCCGTTTTTTCACGGGCAGCGCGATATGTTGAATGATGACGGCCCAGGTAACCCTTGGCACGTGCTAAGATTTTATTGTGCTTTTGTTTAACGGTTGTACCGCGTTTTACTCTTGCCATGACCTGTTACCCCCTTATTTCAAACCGTATGGTGCCAAGATTTTTGCCTGACCCACCATGTTTTCATTCAAATACTGTGGTTTTGCACCTGCCTTGTTTGCACGGGCAGATTTCTTGCGCAACAGTTTTTTATGAGAGTTGCGTGCAACACGGATTTTGCCGGTCGCGGTCATAGACGCACGTTTTTTCAAGTACGACTTGGTCTTTAATTTTGGCATTTTATATCCTTTTATTTTTAGATAGTTTTTATCGTCTGGTGGCAATGCCTGCCACTTTGACTGATTGGTATTTTGGCAGATTTATTTCAAAAATCAAGTTTTTATTGAATATCTGACTTTTTAGGATTAAAGTAGGCCCGATGAAGCAAAACAAGATATCTTCCAAAATATATCCGATTATTCGTGCGGTCTTGACGGCGGCGGTGTTGCCGGTGCTGTTTATATATATAATGATTGCAAAGCCTGATTACGCAATAATGAATGCGTTGGGGCATGTGGTGGTGCCGGTGGCACGCGGTATTGGCGACGTTATTACATGGCCATTTCGGGTTGTTGGCGACACAATTGGTGGTATCGCAGAATTATCTAGCCTGCGTGAAGAAAATCGCGAACTGCGCGCACGACTGGACGCGGCATTGATTGATAAAAATATTTGTGATGTCGCAATCAAAGAAAATCAAAAGTTAAGCAATGAATTGGGATTGGTCAAAACACAACCACGTGATGCCGTGATTGCCGATGTTATTCATGATAACCGCGCAATGGGGCATAATACTTATATTATTAATCGTGGCGCACGTGATGGGGTGGAAACGGGTATGGTGGTTGCAACAACTGATATGCGCCTGGCCGGGGTTATTGTTGACAGCGCAAATAACTTTTCACGTGTGCGTGCATTGACGGACACGGATACAAATATTGCCGTGCGCGTCGTCGGGTCCGAGGTTTATGGGTTTATGAGTGGCAACGGTTCAAAAAAACCAACAATGGGATTTTTTAGTAATCCTGAATTTCAACCGGCGCGGGGTATTAAACTGGTCAGCAGTAATATTTCGGGCGTGTTGCCGGCGGGACTGATTGTTGGGGAAATGATTGATGCAACAGATGTTGCCGTCGCAGACCCCGATGAATTTTCACGTGTTATGGTACTGAAATTTGACACACCAGAAAACGAATACAGATGAAAGAAAGCATAATTCATTTTTTACGCGTCGCATTTCCGTTTTTATTAACAATCGGATTGTGGCGGCTGGCCAGTCCCACATGGAATCCGGCGGGGGTGTTGGCGATTGTACCGATATTTATCTGTTCTTTTGTTAGGCCAACAAATTGGTTTGTGTTATTTTCAATGTTAATGTGCGTATGTTTGGATTATAACATGGAAACCGTTTGTTTTTGGTTGGCGATGTATTGTCTGTTCTTTTCAATCAACAGTTTTCAGACATATATCGATATTCCACGTATGGATAATTATGGGCTGTTTGCGTTTATGGTGTTCTTTGGGGTCGCGCTGTTTATTCAGGCGGTTGCGAACTTTAATTTTATGAATTTATTGCGCGGTGTATGGATTTTCGCATTGGCGGGTATTGTTTATATTCCGGTTGCAAAACTGATACAAAGGGTCGGCGATGATAGATAAAGAAGTGGCACGAACCTTTGACAGACGCAGCGCATTATTTTTAACCGCCGGGGCGGTGATGACATCTGCGTTGGTGTTGCGCATGTTGCAGATGCAATTGTTTTCATATCGCGATTACAAAAAGAAAAGCGAAAGCAATTCGTTCCGTATCCAGATTGATATGCCAGAACGTGGAAAAATTTTATCGCGCAATGGCGCGCCTATTTCACGCGACGCACCGATTTACAGAATCTATATCGTTCCCGAAGAAGCGCACGACATAGATGCTTTGGTCGATACCGTTGCACATGATTTGAATTTGCGGGCGCGGCGCGTTGAAAAAATTCGCGCCAAAATAAAAAAACAATTAAAGTTTCAACCCGTGCTGGTCAGCGAAAATACAGACTGGAATGTGTTGGCAAAATTACAGGCTAAAAATTTACCGGGACTGCATGTGGAAAGTGGTTATGCGCGAATATATGAAATGGGGCCCGCCGGCGCACAGATTTTTGGTTATGTTGGCGAACCAAAAACCCCGGTTCCAAATGCACCTTTTTTAACAACTGGGATTACGGGACTGGAAAAAAGATTTGATGATGAAATGAAGGGCAGTGCCGGGCAGACCGTGATGATTTCAAATGCGGTTGGTCGTATCACAGGCGAAGATAAAACACAATATATCGCCCCAATAATTGGCGAAAACGTTAAAACAACTATTAACGAAAATGCACAACGCGTGATGTATGATGCACTGATGCAACATCGGTCGGGTTGTGGTGTTGCGCTGGATATCGAAACAGGCGACATTTTGGCAATGGTATCAACCCCCAGTTTTGATGCAAATATGTTCCGTGAAGATGACGGGGATGAATATATTCAAACGTTGCGTGAGGATGTGGCAAAGCCATTTATGAACAAGGCAATTGAGGGGCTGTACCCACCGGGTTCTACGTTCAAGATTGTCGTGGCGTTGGCGGCGTTGGAATCAGGCGCAATTAACGAACGTGAAAAAATTTTCTGTCCGGGGTATTGGGACTATGGCGACCGCAGATATCATTGTTGGGAAGACAAGGGTCATGGACACGTTGATTTGGCGGGGGCCCTGCAACATTCGTGCGATATTTATTTCTATCAGATTGCATTGCGTATCGGGATTGATGCAATCAAAGATATGGCAATTCGTTTGGGATTGACTGAAAAATTTATGGATGATATTTTGTCCCGTGAAATGCCGGGTGTTATGCCGGACAGATACTGGAAGGAAAAACAAATCGGTGCGCGTTGGGTACATGGGGATACTGTTATTTCCGGTATTGGGCAGGGATTTATTTTGACAAACTGTTTGCAGTTGGCGGTAATGATGGCACGCGCGTCGTCCAATAAACGTGTGGTACCAAGATTGATTTTTGATAATACTAAACCACAATTTGAAAGTATGAATTTACAACCTAGGAATATTAGGCATGTATTAAATGGACTGGAAATGGTGCTGAAAAAAGGTGGTACCGCGGTTGGCAGCGCGATTAATGTTAATGGTATGCGAATGGGCGGGAAAACAGGTACATCCCAGGTGCGCAGCATTTCAAAAAAAGAACGTCAAAGCGGGGTACTTACCAACGAACAATTAAAATGGCAAATGCGAAATCATGGTTTGTTTGTGGGATATGCGCCAACCGATAATCCACGTTTTGCAGTGTGCGCAATCACAGAACATTCCGGTGGCAGTGGTCCCGCTGCACGCACTGTTTCCGCCGTTATGAAGGAATTATTAAAGGGATTAAAATAAAATCATGGCACGACAAACACGCGTTTCAAATGCAAATATGATGACTTTGCCGGAAAAGTTAAATCGATTTTCCTGGGGGTTGTTTGTGCCAATGTGTATGGTGTTGGCGATTTCTATTGTGGTGCTGTTTTCGGCGGGTGGGGGAAACTGGAAACCATTCGCGTTGTCGCAATTGATGAAAATTTTGCTGGGGTTTGGGGTGTTCTTTTTCGCAGCGTTTATAAATATTAAAACGTGGGTAAAGTCTGCTTATATTATCTATGCCATAGCATTAATTATGATTGTGCTGGTGACATTTGTTGGGCATACGGGTATGGGGGCACAAAGGTGGTTAAACCTGGGGATTATTCATATTCAACCGTCTGAATTGATTAAAATTGCGCTGGTGCTGGCGTTGGCGCGATATTTTGCATGGTTTAATTCGGTGGAACTGGGGCAATTTAAGAACTATATCGCGCCAATGCTTATGTTGTTGGTGCCTTTTGGATTGATTGTGGCGCAACCTGATTTGGGGACCGCGCTGTCGCTGGGGATGATTACGGTTGGTGTGTTCTATATTGTTGGCGCAAACAAAAAGTGGTTTATTATTGCGGCAATACTGGGGTTGATGGCGGCACCGGCAATTTGGTATGGTGGGTTGCACGACTATCAAAGGGGGCGCATTATAACACTGTTTAATCCAGACAGTGATTTGCAGGGCGCAGGCTATCAAATTCATCAGGCAAAAATCGCATTCGGCAGCGGTGGCATGACCGGCAAAGGATACATGGCCGGTACACAATCACAACAATCTTTTTTGCCTGAAAAGCAGACGGACTTTATATTCACAATGCTGGGCGAAGAATTCGGATTTATCGGTGCATTTTCCCTGTTGATGATTTACACATGGATTGTGGTTGCGTTGTTCTGGATGGCAAAAACATGCAGGAACAGATTTGGGCAATTGGTGTGCTTTGGATTTATGTTGAACTTTTTTGTTTATTATTTTATAAATATTTCTATGGTTTTGGGATTGTTGCCAACCGTCGGGGTGCCATTGCCGTTAATGTCGTTCGGCGGCAGCAGTCTGTTATCACTGATGTTTGGGTTTGGACTGTGCCAAAATGCCCACATTCACAAAGACCAACAATTATCTGCAAAGGGGAGTTAAAGGTATGAATTTATTAATTGTGGAATCACCGTCCAAGGCAAAGACAATTGAAAAATATCTTGGGGCAGGTTGGCGCGTTATCGCGTCTGTTGGACATGTGCGCGATTTGGTGCCTGAAAACGGCAGCGTGGATACAGAAAATAATTTCAAAATGAAATGGCAAATTATGCCGGGCAAAGAAAAACAAATTAAACTGATTACTGATGAATTAAAAAAAGCAGATGCGGTTTATCTGGCAAGCGACCCTGACCGCGAAGGTGAAGCAATCGCATGGCATTTGCTGGATATTTTAAAGGCAAAAAAATTATTAAAAGATAAAAAAGTTTATCGTGTGGCTTTCCACGAAATTACTAAAAAGGCCGTGCAAAGTGCAATTGAAAATCCACGCGAAATTGATACTAATTTGGTTGATGCATATTTGGTGCGACGCGCGTTGGATTATCTGATTGGGTTTGGAATTTCACCGTTGCTGTGGCGCAGAAACCTGGGGAAATCGGCGGGGCGTGTGCAATCGGTGGCGGTAAAATTGGTTGTTGACCGCGAAAAAGAGATTGAGGCGTTTAAGCCGGTTGAGTATTGGGGTGTCAATGCGCAATGCAAGAAAGACAAAGAGCAAATATTCAATGCAGGATTAGTAAAATTCAACGGGCAGAAAATTGAAAAAATGACCGTTGAAAATAAATCTATGGTTGATGATATTTTAAACAAAATTGGAACACCTGAGATTGGTGCGTCTGTTATAAATATTGAACGCAAGAAAACACAGCGAAAACCAGCGGCACCATTTACAACATCTACCCTGCAACAGGAAGCGGCGCGTAAATTATACTTTGCTTCAAAACGCACAATGAGTGCCGCCCAGCACCTTTACGAACAAGGGTTAATCACATATATGCGTACGGACGCAACAAACCTGAACGCGGATGCGGTTGCCGAAATACGCGGTTTTATCGCACGCGAATATGGTGAAAAATTTGTGCCAAGTGCGCCAATTGTTTATGCGACTAAATCCAAAAATGCCCAGGAAGCACACGAAGCAATTCGTCCAACACACTTTGACGCGCCGGCAAAGAATTTATCGGGGGACGAGGCAAAATTATACGACCTGATATGGAAGCGTACAATTGCGTGTCAGATGACAAACGCTGAATTTGATTCAGTTGCCGCTGACATTGAAACAGATAATCAGGTGGCCGTTTTCCATGCGGTCGGCACAACGCGCACATTTGACGGTTTTATGAAGGTCTATACCGAAGACAAGGATGATGACGAAGATAAAAAGGATGCAAAATTACCACCAATGAATGTTGGGGACAAGATTGCAATTTCTGAAATTATTCCGGAACAGCACTTTACCCAGGCACCACCAAGATATACCGAAGCGTCGCTGGTTAAAAAATTAGAAGAATTGGGTATCGGGCGACCATCTACATATGCAACAATTATGTCAACAATTGTTGACCGCGCATATGTTGAACAGGACAAACAACGTCGTTTTCATCCAACGTCCGGTGGGTGGGTAATCGCATCTTATTTGAACAAGTACTTTACGGATTTAGTTGATGTGAACTTTACCGCTAAAACAGAAGATACGTTGGACGATGTTTCAAATGGAAAACAGGATAAGATTACGGCACTCAAAAACTTCTGGGGGCCAACGGACGCGATGATTGATGGCGCACGCGGGATTAAGACATCGGAAATTATTGATGAAATAAACGAATTTATGCACCATCATTTGTTTGGGGACGCGGGCGATACATGTCCCGAATGTGGTGCAAAGTTGGGGATAAAATTGTCTAAGTTCGGACCATTTATAGGTTGCGCAAAATACCCAGATTGCAAATATACAAAACAATTAAATAAAAATGACAATTCGGCGCAGACCACAGAATCCGCCGTACAGACGTCTAAGAACGATGCGGTTGAACTGGGCGATGGGATT
This sequence comes from Alphaproteobacteria bacterium, assembly GCA_015062525.1. Lineage (GTDB taxonomy): Bacteria > Pseudomonadota > Alphaproteobacteria > Rs-D84 > Rs-D84 > Enterousia. The sequence continues at coordinate 75,967 of SUUM01000003.1, read as the reverse complement.
GAATTTCGTGTTGGAAAATTTGGTCCATATGTAACGGATGGCGCGAAAAATGTTGCCGCCAAACAATATAACCGTGAAACCATCACATTGGAAATCGCGCGCGAATTATTGGCGAACGCAAATAAAAAGGCCGAACCAATTAAAATTGGTGAAAATCCCACAACCAAGAAAATTATTTACTTTTACCCGACTGGGCGGTACGGTGCGTATATATCATCTAATCGGGTAAATGTTTCGGTCAAAGAACAGCCTGATTTAGAAACCGCAATTAAACTTATTAATAACAAGGCAAAGAAGTAATAATGGCGCCAGGACGACACAACTATTCCAATTTCACAGATGAACTGCGGGCGCGGTTGTCGGTGGTGGATGTTGTGGGACGCGTCGTGCCATTGAATAAAAAGGGACAAAATTACTGGGGGTGCTGTCCGTTTCATAATGAAAAAACCCCCAGTTTTTCCGTGAACGAAGAAAAGGGATTTTATCACTGCTTTGGGTGCGGTGAGCATGGCGATATCATATCGTTCACCATGAAGCATAATAATATGGATTTCAAATCGGCGATTGCGGAACTGGCCAATATGGCGGGTCTGAAAATGCCAGACTATAAACCACGCGACCCGAATGTTGTCAAACGCGAAGACGCGTTATTTGATATTTGTGAACGCGCGGCGCAAACATATGCCGAAAAATTATTCACACCCGACGCGGCGCATGCGCTGGAATATGTGCGTAGACGCGGTTTTTCAGATGAAGAAATAAAAAAATATCGTATCGGGTATGCGCCAAAAAATAATATCATCGCGAACAAATTTGCAGAATCTAAATTTTTGATACCATCTGGTCTGTGTCGGCGTGGCGATTATGGGATGTATGATTTTTTCCGTGATAAATTAATGTTCCCAATTTTCAATGCACACGGCAAGGTTGTTGCGTTTTCAGGGCGTTCGCTGGATGGGTCTGAACCAAAGTATATAAACACAACTGATACTGATATATTCCATAAACGTCAGACTGTGTTTGGTTTTAACTTTGCACGCGAAGCAATTCATCGCGCAAATCGCAGCATCGTTGTCGAAGGACAAATTGACGCAATTAAAATGCAGGTAAATGGATTCGGCGAAACCGTCGCGCCACTGGGGACCGCATTGACCGAAGATCATATCGCGTTGCTGTGTAAATCAAATCGAAATATAACATTCTGTTTTGACGGGGACGCGGCCGGGCAAAAGGCCGCCGCGCGTGCCTGCAACATAGTTATGCCGTTTATTCGTGATACATCGGATGTTAAATTTGCGTTTGTTAGTGGGGGCAAGGACCCGGATGAAATTCTGAAAACATCCGGCGCGGATGCCATGCGGAAAATCATTGATGACGCGATGAATCTGACTGATTTTCTGTGGGAATTAACAAACAAAAACTATGTTGTGTCCACACCGGGTGGACGGACCCAGGCGGAAAAATTTTTGGACGCTCAAATTGAAAAAATAGCCGACCCAGAACTGCGCAAGCAATACAAGCAAGAATATGAAAAACGCAAATTCCAAAATTGGCACAGTTGGAGACGTGCGCCAAAAACAGTCAACATAAAATTGCCTGATATTGATGTGATTACTAAAAATACGCTGGTTTATATTGTGAACAAATATCCGGAACTGGCGGAACGGTATTTGGAATTTTTGGGGACACTGGGGGTGGATTTTGATGGGACGGCGCCCGAATTAAATATGGATATAAATGGGGCGGAAAAATACCTTGTATCATTAAAGTTGCAAAGGTATCTGGAAAAACTGAATGCACAAAAACGCGAATTAACCACGCAACTGTTGGCGGGGGATGATACGGCACGCGATGAAATCAAGCGCATAGATTCGGAAATTGAAAAATTTAATGAGAAATTAGAAGTATTGATTTCTATTTAGTGATTAGTGTTAGTGCAAGTGGTTAGTGGTGGCAAAAATAATTTCCCGGCTTTTTTGAACATTTTTATCAAAAAAGCCGGGAAATTTTTAACAAATTAACCAGAACACAATGGACCCCGACCTAGTATCACCCACAAAAATTTTCAATTTTTGCGGGACCCGAAGTCGGGGTGACGACTTCTTTTTTACTTTTATTTACCAAATCCACAAAACTGCAATCTTTAATATTAATCGCCCGTATCATCCACAAAAATTTTCAATTTTTGCCGGACCCGATGCTGGTATGACAAGGTCTTGTAATATTATACTATTGTTCATATAAAAAGTTATCGTCACCCCGACGCAGGTCGGGGTCCACTGTATTCAACTTTTTTTAATATTCTGGGCTGTAACCAGATTGAATTAATAAATCATTATACAAATCACACCAATCTGGATTAAAGTTTATTATCAATCTTAATTTCCATGAACGGTGCCATTCTTTGATTTGACGCTCACGTGTGACCATATTTCTTAGACTGTCATGCCATTCATAATAAACCAATTTATCAACATTATATCTTGATGTAAAACCAGGTATTTCATGATGCTTGTGCTGCCACGTGCGCCCAATCAAATCAGTTGTAGAGCCAACATACAAAGTCCCCATTTTTTTATTCGATAAAATATATACCCAACCACCAGATTTCATAATGATTTAATTTTATTGTTTTTTATTTTCCAGCGCAAGTGGTATCAGGAACGCAATAGACCCCGACCTGCGTCGGGGTGACGATGTGAAAGGATTTTTATTTTCAAAATATTAAAAATGTTTGTTTTTGTGGTATAATTTATGCTGAATCCACAGGGATGTGGGTTTGGGGCTGTCGTAGGATTGCTTTGTCCGGTGTAATTAAGACCGCAAATCCCCGACTTTGGTCGGGGGGTGTTGATATATAAAATACAGGAAAATAAAAAATCAACAGAATCGATGACAAAGCGATTTATGAACCACCCCAACCGTCATTTCTGACGGTTTAATTTTTAATAAAAAGGGGAATGTATGAAAAAAATTTCAATTATCGCCGCATTGGCTTTTTTACCAATCGCTTCTTTTGCTTCAGAAAATATACAAGAACAAAATAAATTTAATCCACGATTCTTTGTCGAATATGGCATAAGTCTATATTCAAATTCTTCGACGGATTATGAAATAGAAGGTGAAAAAGTTGGCGAAGCAGATGCATCAGCATTTAATGGTGGTGGTATAGCTTATATTGGTGCAGATTTTGATGGTGTACAAATTGGTTTTGCACCGGAATATTCAGATTCGGACACAGAAGAAATATTGGCATTAAATGTTCGTGCGGTCGTTCCATTTATGGATAATGATATTCAACCATATGTTATGGCCGAATTAGGTTTTGCCAGCATGGAATATGATGACGGCAGTATAAATTTTGATGACACCGCATACGCATACGGCATTGGTGCGGGTATTAAATATAACTTTAATGACAATATGAACATCAAAGCGGGAATAGAGTATCAATCTATGAATTTTGAAACAAATGTAAATGGATATGAATATTCTGTTGATACATCTGGTTTCAAGTTAACAACAAGTATCGGTTATCGTTTCTAAATAAAAATCCCGGCTTTTTTGAACATTTTTATCAAAAAAGCCGGGAAATTTTTAACATATTTATTTATCCACTACCCCGCCGGCGGCGCCGGCACCCCTTCGCCAGCGAAGTGGATTAAGTGTTGAATAAGAAGTGGCAGATGTCGCCGGGTTGCATCACATAATCACGACCGACAAGGCGCATTTTGCCGGCTTCTTTTACTGCAACTTCGCCACCTAATGAAATGAAATCGTCTGGGCTGATAACTTCGGCGCGGATAAAGCCACGTTCAAAATCAGTATGGATTTTTCCCGCCGCCTGGGGCGCGGTCATACCGGCGGTTATTGTCCAGGCGTGTGCCTCTTTCGGGCCAATGGTATAATATGTTTGCAGGCCCAGGGTTTTATAGCCTGTCTTGATAACCTGGTCCAGACCGGATTCGGTCAGCCCCAAGTCATCCAGGAACATTTTCCTTTCATCCGGGTCAACAATTTGGGAAATTTCCATTTCTATTTTTGACGAAATAACCAAAACATCATTTGTTGCGCCAAATTTTTCACGAACCATATCGGAATATTTATTGCCGGTGGCGGCGGACGCTTCGTCCACATTACAGACATAAATAACCGGTTTGGTTGTCAGCAAATTAAACGGCGTTGAATCAACATCACCCAGACGCGCAGGTATCGATTTTTCTAGATTCGACTTAATCGTGTTCGCATCAGCCAATAATTTAATTGCATCTTTGTCCAGACCGCGTGCCCGCTTTTCTAGATTCTTTATCTGTTTTTCAATGCTTTCAAGGTCAGCCAACATTAATTCTGTTTCAATTGTTTCAATGTCAGATAATGGATCAATCTTGCCATGGACGTGCACAATATCGTCGTTTTCAAAGCAACGCACAACATGAATAATTGCGTCCGTTGATAAAATATTCCCCAGGAATTTATTCCCAAGCCCTTCGCCCGCGGATGCACCACGTACCAGCCCCGCAATATCAACAATTTCCAATTGCGTCGGTAATATTTTTTGCGACCCCGCCACACGCGCCAAGGCATGTAATGTCGCGTCCGGCACAACAACGCGGCCCGTGTTCGGTTCGATTGTGCAGAATGGATAATTCTGCGCATCGGCGGCGGCACTTTGTGTTAACGCATTAAACAATGTAGATTTACCAACATTTGGCAGGCCTACAATTCCACAATTGAATCCCATAACTAAATCCTTTATAATAGGCATAATATGTCATACATGTGGAACGAATTCAACATAAAAACCAGACCTGCGGAAACTATCGTTTTCCGCGATGGTGTTTATTGTGCTGATTTATCAACATTGCCAAACGCGCCAATTAATACAAAGTATGATTTGCCGGTTCATATTATCTATGTTGGTGAAATTGCCGGGGAAAACCGGTTGGATGTTTTGGTTGGTGTGGAAAACCAAGAAGTTATTATCAGCGCAAATGTAAAAATAAAAAAGCCGGCAATTTTGAACATTTTTATTAAAAACGCCGGGAAAAATTCTAAAATTTCGGGAACTGTATTTTTAGATAATGAATCAGATTTAACATATGATTGTCGGGCGCGACATTTGTATAAAAACACGGCTATTTTGATAAAAAATAAAGTTTTAGCCGGGAAAAATTCAAATTCAAAATTGTCAGGCATGGCGGTAATTGATAAAGATTGCGACGGGTGCGAATCCGATATCGCTTTTGTTGCGATGGCGGACGTGGGTGCAAAAATTGATTTTATGCCGGGGCAAAGAATAAAATCAGAACCCAAACGTGCCGACCACAGCGCAAGCATTTACAAACCAACCGATGCCCAGGTATTTTATTTGCGCGGGGCGGGACTGTCGGGCGCCGAAGTTGACGTGGCATTAAAAGAAGCATTTTTAAGTGAGTAAAAGTTTAGTCATCTGGTATCAGTCATTTTACTATACCAAACTTTTATTTATCGCGGTAATCATGAATTACATCACTAACCACTAAAAAAACCGCCGATTGGCGGAATTTTTATTTCTTTTTGAAGCCCTGTTTCGCTTTGAACTTTGGATTATCAGGGTCAATCAAGATTACTTGCTTTCCACGACGGATTTGTTTAATATTACCGCGTTTCTTCCAAGCCTTTAAGGAACTTAAAAATTTCATGTCGTTATCCTTTTTACAAGGCGATTATAAACATATTTTTTGAAAAATCAAATAATATATTATTTATTTAGTTGTAGTAGTAGAGGCTGTTGAAATTGTTGAAAATGGTTTTTAGTTTTTTATTAACAGGTTTTCAACAAAAAATTCCCGGGGTTTCCCGGCCTTTTTGTAAAATTGTTGAAAATTTTGCAAAATAATTAACAGTTAAAAAAAGGGGGTGTTTTCAACACTTTTAACAAAATTGGGGTGGGGGCTTTTTGTACTTGTTGAAAATTGTTGAAATTGTTATAATTATCAACAGGACGGAAAGAGAATGAAACAGCAGGTATTAAAAGCATTGGCAAATCCGGCGCATATTTTTTATGTGCCTTATTCGCTGGCGGTGCTGAATTTTGTTATTCAATTCCTGATTTGGATTGTTTTGTTTGTGGCGTCCCTGATTATTACAAAAGGGGCAAATCCTGTAAATCCGATGTTTTTTTTAATTTCTGTGATAATTGTTCATTCAATTATGGCTATTTATTCAAAACGAGACCCGCAGGTCGGACAGATTATCACCGCAAAAATTCAATTGTTAAAACGTAAAATACCAGGGAAGTTAGCAGCATGATTGAAAATTTAAACGGTTTTTTTGAATACTTTGCAGGCAGCGGATTCCCAATTACGTTGATGGTTTTGGTGCTGGCGGCGTTGTGCTTGTTTCTGGTGCTGATGATGTATGTGCCGGCACTGACGCGAAAAATTTTCCCAAAATTTGGTTATGCGAAATATTCCAGCTATTTGCCATTCGGGACCGTGTTCACTGATAATTCTATGCAGTTGACAGACGGCAGTTTAATTCGAGTTTATCGCGTAGCAGGTGTCCAGACCAGTATGCAAGATGATGCGACAAAAGAAAAATTCTTGGATTTGCGGGCGCAATTGTTTAATCAGATTCGCGACCCGAATGTAGTGTTGCGGTTTTATATGGTGCGTGATGCGGCGGATGAAAATACAAACTATGAATTTGATCAGCCGACATTGCAACGCATTTATGATAAATGGCGCGGGCAGGGATTAAAAATATTTTTGAATAATTATTATATAGTGGTGTCTGTTGCTGGGGTGGATGCGCGGGCAAAACTGAATCAATATGGTAATTATATAGAATCTATTTTGGCGGCGTATAAACCGGTGGTGTTGAAAAATGACAGCGTGGATAATATGGCGCGTTTCTTTGGACGGATTTTGTCGCCGATTTCTAAGCCCGCACCAAAACGTGCCGATAACAATATTGCAAAACTTACAACCGTTGATGATGTTGAATTTTTGCGTGATGGTATTATTAGATATATAAGTGGTGGGGAACAATCTTTTGCCGCGTGTTTGTCTTTTAAAATTTCGCCGGATTATCTGGATGAAGAATTTTTTGATAGTGTGTCAACAATTCAAACAGAAATGATTGCCATGAATGGTTTTCATATTATGGGCGCGGCGGATGTTGAAAGTACTATACGTAAAAAGCGTTCGACCGCAGATGATGAAAGACGGGATTCAACCGAAACACAAATTTCCGAGGCGCAAAATGCCATGGATGAAAATCTGAGTGGTAATCAAAGTTTGGTTGATTATTACCCGCTGTTTGTATTATTTGGTGCGACGCGCGAAGATTTACAAAAATATGTTGATGAATTTAAAAAAATCGCAGCCCAGTTCGGTATTTCACCGGTTGTTGAAACATTCGCGTCCAAGGTTTCTTGGTTTGCACAGATTCCTGGGTTTAATGTATTTCCGCGCAGTTTCAAATTGTTATCGCGTGCGGCGGCAATTTCAATACCTATGTCAACGCAACCGCGGGGTGTTGAAAACTCGGATTGGGGACCGGGACCATTGGTTGTATTTCCAACCGCCCAGGGGACTCCGTATCAATTTCAATTCCATGTGTCTGATAAGCCGGCGGCCGTTGGACATACATTGACAATTGGGCCAACAGGTGGTGGTAAAACAACATTGTTTTCATTTTTAATCGCGCAAAGTTTGCGTCATCCAAAGTTAAAGGCGTTTTTCTTTGACAGAAATAAAGGCGCCGAGATTTTCACGCTGGCCGTGGGTGGAAAGTACATCACCATGCAGGGGAAAGAGAAAAATTCAGACCCAATGGCACAAAGTTTCTTGACCCACTTAAATCCGCTGAAAATGCCGGATACGGCGGCAAATCGTGCGTTTCTGCGTCGGTGGTTTGCAATTATTTCAGGGCAAAGTGATGCCGCATCTGCGGATGAAATTGCGCGTGCGGTGTCTGTAAATTTTGACTATTTGTCCGATAAAGATAGAATGCTGAAAAACCTGTGGGAAAGTTGTTTTTCGTCGTCGGGGAATATGCGGGCGGCACTTAAAAAATGGGTTGACCCATTACAGTATGGCGATATGTTTAACGAAGCGTCCGATACGTTGGATTTGCATTCGCGTCTGACCACGTTCGATTTCACAGATATTTTACAGGACGAAGTTTTGTCGCCTGCGGTGATTTCTTATATATTACACAGAATTAATAATATTACTGTGTCGGGTGGTAATCCGTCGCTGATTATGATTGACGAAACGGCGCCAATGCTGGAAAACAAAATGTTCCGTGATAATTTTATTACAGGATTGCAAGAAGGACGCAAAAATCGCCAGGCGTACATGGTTGCATTCCAACGTGCTAATGTCCTTGATAAATTGGGGGTAGGGGATGTGGTGCGTGGCCAGGCCCAGACTGTTATGTTTTTCAGAAATCCCGCCGCCGATGCATCAGACTATGCGCATTGGAATTTGAACCCGTTGGAAATGGCATTTATCCAGGGCAAGGCATATCCAAACCTGAAACGCGCGGTGTTGTTGTCGCGACCGGTTAATGGGGAATCGGTGATTTTGAATACAGAACTTGGTGGTTTGGGGAATTTGTTGCGGTTGTTTGAATCGGGACGTTCGTCAGTATTGCTGGCCGAAGAATTGTATAAAATGTATGGTAATAATTTTGTTAATGAATATTTGAAAAAGAGTGGTTAGTGTTAGTGTAAGTGGTTAGTGGTGGTGAAATATTTATTTTTTGTTTTTTGTATTCTTGTATCTTTGCCGGGGTTGGCGGTGGATTGTGTGGCGTATAAAAAAATTCCCGCCGTCTATATTAATGTACCGGATTGGAATAAGACCATAGTGCAACCACGTCATGAAATGGACAAATTGCATGGTAATGTTGTCGCGACTATGGTTGATAATTATCAGATTAATGCAGATGTTGTGCCGGTTGATGGTGGGTTTTGTGTTGGGCTAAAATCCGTTAATGCGGTGGTTGGATATAATGATTTTGTGGTAAATATCGATATTCGTAATGTTCCAGAAACATGTGAATATAATGCGGTGTTAGCGCACGAAGATAAACATATAAAAACTTATTTGTCTGTGATTGATGATTTCAAGGGGGAATTACAAAAGTCTGTTTATAGTGCGGCGCAATCTGTTATGCCACAATTTGTTAAATCACGCGATATGATTGATTCGGTGGTTGATGATATGAATATGCAATTGCAATCGCACCCAGATGTTGTGTTGGTAAAACAAAAAATCTTTGCAGATGTGGAAATAAAAAATAAACAAATCGATAGAATGGAATCAGGCGAGGAATTAAAAAAGTGTAAATAAAAATCCCCCAATGTCCACCCACGCAAACATTCGTTTGCGCGGGGCCCGGTTGATGGGGATTTTTATTAGAGTGCAGTGTGCAGAGTTTAGAGTGCAGTTAATGAATAAATAATACTTAGATAAATAAAAGTTTAATTCCCTTCGCCAGCGAAGGGGAATTAAGTCCGCAACTTACCCTGCTAAAATCTTATTTATATCAGCAAACACATGTTAAAAATTATATCTGAATCCGGCGGAAAATTCTGACATTGTTTGTATCATTTCATTATTAATTGGGGTGTATTGATATTTAATTAATGCTGATACTTTGTCGGATGGAAATGTGTACATCAGACCAATGCCAATGCGGGTGCTGACATCGTTTTCGTCTGTTTTTTCGGATGTTTCGGTTAAGGTGTTTATATAGGTGTATTTATTATATGTCTTGTAATTTGCAACACCAAATGTGGTAAAGAAATTAAATTCGTTCGTTATATTGTAATAGCCATAAATATCAAAACCGTATGCCATATAATATAACTCGTGATTTATTGCAGAAAAATCATATGTGTTTTCAAGTTCGTTTGTTGATGAATGTGTGAAAAATAATTCCACACCAAAATTGCGACCAATACGGGCGCCTGCGTTTATTGTCGCAGAATAATATGTTTCATCCAGTTCGGTCTTGTATGTGTAATCGGCAATATTTAAGCCGGCATCAATCCCAATATATGGGCGAAAATTGCCTGTGTTAGTGTATATGCCCGCGTGGGCGGCGGTTGTAAATAATATAGTCGATAATATTAATATTTTTTTCATTTTTTGTTCCATTTGTTGTTGTGTATAATTGTATTCAAAGGTTGAATTTATGGCAACAATATTATTGGCAATAAAACCAGAATTTATAGAAAGAATTTTTTCCGGCGACAAGAAATTTGAATTTCGGCGTCGTGTTGCGCTGTGTAATGTGGATAAAATTGTCATATATGCCACGCGTCCGATTTGTTCGGTTGTGGGTGCTGTGGATGTATGTGGCATTATTTCAGGGACCCCAGATGATGTTTGGGCGCGGACATGCAATGCAGCGGGGATTGACCGCGGTTTTTTTGATTCTTATTTTAGTGGGGGTAATATTGCATATGCATATAAACTGGGGCATGTGTTAAGGTTTGACGTACCACGTCCATTATCTGACTTTGGTGTTCGTACCGCCCCCCAGGGTTTTGTTTATATTAAAAGGTAAAATCGCGGGGTGGGGGTGGATTTCGCTCGCTCGGCACAAGGTGCCGGCTGTGCGCAAATTTGTAGTTATGGTCCGTCTTCGTTTCACTACGCCGAGACACTGAATTTTCTAAAGAAAAATACCGCAAACGCGGTATTTTTAGAAAATTCGTGGTTGCGGGGAATGGATTTAGCGACCTTGAAAATTTTGCGCGGGGCGCAAACCGGCGTACACGTGCGCCTATTTTCTGCGGTTGAACCACCTTCTTCGTTGGTTCAAATCCAGCAACAGGTATAAAACAAAAAAACGTACCACAGGGGTACGTTTTTTGTTTTAACTGGTTGCGGGGAATGGATTTGAACCACTGACCTTCAGGTTATGAGCCTGACGAGCTACCGGACTGCTCTACCCCGCGATAAGGTGTGTGTATTGTATATTATTTATGATAATAGTCAAATAAAAAATTGTCTTTGCAGATTTTGGGGGCTTTTCCTAGTCTTTCTTGAATTATATTTTTTTGTTTGCTAAGATTTAGCCAATATGTAATTAAAAGTAAGGGTTTGGTGTGTCTGATAAATTAACGTTTAGAAAAGCGTGGAAAAAATTTTGGGAACCTATTTTGGGACTTGGGTTTTTTCAATGGGTTATTGCCGTGTTCATGGCAATCCCAATTTGGCTTTCTTATTTTACGTCTATTAAAAAGATTACTAATATCGAAGTTTTTTATAAATATCGCAAAAAACCGGCGATTTTTGTGTTCTGGCATGGGCGCAGTTTGATGTTAAGTCCGCTGATTTGTTTGGGGGGAATGCATGCTTATGCGGTTGCAAGTCGCCACAAAGATGGACGTATGATGGCAAAATTACAGCACTTGTTCGGATTGCGGGCAATTTATGGGTCGTCCCACAAGGGCGGGGTGTCGGTACTGCGCGAAGGGTTGCGCGTCCTGGCGCGCGGGGACCATGGTATTTGTATGGCGCCCGATGGACCCGGCGGGCCATCGTTGCGGGTGAAAGAGGGGGCTTTGTATTTTGCAAAAATGTCCGGCGCACCGATTATTCCGGTTTGCTTTACCGCAAAACGTGCCTGGATTCAGGACAGATGGGATAAGTATCTGTTGGCATTACCTTTTAACAAAATTGTATATAATATTGGTAATCCGATTTTTGTGCCAAAACGTGCAACCGCAGAAGAGTTTGAAAAAATCCGCAAGGATTTAGAAGATTTTATGGTTGCGCAAATGCGCGAATTGGATGCGGAATTTGGCTTGCCATTTATTGAACAGGATATGAAAAGTAGTGCTTATAAAAAACAAAAGCGCGAAGCAAGGGAAGCAAAAAAAGCAAATAAGAAAAAAGGGAAATAATAATGAAAACACCTTGGTGGTTTTTAAGTAAAAATCCCGTATCGTTGTTGTTGATGCCGGTGTCCTGGGTTTATTATGGTGTGGGGCGTGTGGTGTATTTTATGCGATCTTTACATCCAATGAAATCGCGTCGTCCGATTATCTGTGTCGGTAATATTTTGGCGGGGGGGGTTGGAAAAACGCCCGTGGTGCGCGCAATTGCAAACAGATATGGCGCGCCGGTGGTTATGCGTGGTTATAAAAAAAGTGCCAAGACCGGTAATATCGGGGACGAGGCAACAATGTTGGCGCGGACCGGGTTGGCGGTGCATGTTGGCGACAGAAAAAGTAATATTTCTGTGCTGAACAGGCAAGATGACGATACGCCAATCATTATGGATGATGGCTTGCAAAATCCAACAATCAAAAAGGATGTTTCAATCATTGTCTTTGATGAAGGGTTGGGATATGGTAATGGGTTGATGTTGCCGGCCGGCCCGTTGCGTGTGCCAAAGCGTATGGCACGCCACGCCGATGCAATTATTGTTATTAAAAATAGAAAACCAAAAAGGAACTTTGTTTTGCCGGCGGGGGTGCCTGTGTTTTATGCGAAAAATCAGACGACATCACCGTATGATGAAGATGAAAAATTGGTGGCGTTTGCCGGAATTGGGTATCCGAAAAAGTTCTTTAATTCTTTGAAAAATGTTGTGGCGCGTCGCAGTTTTCCAGACCACTATCAATATACAAGCGAAGATTTGGAACGTTTAATTGCGTTGGCAGACAAGAAAAAAGCAAAATTAATTACAACTGAAAAAGACTGGGTGCGGTTGCCGGTGGAATTGCAAGACCAGATAAAATATGCGCGTTTGGAAACTGTAATAGATTATTCGTTCTGGGTTTGGTTAAAGGAGAAGTTAAATTGAGTACGCTGAAAAAACAGGTGAAAATTTCGGGTGTCGGGATTCATTCTGGGGCACCGGTGAATCTGGTTGTTAAACCGTCCAAGGAACGTGGGATTTTTTTCAAGCGCGTTGATATGCCGGGGACTGATTTAATTGCCGCGATGTATGATAATGTTGGGGAAACGAAAATGCGCAATACGACCGTTGGGCAAATGGATGGCGCGCATGTTCAGACAATTGAACATTTGATGGCGGCATTGTTTATGGTTGGAATTGACAGTGCAATTATTGAAATTGATGGACCGGAAACACCAATTCTGGATGGCAGTGCGGCACAGTTTATAGATGCTTTTCGCGCGGCGGGTGTAGGTAAGGGTAAAATGAAACGCATTGTTGTAAAACGTACAGTTATTGCGCATGCGCGTGAAATGCTGCGCGAATTGCCAATGTTTGTGCGGTTCAAATTATGGGTGTTTAATACTGTTGCCGGGCGCAAAAGCAATGGATTTGTGAAATTAAGTCCGAATGATGGTAAGTCTTTGGATGTCAAGGCAACCCTGGTTTATCCAGAAAAGATAATAGGAAATCAGTCTTATTCATATTCGTTTGATGGGACGGATAAGTCGGTTGATGATTTTGTTGAAAATATTGCACGCGCGCGTACGTTTGGAAAGTATTCCGAGTGGGAATATCTGAAAAAGCGTGGTATGGGACGCGGGGCAAATGAATCTAATGTTATTGCATTAAATGACGCGGGTGATGGTACGTTAAACAAAACGATTTGGCCAGATGAATTTGTGCGACATAAGATAATTGATGCAATTGGTGATATGTTCACATCGGGCGCGTTTGTGTGTGGTGGGTTGGAATCGTACAAGGGCAGTCATGCGCTGAATAATCTGGTTTTGAAAAAATTGTTCAGCAATCCTGAAAACTATGATATAGTTGAAGAATAGAAAATAGGAGAGGAAATATGAAAAAGTTCTTGGCGATTTTTGCCGTTTTGTTGTCTGTTGCGGCGTGCGGGAATATGGTTAAAAATGAAAATGGCAGTCAGTATTTAGTACAGTTAGATGCGGAACCGATTGGATGTACTTTTTTGTATAAGTTAGAATCCGAAGTGTCGGTTTATGCCGCCGAAGATGCACGCAGATATTTGGAAAATCGTATCGTGGACCAGGCGCGTCCAGGTAATGCATATTGGATTACCAGCCAGCGTACCAAACCAAATGAATGGGTAATATTTGGACCGGAACGCGCATTCGTATTGGTTGCAAATGTGTATGATTGTCCACATCCAAACAGCGTTCGTACCGCACGTGATGGTGGGGTGGCGACTGTGTCTGTGCCGACGGATTGTACATATGGAAAGTGTAATTAAAAAATCCCCAAACGGGGATTTTTTTATGGAATATATTTCATTTTTATTAGGGGTTGGTTTGTGATATAATGTGGGGTATGAGAAAAAGAAATTTATTTGCTTTGACCGTTTTATCATGTCTGATGACCGTGCCCGCGGCCGCAGGGTGGCAATATCCCGGGGAATATGTTGGGGATGGTTGGTATGCCGATGATGGTTCGCGCTTTGTAATTTCGGCGCGTGGTGGTGCCGCATTTGGGATGGGAACTGTCAAAAACGAAGTTGGTGCGGTCGTAAATGAATATTTTATCAGTCCGGACCTGAGTACAGTTGTGACGGGAATGTATTATGATCAGTGTGAAAACTGTGATGGGTATTTGTATGCGGGGTATGGTGATTTAAGTAAGGTTAGCCCCAGTAAAGATTTTGAAGGGTTTTCTTTTGCAGCCGGTGCCAGTATCGGTTGGACAATATCAAACAGGCCACAATGGCGATTAGAAGCCGGATGGGACCATATTTCGGAAAGTGATTATAATGCGTCGCCTATGTTTGATGGTGAATTGGAATTGGTTGGTGGCGATGTAAGGGGGGTTGTGGTAGATATACAAAGTGCATCTGTGCAGTCCAAAATATCAACCGATGTTATCAGTGCGATGGCATTTTACGATTTCTTTGACGGGTTGTATAAGCCGATGTATCAAATGATACCGTATATTGGATTTGGTGTTGGGTATGCAGATACAAAAACAATATTGAATATGTCGGATCCATATGGCGATTTGTCCGAGCAAACCGATTTATGGCCGTATGGTGATTTTGTGGATAATTCTAATTTAATTCGTTTTTATAAATCAGAATATAACACATCAAATGTTGTGGGATTGGTGGCGTTGGGATTTTCATATGGGCTGAGCGAGACTATGTTCATGGATTTCGGTGTGCGGGCGATGTATATTCCGCGGGTAAAGTGGGAACTGTCCAATGAAGATGGCACAAAACATCGTGAATGGTTTAGTGCGGAAAATTTGTTCTATGTTAATGCAATGTTGGGACTTAGATTCGAGTTTTAGAAAAATCCCCGCGGAGCGGGGATTTTTTAGTGTTCAGAGTGCAGAGTTCAGAGTGCAGTTAATGAATAAATAATACCGCGATAAATAAAAGTTTAGTGGTTAGTGCAAGTGCAAGTGGTTAGTGGATGTGTGCGGCGAATGCCGCACATTATAGTGCCGCCACTAATCACTTACACTAACCACTTACACTAATATAAATTTTTGTTTATCGTGTGGGTGGGGGTGGGTGAATATTCGTTTGCTATCGTTTGGGATTTTGTGTTATAATTTACAACAGAATATTCAGAGAGAGAATTTACTTGGCCAGTCAGACTATATCTGTTAATCGTAAGAAGTATGCGGTCGGGTTGTTTTGGCAACCTGTTTCTGCGGGATTTACTGCGCGCAATTATGCACGCAATTTGTCGCGTAATATTGATAAAAAATTAAGTTTATATACTGAATACCGCGAAATGGTTGGGTTGGCGGCGCGTAAAAATGGTGTGCGGGCGGGAATGCATGTTGCCGCCGTTGCCGTGATGAACAGTTTTTCAGAATATACATCTTTTTTGGCGGTGTTTGCGATGGGAAAAAAATTCTATTTAGTCGCGGCACGTAATGGAATTATTCTGGAAGACAGTGTGTTCGAATCCGAAGACGAAGCACGCAAGGAATATGTCAAGTTATCAGAAATTCCAGACTGGGGGGCGTTTTTTGCACCAGGTGCGTGGGGTATGCCGCGGGCGGCGGAACGTAATCTTGCGGATTTGTTGGTGGCACGCAATAATGTTGTATTACATTCAATCAGTCGCTTTGGTGCGGGGATGGTGTCCGCTGTTCTGATTGGGGTGTTTATTTTTGGATTGGCGCTGATATTTCATGATTCTATTGTTCAGACACTTAGTCCGCGCCCAAAAGTGGCAGAATTGGATCCAGAATTGGTGGCGGAATATAAACGTCAGATAGAAGAAAGCAGCAAAAAGTTAGACGAGCAGTTTGAAATAGAAAAAGAATTACCGCCCGAGCCAATTGTTATGCCGTATGAATTGTTGCCGGATGTGATGGCGCGGGCAGAACAATGTTATCAGGCAATTGGTTTTGTTATGCAACCGATTGCAGGTTGGAATCAGGTTTATGCAACCTGTGGCGAAACGCATGTTGTGGCGGAATTTGTTCGCAGTTTTGGAACAATTGGTGAATTTTATAATATTGCAACACAGTTGATGCCGGGGGCCTTTGTAAGTGAAATTGATGAAGATACAATTCGTGTGCGGGCAACCCTGCCGACATTGGAAGTGTTTTCGTCCCAGGATGAACGCGACCCAGATACGGTTGTGCGTGATATTACGACTGCATTTCAGGGAATTGATACAAATGTTGAAACTTTGGTTGTTGTTGATACGTTAACAAACGGGGTTGATACTGCGTCTGTTAATGTGGTAGAGGTTGGCGCGGAATCAAAACTGGTGCCGATGCAGTTTATGAAAATATTTGATGAATTTGGCGGCGTATATATGATGCAGGCATCATGGGATGTGCGTTCGCGTTCTTGGAACTATGAGGTGATTGTCTATGCAAAATAAGAAAATGTTTTTATTGGGGTTGATTTTTTGTGGTGCGGTTTCAAGCGCGTTTGCCGCAGTAGATGAAGTTGTAGAAGTTGATGTCGATATGGAAGAAGTATCGGCGGATGCGGTCGCTGGTTATGATGTGTCGGGGTCGCTGTTCCAACAAATTACTGATTTGGAACAGGAAAAGGTTCTTATGCAATTGGAAAAGGAACGCGCCCAATTGGATTTAGAATTGGACAGATTAGCGGCCGAAAAAATCAAGTTGCATATGGAAATTGATACTTTGTCGGGACGTGCAGAACAGCAACAACAGGAAATTGAAACACAAAAGGCCAAGTTAGAGGCCGAGGCCGCGCGTATCGAACAAGAAAAGGAATCTTGGTTAGCAAATATAGAAGAACAAAAGATGGCAAAGGCCATGTCTGTGCCCGAAGCCGCAGAAGAAGAACCGGAAATTGATATTACAAAAAAATATCGTTTGGTTAATGTTGTTGGGGCGGGCTCACAATTACAGGCGACTGTGGAAGATTTAAATACAGGCCAATCTAAGCGTATTAGTGTTGGAAAGTCGTTGGATGGGTTAACGGTGAAATCTATATCATTGTATGATGGTGTTGTGTTCGTTGACAAAGACGGCGTAACACAGAATTTGAATGTCAGCAGTGGGAAATAATCAATATGCCAAATAAAACAAGTGATTTTGATAATATCAAATTTCAAAGTATGCCGTCAATTCCGGCGGGACTGGAAAGTGCAGATTCCAAAGATATTATTGATTATTTGTTTTCTAATGGAAATCGTTTGTTGACCGCGACCGGGGCAATGTTTGAATTGCCACATGATACGCAGGGTTTGGTTGCGTATTTTTCCGGTGGGGAAATTATTATATCGCGTACACATCGATATGATGGACGGGTGCTGGCGTTTTTAGAGTTGCTGAAAAAACGTAATCGCAAAATGCGTGAACCGTTTTATTCGGACCTGGGATTAATTTCACATATTTATAAATCATATGAAAGTCATCTGGGGGGGGCAGGGCGCGGACGTGCGGACTTTGATAACCAGATGCAAAAGGATTTTGTTGATATTATCGCCAAGGCCGCCGCACAAAAAGTGTCAGACGTTCATGTCGAAGTCGCAGACCAGACAACAATATATTTCCGCATAGACGGCAGTATGCAGCCCGTTATGGAATATAATTCCCAATGGGGGGAATCGTTCCTGCGCGCAGCATTTGCATCGGCGGATATTTCCAATGCGAACTATGCGGTAAATGAATATCAATCTGCGCAAAAGGATGGTCGTACACCATTGCGTGGAACCAAGGATTTATACCTGCCATCGGGGGTGTTGGGCGTGCGTATGCAGTTTAACCCAATCGCGTTTGGTACGCGATATGCGGTTATGCGATTGTTGTATGATAATCCGTCCGAAGGGATCAAGGTTGAACAAGAATTTGGCCCCTATGAACAGCGTTTGTTGGCACGTATGCGTTCCTTTCCGACGGGTTTGGTGATTGTGGCGGGGCCGACCAGTTCTGGTAAGTCAACGACGTTGGTACGCAATATGTCGTTGATGCTGAAAGAACGCAACTATGAAATTAATATGATTACGGTGGAAAACCCCGTTGAACAAAAGATTTTTGGCGCACGTCAGATGCCGGTTGTTAATGCAACCAATGAAGAACAACGTGAAGAAAAGTATGTCGAAGCCTTGGCGGCGGCGTTGCGCAGCGACCCTGATACGCTTATGGTGGGGGAAATTCGTACGTTGGCGGCGGCGGAATTAACCGTGCGTGGCGCGTTGTCGGGGCATAATGTTTGGACAACATTGCATGCTAATTCAGCCATGGCGGCCCTGACACGATTGTTGGATTTAGGGGTTGAATCCTTTAAATTAAAAGAAGAAACATTGATGCGTGGATTGGTGTCTATGCGTCTGTTCAAAAAGGTTTGTCCACATTGTCGCGAACCATTGGCAAATCACCCAGAACGTGGTGCGTATCGTCGTGTTATGGATGCGTATGGTGATGTTGGTCTGCGCCAGGTATATCAACGTGGTGCGGGATGCGCGCATTGTAATGGTACAGGCAATATTGGGCGTGTCAAAGCGGGTGAAATTATCATCACAAACAGTGAATTTTTGCGTCTGGCATTATCAGGTAATACAGATGGGGCGGTGCGTTATTGGTTAGAAGAAATGGATGGACGTACGCTAAAAGAGGCCGCCGTGTCGTTAATGTTGCAAGGTGTAATTAGTGTTGATGAATTAGAACGCTGGGTTGGACAACTGGACCAGCCGGGGGCATATTGATATGAATAAATTGGAATTATTATATGCCAAGTTAATGTTCCGGATGAATACGGAAAAACGTATGTCAATTTGTAGAAAATTGGCATCCTTGTTGCGTAATGATTTCACGCTGATTGATGCGCTGGAACGTTTGGAAATGATTGAATCGCATGGGGGGACAAAACCGCGCGAACCGTTTGCAATTGTTATGCGCGAATGGCAAAAAAACCTGGAACGTGGTATGAGTTTTTCCGAGGCAACACGTGGTTGGGTGCCGGAAAATGAAACACTGTTGGTGACCAGTGGTAATTTATCTAATTTGGTGGTCGCACTTGAAAACGTTGGACGTGTGGTTGATGGTACACAACGTATCAGACGGGCAATGACGTCTGCGATTGGATATCCACTGTTTTTATTGGCGTTAACGTTTGGTATCATCATTATGGTGGGATTATATTTGGTGCCACCATTGGCGGAAATCGCAGGCAGCGATGTTGTTTGGCGCGGGACGGCGCAGTCTTTGGTGTGGTTGTCTGATGTTTCAATTCGGTATTGGTATATTTTCCTGGTGGTGTTTGCATCGGTAATTGCCGTTGTGTGGGTCAGTCTGGCCAACTGGTCGGGGCGCCTGCGTGCGATGTTTGATAAATTACCCCCGTGGAGTGTGTATAAAATTCAGGTGTCTGTTGGTTGGCTGATGAGTTTGGGTGCAATGGTAAGTGCCGGTGTTGCAATCCCGGATGCTATGCGAATGTTGGCGGATAGCGCGAACAGATATTTGAAAAGTATTCTGGAACGCGCATTAAAATATATCGCAAATGGGGAAAACTTGGGGCGGGCATTGGCGCATACCGGGCGCGATTTCCCAGATTCTGAAATTATTGGGGATTTAACAATTTATGCCGATATGAATGAGTTTGATGAAAATCTGAATCAAGTTGCAAACGATTATTTGAACGAGTCTGTGCGCAAGATGGAAAAGATTTCAAATACATTAAACAGTTTGGGGATTTTATTGGTGTCCGCCATAATCGCTTGGGTGGTGCTTGGGACGTTTCAGATGCAGGACCAAATCACGTCCGCATTATCGTAAAAAACAAATCTGATGGCATATCTGCTTGTGGTCGGCGCGTTCATGTAACTTCTGTACACTACACTTGCCGACCACGGCGCATCTATACCATCATCTTTATTTTTTACCCCGTTGCTAGGAGTATGTATTGGTCTTTTACACCATAAATGGCAGGTTTTCCAATGTCCCTTCGGCAACGCGTACGTTCACGTCAATCATCATAAAGACGGAATCAGGTGTGCGTTGTGCATGATTTGCAAAGATTTCAGAATCCAGCAGGTGGCTGGTGTTAACAGATAATTTTGTAATCAAATGGTCGTCATCCAAAAGTGTGTAAATCGGACCCTTGTCGCGTGGTGTGTTTGCCCCGATTTCATGTTCGTTTTGTGGACAACGCAGACCGTCCATAATCGTTTTGACGCGGTTGTCAATGTCCGAACGTGGTACACCCACAATTTCAGGGTGCAACATTTGAATGTCTAATTCGGCAATCAATTTCAAATTTGGTGTAATAATTGGATTCCAATCAATCCCGCCAACGTGGCGTGTGGTAATTGGGCTTTTTGTTGGGTCGGGTACCATGTATTGCGTCAGGTTGTTCCATGGACTGTGTTCAACCAGTTTTTTTAGTTGTGGATGAAACTGCATGCGTATGTCCGCAATATGTTGGGCGCGCTTTTTCGGATTAATCAAAATGTCGCCAAAATATAGTAATTTGAATTTCATAAATATCCCCTTTTTCCTTGATAATTATACCAGAAATTGCTATGTTTTACACAGAAAAAAGAAAGGAATGTTATATGGCAGTTAATAATGAATATACAGGTGATTCAATTAAAGTTCTGAAAGGGTTAGAGGCCGTTAAAAAACGCCCGGGTATGTACATTGGGGATGTGGGCGAGGGGGGTAATGGTCTGCACCATATGATTTACGAAGTTGTGAATAATTCTATTGACGAAGCAATGGCGGGTTATGCGGATACGGTCTATGTTTCGCTGAATGCAGACGGCAGCACCACAATTCGTGATAATGGGCGCGGTATGCCGTTCGATATCAATCATGATACGGGACGCAGCGCGTTGGAACTGATTATGTGCGAATTGCACGCCGGTGGTAAATTTGACAACGAAGGCAGCGGTGCTTACAAGGTGTCGGGCGGTCTGCACGGGGTCGGTGTGTCGGTGGTAAATGCGTTGTCCACATGGCTGGAAGTAAAAGTGTGGCGTGGTGATAAACAGGCGTTTATGTCTTTTGCCGATGGGGTGCCGACAACAGATGTGCAGATTACTGAAAATAAATCAGGTATAGAACATGGGACCGAAGTGACGTTTAAACCGTCGCCGGAAACATTTACAGTGACCGAGTTTAGTTTCGATACATTGGAAACATGGTTGCGTGAACAGTCTTATTTGAATGCAAATGTTAAAATTATTCTGGAAGATTTGCGTGGGGGCGAGAAAAAAGAACGTGAATTTCATTCTGTTGATGGATTAAAGGGATTTGCGACATATCTGGATAAGTCCAAGGAATTGTTAAATCGCGACCCAATCCAGATGATTAAGCAGGTCGATGATACTTATATTGAAATTGTTTTGCAATGGACAACTGCATATACGGAAACATCGCTGTGCTTTACCAATAATATTCCAAATCGTGATGGTGGGACACATTTGGCGGGTTTTCGTGCGGGGCTGACGCGTGCGATTAACAAGTATATTTCTGAAAAGGGTACGAAAAAAGATATCAATCTGTCGGGGGAAGATTTCCGCGAAGGTTTGACCAGTATTGTTAGTGTTAAAATTCCAGACCCAAAGTTTGGTTCCCAGACCAAGGACAAATTGGTGTCAAGTGAAGTGCGCCCAATTGTGGAAAGTACTGTGTCGGAATTGCTGTATGAATTTTTAGATGAAAATCCAGCGATTGCAAAAACTATTGTTGATAAGATTATCGAGGCCGCAACCGCAAGAGAGGCCGCGCGCAAGGCACGTGAATTATCACGCAAGAAAACGGGGCCTGAATTGGGTGGTTTGCCGGGTAAATTGGCGGGCTGTTCAGAACGCGATCCGGCAAAGTGTGAACTGTTTATTGTAGAGGGGGATTCGGCGGGTGGTACCGCAAAGCAGGGGCGCGACCGCAAGACCCAGGCGATTTTGCCGTTGCGTGGTAAAATCTTGAATGTTGAACGTGTGCGCTTTGACAAGATGTTGGGGTCTGATACGATTGGTGCGTTGATTACAACAATGGGTGCGGGGATTGGTAAGGATGACTTTGATATTGAAAAAATGAGATATCACAAGGTTATCATCATGACCGACGCGGACGTTGACGGTCAACATATTCAGACGTTGTTGATGACGTTCTTTTACCGTCATATGCCACAGGCAATTGAACGCGGGTATATCTATGTGGCAAAACCACCACTTTATGGTGTGACACGTGGGAAACAGCAGATTTATCTGCAAAACCAGCGCGAAATGGATGACTATCTGATGGAACAGTTGGCAACCGATGGTATGATTGAAACCGCGAACGGTGTTCAAGTGTCCGGGGCGGATTTGAAACGTCTGTTGGGGTTGGTGTTGGATATGCGTAATATCCTGCAACCGCTGAATCACATTATGCCGTTGAGATTTGTGGAGGCTTTGGCACTAAATGGCGCGTTTGAAAACGAAAGTGCGGATGTGTTCGAAAATGTTCAGCATATGTTAGATGCCCAGGAATTAGAATTTGAACGTGGGTGGAAAGTGTCCGCAAATGAACATGGTATTGAAATAACCAGAACATTACGTAGTGTTCGTGAAACTTATGCTTTGCCACGTGAAAAATTAAATGGTATGGAAATTCGTAGTTGGCATAAAATGGATGGGCGCGATGAATTAATGGAAACATTCAGCAAGCCAACCGTACTGCGTGTTAAGGCGAAAAATCAGAAAATCTGGGGGGCGTTGAAATTGCTGGAAACTGCGTTTGAATATGCCAAGACCGGTTTGAAAATCCAACGATACAAGGGTTTGGGGGAAATGAATGCAGAACAGTTGTGGGAAACAACAATGGACCCAAATCATCGTTCGCTGTTCCAGGTTAAAATTGATGACGCAGCAAAAGCAGACGAAGTTGTGTCTATGTTGATGGGTGATATTGTGGAACCGCGTCGCGACTTTATCGTGGAAAATGCGCTGGATGCAAATTTGGATGTGTAATTGGTTGGCGCGGTTTCCCGCGCCTAGATTTTATAGGTAATTATTATGGCAAAGAAGGAAGATTTAACCGCAGAATTGCACAGGCTGGAATCTGAAATTGAATCGTATGGTACGGCGGTATCTGATTCACAAATTTGGCATAAAAAGGCCAGAATCGAGCAAATAAAAAAAGAATTAGCAGAACTGGAATCGCCGGCGGGTAAATTTAATGCGGGGACTGATAAGTTAAAAGAAATGATGGCGGCGCAACAACCGCAACTGACCCCGGAACAAATCGCGGAATTGCGTGGTGGGCGCGGGTAATGGATTTTTCGCGGGATTGGTTTTTTGATTTAGATGCGCGACTGCGTGGGGCGGGGTTGGACAGCGATGCGCAAAGTTTTGATGAGATTTTGGAAAACCTGCGTGCGCGAAAAATTTATGATGCGGATGCGTTTGCGTCGCATTGTGCCTATGTGATTTTGGCGGGTGGGTTTTCACAAAAAACAGCAAAAAAAATTCATCACAAGGTGATGGAATTTTTAATGAGCAAAGAGCATCCGTCTGTGCACAGCACAGCCGAGATAAAAAGCGCAAAGAGCAATTTGTCTGGTGCGTTGTTAAAAATTTTTAATAACAAAAATAAAATAAATGCGATTTGTAAAATTTGGGAAAATCGGGAACAGTTGCGCGGGGAATATTACAAATTAGAATCACTGGATGATAAATTAAATTTTCTGCAAAAATTACCACATGTTGGAAAAATTACTGCAAATCATTTGGCGCGAAACCTGGGCGAAGATGTTGTGAAGTATGATATCTGGATTCAAAGACTTGGTGTCGCTTTTGCGACACAATGTGCAACACAATGTGCAAAGAGCAAAGCGCAAAAAGCAAATTTAGAATCAAAAATAAATAATGGTGAGCTGTGTGATGAAATAAAAAATGCGTGCGATGATATGTTTGCGCATTTGAAACGTGAAACGGGATTGCCACGGGGGTATATTGATGTTGTGTTATGGAAATCTTGTCAGGTAAAATTAATTTCTATGGACGATTACTTGCACAGAAATTAATTTTGAAACTGTGGATGCATGTTAAGTTAACATGTGAAATATAGAAGGGGAAAACGAATGTTGATGACCACTACCCCGTCGCATTCGCGCCACCCCTTCGCCAGCGAAGGGGATTATGCTGCGTAATCATTGCACAGAAATTAATTTTGAAACTGTGGATGCCTGTTAGGTTAACATGTGAAATATAGAAGGGGAAAACGAATGTTGACGACCACTAGCCCGTCGCATTCGCGCCACCCCTTGTGCGGGGCGAAGAGGATTATTATGAATGTGAAAATTGAACAATCTTGGAAAGATGCATTGGCGACAGAATTTGATAAAGACTATTTTATCAAATTGACTGATTTTGTGCGGGGGGAATATTTGTCCGGGAAAGCCGTGTACCCCGCGCCACAAAATATTTTTAATGCGTTCAATTTGTGTCCGCTAGACCGGGTCAAGGTTGTAATTATTGGTCAGGACCCATATCACGAACCGGGTCAGGCGCATGGCCTGTGTTTTTCGGTGTTGCCGCCGACGCCAATCCCGCCATCACTGGTGAATATCTATAAAGAAATTGAATCTGATTTGGGACGAAAATCGATTACAAATGGTGATTTGACGCACTGGGCAAACCAGGGGGTGTTGTTATTGAACGTAACATTAACTGTTCGGGCGCATGCGGCGGCATCGCACGCAGGGCGCGGATGGGAAGAATTTACCGACAGTGTTATTCGTGCGGTTAGTGCGCGCGACAATATTGTCTTTATGTTATGGGGCAGTTATGCACAGAAAAAAGCAGCATTTGTAAATCCGGAAAAAAATCTGATTTTGAAAAGTGTGCATCCGTCACCATTATCGGCGTATCGTGGTTTTTTTGGGTGCAAACATTTTAGTCGCGCGAACCAGTATTTAACACAAAATGGTAAAGCGCCGATTGAGTGGTAGAAAATCCCCCCGATTGGGGGATTTTTTAGTGGTTTGTGTACTGACCACTAAATCTGTATTTGAATTCTGGTTTTTAGAAAATTTACATAACAAAATCTTCGCCCAGATATACTTTTTTTACCATTTCGTCTTGGACGATTTCAGATGTGGTTCCGTGCTTTAAGATTCTGCCGTCGTGCAGAACATAACTGCGGTCGGTGATACCCAATGTTTCACGCACATTATGGTCGGTGATAATTACCCCCAGGCCACGATTCTTTAACTGGGATACCAGGCTGCGGATTTCATTTACCGCGATTGGGTCAATGCCCGCAAATGGTTCGTCCAGCAAAATAAATTTTGGGTCGTTTGCCAAGGCACGCGCAATTTCAACGCGACGACGTTCACCACCCGACAGGGCGGTTGCAGGACTGCGACGCAGGGATGTGATGGAAAATTCATCCAGCAGGGAATCCAGTTTCTTTTGGCGTTTCTTTTTATCTGGTTCGACAACTTCCAGAATTGCCATAATGTTTTGTTCAACCGTCAGTCCGCGGAATACACTGTTTTCCTGGGGCAGATAGCCGATGTGCAGGCGTGCGCGTTGATAAAACGGCAGGTGGGTTATGTCCTGGGAGTTAAGGAAAATTTGACCGCCGGTTGCCGCCAATTGGCCCGTTATGCAATAAAATGCCGTTGTTTTGCCCGCGCCGTTTGGCCCCAGCAGGCCCACCGATTCACCCTGGCGCGCAATAAGGGAAACGTCCCGGATTACCATGCGTTTGCCATAGGATTTTGATAAATGTTCAACACGTAATACTGATTGTTTCATAGTCTTATCACCAATTCGTCTGTGCGCAGGCGGTCGCCATTGCTGGAATCGACACGTACGTTGCCCGTCAGGGTTATTGTTTTCTTTGTGCGGTTGTATTGACCGCGGTTTGCCGTGATATTATCTGTAATCTTGGTATTGTTTGTTGTGCGACGTATTGTTCCGGATACCGTGTCCATAAAGATTATATCTGGGTTGTCATATTCTTGGTAGCCGGTTTGGGCGCTAAGTTTGAATGGTTCGCCGTTTTTGTTCGTGCCAACAAATGATGCGCCGGACATTTTGAACTGATTACTGACAATGTCGGTCATGTTAATCGCAGATATTGGGGTCCAAAGAATTTGCTTGGTGAACAGGGCACCCGCAACCAATGCCGCAACCATCACCAGTCCCCAGCCGGTAAAAAAGAACTGCCACAGGCGTTTAAGGCGTCTGTGTTTTGTGAATATGATAAAATTGCGTTTGTCTTTGTGCACGTGTCCAGTTTAGACCGTAAATAACGAAAATGCAATTTTTATATTTGAGGGGACTTTTTTTTGTGTTATAATTAATCCCAAGAGAGATGAAGAAATTTTTACTGTTCTTTGTTGGGACCATATTCATGGCGCAGAATGTTGCCATGGCTGTTACCATTAAAAAGGCCGCGCCCGTTGCGACCAAGGCAGCGTCAACCACAGATAATACAGCCAGTTTGGTTGGATCTGTTTTGGGACTGGTCAGTGGGGTTAAACAATTAACACAACAGCAAAAGGCGTTGACCGCTGAATGTATCCCCAGCAGTTCTGAAATAACCTTTGTGAATAATACCATCAAAGAATGGGCAAAAACAGGTGCCAAGACCGCGGACGAAGTTCAGACATCATTGGGTATGAAACGCTGTACGACGCCAACGGGTGGTTATGAATCGACCACGCGTATTGCCCAAGGGACAGATGAAAAAGATTTAATCTGCTATGATTGGTTTGGGGGCAGCGGTAATGACGGGATGGTCTGGGAAAAGTTCCCAATGGCGGTCAGTACTTATTATTGTACGGATGGTTCTCTGACCGGGTGTTCGGATAAAAATAAACAGTATGTATCCAATATATATGATGTGTTTAATTTGATTGATTTTGATACGGCGGACTATACCCAGCAAGAAGCAAAAATGGCCGGAACGTTGATTTCCAAGATTGAAAATTGTTCGTATGCAAAATTAAACGCCAAGAAAAAAGCATTGTGGGGTGAATTTTTGGTTGATACCGTTGGTGGTTTGGGGCAAAAGACCAATACTGCGACGATTATGCAAACAGTTGGTGGGGTTGCAAACAGTGGTGGAATGGGTGCTTTGCAATCATTGGGCAGTATCGCAACACAGTTTATGCAATAAAAGTCCCCCGAAACTGTAGATAAATTTTTATTTATTTTAGATAATTGTGTTTTTTTGTGATATAATTGTGCTTATGAAGCGGTCAATCTGGTTTTGGTTGTGTTTTATTGTTTCCGTAATTTTGGCGGTCTATTTTGCGTCTCGTATCATTATGGTTGGAATGGGGCATGGTAATATTTCGCGGGTGCGTAATATTTCAATTACTGCGGATAAAAATAACAAGGATTTATCTGCGCTGGCGATGGCGGCGACGGTTGCGCCGGGAACGCAGTCTTATTCGGTTGATTTAGATGCGCTGAATGCACGTGTTGGGGCGGTGCCGGGGGTAAAAAAGTCCGCGGTTCGTCGTTTGCCAAACGGAAATTTAGTGGTTCGGGTTTCTTTGTACACGGCGGTGGCATTGTGGACAGATGGGGAACATTTTTACCCGTTGTCGGCGGATGGTACAATTGTAAATAAACCAACTGATGCGCGTGATGTGGCGCATGTTGTGTTTCGTGGTGTGGTGCCAAATGATATAGATGAAATTACCAAGGCTGCACATAATTTGGTGGGGATGCTGGATTATCTTGAATGGATTGAGAACAGACGTTGGAATCTGCATATAATGGGTGGTATCACGGTTCTGTTGCCCGAGGAAAATCCAATTGGGGCGATTGGAACATTGGTGTCGCTGAATAATAATCATCAGATTTTCAAGCGTGATATAAGCGTGATAGATATGCGCGATGCATCACGAATATTGGTAAAGTAAGGGTATGAATTTATTTGATTCGTCTTTTTTGTGTCTTGATATTGGCACGTGTGGTGTGCGTGGTATTGCACATCGTGTGCGTAGCGCAAAGATTGATAAATCTGCGTTCTTTTCAATGGACAGTTATGATACGGTATTTGCGATTAAGTCCGTTGTGGATGAATTGGAAAAACAAATCGGTTCCCATTTTGATAGTGCCTTTATCACGGGGAATTTTGGTATATCAAAATATGAAATGTGTGCGAAAAGTACCGTTTGGGGTGGGGAACACAAGATTACTATGACGGATGTTAGAAATCAAATCTCGCAAATTAAACCCGCGGACGGATTTTTCCCAATGCATATTGTGCCACTGCGGTATGATGCGCCCCAGGCGCGAAATATGGTGTCGCCCCTGGGACATGTTGACCGGCAGTTGATTTCTGCGTTTGGGGTGATTTATTATTCGCGCGATGGTGTGGATGCGGTATTTGAAAAGTTGCGCGGCGCGCATATTCAGGCGGATGCTATGTTTGATCCGCAATTTGTACAAAATGCAATTGTGCGCGCAGAAAAACAAAATACGTTGTTCGTTGATTTTGGTGCCCAATTTACAAGCGCGTCTATATGGACCGACCGTGGCCCCGTTTGGCATGCGAAAATAGAAAAGGGTGGCACGGATATTACACGCGCCATTGTTGATAAGTTAAATATAGACTTTGATTCTGCAGACAGGATAAAACGTGCGGTGGCATCCCTGGTACCCAAGGAAATGGACCGATTTGCGCCCGCCGATCGTGCCTATGATTTTTCGCGCGGGGATGTAAATGACATTGTGTTGCCGATATTGGTTGATATTATCGGGCAATTAAAGGACCAATGTTTGCCGTCCTTTACCAAATATCGTCCGACCAAGATTGTTTTGTCCGGTGGTGGTGCCGAGATTGAAGGGTTGCGTGATTTTATTGAAAATGCATTTGCCGTTATGACCGAAGTGCTGTCGGCGGATGCAACGGTGCGTGCGCTGTCTGATTATGTTTGGAATGGGGAATCGGCACATAGGCAAAGTTATATTTCGCGACATGAACGCTGGGCGCGACGTACAAGTTGGATTGGAAAAATTTTCCATCGCAAGCCCAAGAAAGTTCAAAGATTTATTCCGATTTTGCCCAGCAGTTTATGTTTTGATATGAGACGGGCGGAAACGTATTCACTGTTTCAGTCGGGTGGGATTTCTATGATTCATGTTGATATTATGGATGGGTTCTATGTAGACAGAATTGCCGGTGGAATTGACGAGTTAAAAAATATTCGTGCCCGAACCAATGCGCACTTGCATGTGCATTTGATGACTGAAAGTCCGGTTGTGTGGGCGGCGGATGCGATTGCGGTGGGGGCAGATACGGTGATATTGTCAACCAATACGTCCGGGTTCAAGACGGCGTTGCGTAATGTGCGTGCGGCGGGACGACGCGTTGGGGTGGCGTTGCATCCAGATTCAAATGTTGCGCTGTTAAAGCCGATTTTGCGCGATGTGGACGAGGTTATGGTTATGTCTGTTGCGCCGGGGGCGGCGGGGCAGGCATTTGACCCGGGCGCGTTGCACAAGATTTCTGTGATGGCCGCGACGCGTAAAAAGTATGGTTTGAAATTCACAATTTCTGTTGATGGGGGAATTAACGACAAAACAGCCCAGTTATGTTGGGACGCGGGGGCGGATTTGTTAGTGTCGGGGTCTTATTTGGCGCGGGCGACTGATTTTCCGTTGGCGGTGCAAAGTTTGTTGAAAAAGCATGCGGTATAAACCTTGGTTGTGAATGAATGGTGTGTGCAAGATATTTTTTTGACAAATGTTTGTTTTTCTGGTTTTTTGTGATATAATAATTGGGTACAGAGAGAATGGCAACCGTAAAAGGGTATCCAATAATGCCAAGTAAAAAGCTAGATTTTAAAACGGGACAGTATGTTGTCTATCCAACCCAGGGTGTTGGAAAGCTGGTTCGTATCGAGGAACAAGTAATCGCTGGACAGAAAATAAAAATGTTGGTGATTGATTTTGAACGTAACCATATGACGTTGCGTGTGCCAGTGGAACGTGCAGAAATTTCAGGGTTGCGTCCGTTGACGACCGCCAAAAAAATGGACGAGGCGATTGCATCCGCCAAGGGCAAGGCGGGTGTAAAACGTATGATTTGGGCGCGACGTGCCGCCCAGTACGAAGAAAATATCAATTCGGGTGACCCAATGAAGTTGGCCGAGGTGGTACGTGATTTGCAACGGCGTAGTGCGGCGGACACAATGACGTTTTCCGCGCGCCAGTTATATTTGCGTGCGCTGGAACGTATGGCCCAGGAATTTGCAGTGCTGCATAAGATTGACCTGGATGCGGCGTCGGACAAAATTGAAGATATTTTAGGTATTCCCAAGGAAATTGATTTGAATGCCGTCGAATCTGATGAAGAAGAAGAGATGGAAGAAGAATCTTAGAAATCCCCCGACAGGGGGATTTTGTTTGGATGATATTTTATTATTGCAAAATTTTGTGGGGTGGGTATAATTGCAAGCGCAATTGGGGTGTCGTCTAATGGTAGGACAAGAGATTTTGGTTCTCTTTATCATGGTTCGAATCCGTGCGCCCCAACCACACTTCGCCTCTACGAGGCTTCGTGTGGCAGGCCACACAAGGCGAGAAGCATAGGCGAAGTAGTGTCGCCCGAAGTTTTAACGAAGGGGGACTTGTAAATGTTTTATGTCTATCTTATAAAAAGCATTTCCCGTCCAGAACAAAAATACATCGGGCAAACTGATGATTTGAAACAGCGGTTAAAGCAACATAATGCGGGATATTCAATACATACAGCAAAATATAAACCTTGGGAATTGGTAAATTATTTTGCGTTTAGTTCCAAAGACGCTGCATTGGATTTTGAACAATATCTTAAAACGGGTTCCGGACACGCATTCGCAAAAAGACATTTTTGGAAATGATTTATCAAGGATACGTAGCGCATTCCAGAGAGCTTTAAAGAAATTTTTAGTGGGGGGCATCGCAGGCCCCTGTGTGCGCGACCGACCATAGTTAACAAAATGCCCAATGAGGCATTTTTTGTTTGTAATACAAGTATTTGGTGAATCCGAAAGTAATTTTTAGAAAAATTATCTCTTTATCAACGCTTTCGAACCAAATAATTGCTTATATTATAATGTTGACTAATTCTATTGCTTATTTTATAATATAAGCAACTGGTTTTGCTAATATTGTAATAAAAGGTCTTATAATGACAAATTCTTTTGTATTAAAAAAATTTCCAGATATATTGACAGATATATCTTTTTCTGAAAATACTAATAGTGCTTTATTGAAATTAGCTAAATACGATGGCATGGTAGAATTTATTCCTTATCCAGAAGTATTAACAAGTATACTTTTTTATCAAGAATCTGTAATGTCTTCAAGATTAGAAGGTACTATAGCCACAATTACAGATATCTTAAACTATAAAGTTGGTAAGAATTTATCTGAAAGATTAGAAAAAGACGCAACAGAAATAGAAAATTATAAAGATGCTTTGGGTTATTGCATAAAAGAAGCAGAAGATAACAATTTTAAAATTACGAGTAGATTGATTAAAAATATTCAGGCCATTATATTAACGAATTCTAGGGGTGGCGATAAATTAAAAGGGAAATATAAAGAAAAACAAAATTATATTGGCAATAAATATGACGGAGAAATAACTTATACTCCCGTATCATATTTGCACACAGAAGAATATATGAATAACTTGATTGACTTCATAAACTCAAATCATTCAGAAAACCTTTTAATAAAAACTGCCATTATTCATGCGTATTTTGAATTAATACACCCTTTTGAGGACGGAAATGGTAGAGTTGGTCGTATTTTGATACCGATACTCTTAAAAAAATATAATATCTTATCTACGCCATATTTTTATATAAGTTATTATTTTTCTATAAACAGAACAAAATACATCAATGCATTAGAAAAAATATCAAAAGAAAATGACTGGCAAACTTGGATTAATTTTTTCATAACAGCGATAGAACAACAAACCATTGTATTAACAAACACTCTTAGACGATTAAAAGAAATCAGAAGAAAAACGGAAGAAGAAATATCGGATTTAAAAACACAGTTTTGTATACCTGTACTAAACTTCTTGTTTAAGCAAATTAAATTTAAAACGACCGATTTTATAGAAAAAACCGGAATTAAAGCAAGTACCGCAAGATCTCTGTTAAAAAGCTTAGAAGATAAAAAAATTCTTGAAGTAGAAGAAAGAGGTACTGGTCAGAGCCCATCAATATACAGATTTAAAGACTTGTATAAAATGGTTGAAGAAATTTCTGATTAAGAAAGGCTTTTTTACTTTCGGACTAGTAAAAAGATTATTTTTATAACAATAACCCGCCCTGCCAGATATTATCGTTCAAAGTGGTTGTGGTGCATGGGCGAAAATAAATAACTCACCAAGATGGTGAGTTTGAATTTATTTTTATCTTTCTGACGATATCTCCCTAGCAGCATCAAACGAAATCGTTTTTCCTTTGCCGTATTTCTTTTTGATTTCATCTGGCAAGGTTGCTTCATCAATGATTTCAACAACTTTTTCATATTCTTTAGGATGTGATTTTAAATAACCAGACACAATAGCAACACACGTTTCATAATTTGCTTTATCCAGTCCCCCAGCAACTAAATTATCAAAATACCCCCTATCTTTCTCTGACATTGCAGAAATAAGTTTTTCTGCTCCTGGGCCTAATTTTTCAATTAACTGTTTTACATCTATACCATATTTTTTTAATTCATCCAATTGCAACAAAATAGTTCTTGATTTTATCATGTTAGATTTTACTTTACGAGAACCTTCACGGGTTGCTAAAACCAAAGCAATTATCATACTTAACAAACCGCATATCCCTTGAAATACACCTCCTTTGTCGTTACGCCAATCTTCAAGCAGATATGCATTTTTTATGGCTTGACCATAAGACATATCGTCACCATAAATCTCATTCAACGGATTATTAATAATACCACCCGTTGTTTTTCCATAATCATTAACAAACTGTGTACGGCTCGAAAAAAGAAATGCCATACTGCCAATTAAAAAAGATATTGTTTGAACCTGAAAAAACGTTCTTAAAAAATCATTAAAAGCCAAATCTTTTTTACTGGTATGTTTGAATATAGTCCCAAATTTTTTTAATTGCATCTTAAGGAATTCTTGTCTTTCATTTTCTTTTGTTTTTTTATCTAGCTCTGTCTTTATTTTTTCTTCTTTAGAGTTTTTATAATCTTGAAAACCTGGCATCTGTTTTGTCATTTTTATCCTTTTTTACCCAATAATTAGTTATTTGTATACTTTTTTATCGTACCATAAAATCCGACTTTATACAATCAAAATTCGCGTTTCGCCCACGCACCACAACCAAAAATTCAACCGGCTTTTATGCCGGTTTAATTTTTGATTGCGCACGGATACGCCAGAGCGAAGCGCATGGCGAATACGCAGATGAACAAACGCGGCCGCGCAAAAACGGATATTTTTGATAGAGTTTTTGCCCCGCGGTTGGTTATTGTTTATCAAGGTCTCGTGCGCATTCCAGAGAGTAAAAAAATAAATTTCCACCGAGTTCGAAAGTTGAAATTAAAAAAGTGGTGAAAAACCACCACTTTCGTACTCGGTTTATAATGATGTTTATCTGCAACCGATAAATGCCCAATTGTCTCCACCCTCGACTGGTTTTGCAATCATTGTACGAATTGTAAAATCTTCTTTGCAGACACCAGGATCATTAAATGATACTTCTGCATAAACATGTTCTGTATCAGCATATAATTCTTCCAAATTCAATTGACCACCAGCTCTAAATTTGCCGTTTGGTTGTAATTGTTTTACTTGTTGTGCCCATTCTTGATCCGCAGGACATTTATAAACCAGATGAAATTCGGTCGTTTCTATTCTTTCGCAACCTTCAAAAATGGAATCATATTTGCTGTAATCCTGGGCACATGCACCCAATGTGATGATTGGCAAAATAAAAAATAATTTTTTCATGTCTTCTCCTTTTATATGTTTGCAATTATATCATAGAAATATGTTTAAAATCTATTATTTCTTGCCCAATATCTACCAATTCAGTTCGCGAATTGCATGACGAGCACAACCAAAATAAATAATGCCCGTAGGGGGCATTTTTTATCTGTTTATATTATGAAGTTTTTTTGCCTGATATATTGTGAAATTTGTATTGTATATTTTCATTGCTTCGTTATGGAGAGATTTGTGTAGAGCCAAATCTTCCCTGTTGGTATAGGAATCCATAATTAGTTTATCGCCTAAAATTATTCCGCCTTTGGGGCCGATGCTTAATAGCTTTGCTGAAGAGCCTTTAGATTTTATTGACATGTTTAAATGGTTTGTGCCGGTTACCGGTTCAAAGGTAATTATGGTGTCTGGAATACTTTTAAGGTCGTTCAACAAGTTACTAAATGTATGTTTTGTTATGTTTGTTACTTGTTCTTCGGTCATTGTGGAAAGAATATTTGATGTAGAAAGAAAATTTAATCCTTCATGAAATCGTTTTGCTTTTTGCATGAAAAGATATTCTGATGGGCTTATTGTTGGTTTCTTAGTGTTTTCTGCCATTTAAAATCTCCTTGTTAGTTCTAAGGTTTTGTAGTAAATTTAATCATTTATATGTGATGATATTGTAACAAAAATATTTTTTGTGCGCAAGATATTAATGTTTTTTGAGAAAAACTTTTGCTTGACGATACTTTTTATGCAAAAATTTTATTGCATGATGTTGAACAAAATGGATTACATATGAATAAAAAGAAAAGGGCTTTGTTAAGAAATTTATCTATTATGTCTGTTGGTGTTGGTTTTATGCTGGCGTTGGCGGCATCTGGAAATGCGGATTTTCGTGATGAGTTAAAGGATTCTGATGCGGAAACACGGGCTCGTTATGAGAAGGAAGTTATGAGTGAAAAAAAGATAAAGGATATGGCGTTGACCGCAATAGCGATGATGAGTGCGGGTGTTATTGGTTTAATGTGTGCTGAAAAGAAGCGTTAAAGTGTTTTGAAAAAACAACCGCCCATTTGGGCGGTTGTTTTCAAGAAAGATTAAAATTCATATCTGAATTTTACACGGCCGGTTTGGGATGTGTAGTCGGCACGGGCTTCGATGTCATAATTTAATGACATGTTCAATGCGCCGTACGTCATGCCAATTCCAATGCCTATTTCGTTCGCAATGCGCGACAATGATTCGCCGTCCAGGCTGTACGCGCTGATGCCAGGCATCGCAACCGTGATGCGACCGTCGTCTGATATCAGGTCGTATTTTAATGCATAGTGCATTTGTGGACGCAGCACCCAACCGTTGTTTAACAGCATATCGAATCCATACCGCGTGCCAATGGATGCGGTCATGTAATCTGTGCCATCAATT
Source organism: Alphaproteobacteria bacterium (assembly GCA_015062525.1). Classification (GTDB taxonomy): domain Bacteria; phylum Pseudomonadota; class Alphaproteobacteria; order Rs-D84; family Rs-D84; genus Enterousia. The sequence goes on along the minus strand of SUUM01000003.1, from coordinate 40,243 downwards.
TTGTTGCGGATGCCCAATGAATTTGTGTATTCCGCAGAACCAATGTGCAGATACCGAACCGACATTTCTGGTGTTATGCCACCAATAAAGTCATAGCCAATGGTTGCAGCCGCGCCAAATGCATTCAGGTCATAGTCCCCTGATACATAAACGCCCAACGCATCGCCGCGTTCCGAATAATCGGACATTGTATAATTTACAATCGCATTCATATACCAATTGCTGGGTTTATATTGACCATAGGCAAAGACTGAGTGTGAGTCAACTTCGGTATTGCGGGCAATGGCGCCGATGTCTGAATGTCCGTACATATAACCCATACCCAACGTCAAGATGTTGTTCACTGTGCCATCAAAACCAACCGATATTCCACGAGTGTACCCGTTAAAACTGTCGTTCAGTTTTGATTTGTTATACAGCCCCTGGGCCCAGATGCCACCAAGGTCAACCGTTGTGTCGCCACCATTGCGACCCATGCCGAATTCATTCAAGCGCACGGTTGCCAATTGATACAATGTGTTTTGAGATGATGCATTGATTGAGTGGTTGATTGGGGCGATTTCTGGATTGATTGCGCGGGCGGCGTGTTCAACTGCGTCGCGTCCAGCCTGGGTCCCGGTGGACAGGTTTTCCTGCATTAAAACAGACAGGTCGTTCAAACGACTGGAAGATGATTGTGATACGTTTGAAACCGTGCGTGCCGCATCATTGGACAGGTTGTTTTCAGATGCAATGTCTGCAACGGACTTAATCGTTGCAACAACGTCCCCGCCATTCCAGGTCAGGTCATAGACCGAACTGGTGATGTCTGTGTTATCAAATGTTTCGTTGCCGAATACACGATAGGTGCCCGCAGAATCAAAGGATAATTTGATGTTGCCGGTGCCTGTAAAGCCGCCCGCGTTGGCGACGTTAATTTGGGCGGTGTTGCCGGTGCGAAGTGTTGCAAGCAAAGTGCCGTCCAGGTTGACTGCGCCCTGGGTCAGGGTGGCTGTGCCGATATTCAATGTTTTACCACTTGCGACATTTAATGTGCCGTTGCCTGTTATGCCACCCGCAATTGTTGTGTTGCCGTTCATGTTCACTGTGCCATCGTTATAGATGTCATTTGCGGTGCCACCGGCCGTGTTGCCAGAAAAATTAGCGTTGCCGTTAAAGGTGATGGTGTCATTGTTATAGATTGCGCCACCCATACCGCCAGCAGTATTGTTTGTAAATGAGGTGTTGCCGTTGAATGTTATTTCCGAGACCCCACCATCGTTTGATGTGACATTCAAGATTGCACCACCATTGAAAGCTGCATTGTTGTTGCGAAATGCGCTTGTGCCGTTTACAGTGATAATTGAATCATGGGATGCCCCGTTAAATGCACGTGACAAAATTGCGCCGCCATGTGCGCTGGATGTGTTAGATGTAAATGTGTTTGTGCTGGATTGTGTGCCGATGATTAATGTTGATGTGCCAGAATTGCCACGATTGTGGATTGCGCCACCACCACTGCTTGTGGCACCTGTGTCGGATGCGATGTTGCCAGAGAAAGTGTTTGTTGCACCTAAAAGGCTAAGGTCGCCCGCGTTGAATATTGCCCCGCTATAGCCCGCATTCGATTTGTTATTAGTAAATGAAATGTTGCCCGATTTCATAGTTATCGCGCCACCATTGTCCAGCGCGCCAGCCGTGCTGGTGGTGGTGTTGGTGTCAAATAAAATGCGCCCAGATGTATCAATTGATACGGTGCCTGCGTTTTTTAGACCGCCACCATTACTGCCTGTGTTGTTGGTAAATATAAAGTCGCCACCGGTCCCATTTACTGTGCCGGTGTTGACCAATGCTCCGTTCGATGGATTGGTGTTGCGGTCAAATGTTGCACCATTGGCAAAAGATACCGTGCTAGATGCATTGTTGTTTAATAAAATACCTGTGCCGGTGTTGGATGAAAATGTGGCTGTATCCGCAAAGGTCAGTTGAGTGTTCGCATTGTCTAAAAATATTGCTGCGCCGGCACCAGCCGTGTTCCCGGTAAATGTGGCATCGTCTGCAAATTGTACATTGCCACCCAGAATTGTAATTGCGCCACCGCTGGTCGTGGCTGTGTTGCCAGAAAATGTTGCTGTGTCATTGAATATTATGTCGCCACCTGATAAAATCGCGCCACCACGATAAGATGACGTGTTGTCCGAAAATGTTGCTTCGTCATCAAAAATAATTGTGCCACCACGGTTGTTTATTGCGCCACCACCAGAAAATACACTGTTGTTTGATGTGCCGTTGGCGGCATTTTTTATAAATGTTGCATTGTCGCTAAATTTTATATCCGGGTTGCTGGATGTGCCATTGCCATAATTAAATATTGCGCCACCACCGTTTGGATTGTTGGTCGTGTTAGATGAAAATGTGGCATCACCATTAAATAAGATTTTACCGCCGGGGGTAAAGCCGGTGCCAGATGTGGATGATAACCAACCGTTTCCAATTGCGCCACCCATACCGCCGTTATTCAAACTGTTGTTTGAAAAGGTACTGGTGCCATCAAAGGTTAATGTTGTTGTAGGCACGTTTTCCATATAAAATACACCGCCGTTATTTGCCGTGGTGGATGCAATATTGGATGCGGTTAGATTGTTGTATGTTGTGTTTGTGGTTATAACCTGGCGTGCGGTGATTGTGTCGGCAAATGCCGGCATAACCAACAGGGCAGGTAGTACAGATATACCCATTAGGATATTATGTTTCATGTGTTTTTCCTTTTGTTTGGTTTGCTGTATTTAAGATATACAATGAAAAAAACTAAAAATAACTAGGTGTCTATTCTTGAAATAAGTGCCGGTGGTGTGTGCTTTTATTTTATTTGCTTGTACAAGAAAAATGTCCTATGATACGGGTGTATAGAAAAGGATTGTATATGTATAAATATGGTTTTGTTAAAAGAGTTAGTTCAGTTGTCGCAGGCTTGTTTGGTAAAACACGCGCGAAACGCAGATTAAATCGTGATAAAATTAGATACAAGGGATTAATTTCCACTGTGTCTGAAACAAGAATCCCACGCCAGAAATATGCAACCAAGATACCTGTGGCGTTTTGTTTTGATGCACGTGGGTGTAAAATGGCGGCCGTTACAATTAAGTCTTTGTTGTTGGCGTCCGCAGGGCGTTGCGATTATGATATTTATTGTGTGATTAATGATGATGTTGATGATAAATTGCAGGATGTTGTTCGTGGGGTACTTGATGGGACGGAATCTGATATTCATTTTGTTTATGGAAATCATGATTTTGATGAATCAAGTCGTGGTAAATGGCCCGTTGCAATGTGGTATCGGTTAATGTTGCCAAAATTGGTGCCAAATGTAGACAGAATTATTTATGCTGATTTGGATATCATATTCTTTAATGACTTGATTGATATATATGAATATGATTTGGGTGATAATGTAATTGCGGCTGTGCCTACGCGTACGAATATGTATATTAATTCTGGGTTCTTGTTAATGGATTTGAAGAAAATTCGCCAGGAAAATATCTATGATGTGTGGGTTCAGGATTCAAAAGATCATGATTATTATAATCCTGATCAGGATGTGCTGAATTATACGTTAAAGGGACGGATTGCATTTCTGCCGTTGCGATATAATTTTCAATTGTCGCATGGATCACGAATCTTCAAGATTTATTCAGAATCCCAGTTAGATGATTTGAAACATAATTTGGTGGTGTTGCATTATTCGGATTATATCAAACCGTGGTCTAATGGTATTAGACCGGTGTTTTCTGAGTATTGGTGGGATGTAGCACGCAAAACAGGTTTGTTTCAGGAGTAAGATAATGCATCATTTCCTGTCGAATGTTGTTTGTTTGTTTATTCCTATAAAAACACTGCGGGACAAGGTGCGCGTTATGATTCGGTACCCGCAGACGTTGTCTTATATCAAATACGTTCGTAAATATGCCGGGAAAAAAGGGGCAAAAATCAAAACACGGGTGGGGCGTGGATGTCGGAACTTTGTCGTCGTGTTGGATGATAAATGGGTGTTCAAATTTCCGCTGTTCACAGATGGACGTGAAATTGCGTATCGTGAACAACGTATTTTAGAGGCGTTGGCGCCAATTTCGCCAATTAAAATTCCGGCAATGAAAATAATTCATTACAAGGATATTGTCGTGCGAAAGTACCAGTTCGCACATGGTACTTTGTTAAGCGATGTGGCACCATCGGTTGTTGCGTCAAATCGTGGTCATATCGCACGGCAAATTGCAAATATGTTATATGTTGTTGGTATGGCGGATCCAAAAGAAATACGCGATTTAAAAGATAATCCAAATGATAAGCCGGGTTATTTGTATGGATGGTTCCAGGGCGATATATGGCAGAATTTTATGTTGGATGAAAATTGTAATATTACATATTTTATTGATTGGGAAGATACTAAATTTCAAAGTTTTCTGCCGGCAATACGTGTTGCAACGCGCACATGGGAAAAGCGTGATTATCGATATATGGGTGTTGATGTTATGGCAGAATATGGAAGACTGTATTTGCAGGGGTGCAAAAAAACAAAAAAATAAAAATTGGCATCTGGAAAAGTTTCATTTGAAAAATGCGGACTTTAAGTATAAAATAAGTGGCATAGGTTGAATTTGCCCCCATCGTCTAGCGGTTAGGACATCAGATTCTCATTCTGGCAACACGGGTTCGATTCCCGTTGGGGGTGCCAAGTTTGGATAATGGCACAAGTGAGTTGGGTATCCTTGTGATGCAAACCAGCCATTCGTTGCTAATAACGCAACTCATGGGGTTTTTATACACGCGGATTCCCGTTGGGGGTGCCATGTTTGGATAATGGTGCAAGTGAGTTGGGTATCCTTGTGATGCAAACCAGCCATTCGTTGCTAATAACGCAACTCATGGGGTTTTTATACACGCGGATTCCCGTTGGGGGTGCCAGGTTTGAATAATGGTACAAGTGAGTTGGGTATCCTTGTGATGCAAACCAGCCATTCGTTGCTAATAACGCTAAAAATTAATTTAATGTGTCAAATTATTTAATTGTTATTTTGCGTCCGTCTGCATGTTGAATAATATGCACATGAATTGTGTTTTCTGGCAACAATTCCCGTGCAATTTCCGGCCATTCAATTAAAGTAATATCGTTTTCCATGGCGTGTGCTAAACCAATTTCTGTTAATTCGGACGCGTCTTCTATACGATATAAATCAAAATGAGAAATCCCATCATACGATTGGACAATGGTAAATGTCGGGCTGGGGACAACGGTGTCCGCCCCGCGCAAAGTTTGAATTACTGTGCGTGCAATCTCTGATTTTCCCATACCTAAATCACCATGCAACGCAACCACACATGGCGCGGTCAGTTTTTTTGCAAAATCCCGTGCCCACGCCCGCATCTGTTCAACATTTTCCAATATATATTCTTTCATATTTTATTCCACCAATAACAAATCATCTTCTAATTTATGAATCTGGTCGCGTATTTCGGCGGCCAATTCAAATTCAAGGTCCTGGGCGGCATTATGCATTTTTTTAGTCAGTTTTACAATCTCTTTGCGCAACGATTCTGCATCCATCACACCACCCGATTTATCGTACACAAATCTGCGACCCTTGTCGGTCTTTGCCTGTTTTTCGCCAACCTCGGCAAATATTGCCTTGGACACAGTCGTTGGTGTAATGCCGTGTTCCGTATTATATGCCATTTGTTTTTCACGTCTGCGCGCCGTTTCATCCAATGCCGCCCGCATAGAATCTGTGATTTTATCAGCATACAAAATAACGCGCCCATTTGCATTACGTGCCGCACGCCCAATTGTCTGAATAAGTGAACGCGTTGAACGCAAGAATCCTTCTTTATCTGCATCCATAATCGCCACTAATTCACATTCTGGCACATCCAAACCTTCACGCAGCAAATTAATACCAACCAGAACATCAAATTTCCCCATACGCAATTCGCGCAATAATTCAATGCGTTCCAGTGTTTCAATATCGCTGTGCAGATATCGCGCCCGAACGTTATTTTCATTCAGGTAATCGGTCAACTGTTCCGCCATTTTTTTTGTTAATGTCGTCACCAATACACGCCCGGATGTCTGCTTGACTTGTCCCAACAAATCATCCACCTGATGTTCTGTGGGGCGCACTTCACACACCGGGTCTAATAATCCCGTGGGTCTTATAACCTGTTCAGACACAACACCATGCGCTTGTGCCAATTCCCATTCTGCGGGTGTGGCGGAAACAAAGATTGTTTGTGGTCGCAAATTGTCCCACTCATCAAAAGTCAATGGTCGGTTATCAATGCATGCTGGTAATCTGAACCCATACTGGGACAATGTTTCCTTGCGCGCACGGTCGCCCCGCGACATAGCACCAATTTGTGGAACCGTCACATGACTTTCGTCAATAAACAATACTGCATCTTTTGGCAAATACTCGAACAAAGTCGGTGGTGGCTGTCCGGGCAACCGTCCCGATAAATATCGCGAATAATTTTCCACCCCGCGACATGTGCCGGTACTTTCCATCATTTCTATGTCAAAGTTCACACGTTCCCGCAGACGCTGTTCTTCGATATATTTCATATTTTCGTGAAAGTATTCCAACCGTTCCCTTAGGTCTGTGCGTATTTGGGAAATAGCCTGTAAAACACTGGGCATTGGCGTTGCATAGTGTGTATTCGGATAAACAGCAATCCGTTCCAGTTTTTGTAATTTTGCCCCGGTCAGGGTATCGAATTCCCAAATCTCTTCGATTTCATCCCCCCAGAACGATAATTTCCACCCACGGTCCATTGCATGCGACGGAAATAAATCCAACGTATCCCCACGCGCGCGAAATGTACCACGTTCAAAATTTGTGTCGTTGCGTTTGTATTGAATATCAACCAAAGAACGCATAACATCACGCATAGACATAATATCGCCCGCCCTTAATACAACACGCATACCGGCATATTGTTCGGGCGACCCCATACCATAGATTGACGACACAGATGATACCACGACAACATCACGTTCTTCTAGCATGGCGCGCGTTGCACTGTGGCGCATGCGGTCCAGTTGTTCGTTAATTGATGCGTCCTTGTCGATATAAGTATCGGTTGTTGGCATATAAGCCTCGGGCTGATAATAATCATAGTACGACACAAAATATTCAACATGATTTCGCGGAAAGAACGACTTCATTTCCGTGTATAATTGCGCCGCCAGAATTTTATTAGGTGCCATAATCAGTGCGGGCCGCCCCAGTTCCGCAATAACATTTGCCATTGTGAACGTTTTGCCCGACCCCGTCACCCCCAGCAACACTTGGGATTGTTTGCCGGCATTTACACCATCAACCAATTCAGCAATCGCGGTTGGTTGGTCGCCCATGGGCTTGTAAGCACTTTCAAGATAAAATTCTGCACGCTTCATTTTTTTATTCACAATATAGAGTATAATCCATTATAATGAAAATACAAGGGAGTAGAGAATGGCATTAAAACCCAGATATAGACGCAGAATATTCTGGACGCTGGTGGGCATCATCGGTGTGTTTGTTTTGGCCGTTATTATTATTCCGCCTATGATAACCCTGAATAAATTTCGCCCTGTAATCGAAAAATCAATTTATGAACAAATGGCGGTGCCGGCAAAATTGAATGGCGACATTCATTTCAGTCTTGTTGGTGGCGCAACAATTGTTGCACATGATGTTGTTGTACCAACCGCCCGTATCGGCGCCGTGATGTTATCTATTCCATTTCGCGATTTCTTTGACCTGGAACACGCCGAATTAAAAAAAGCGGTTGTTGTTTATGATGCAGATATAACAATTGACGAACTGGCCGCCGCAAATTTTAATCACACTATTGAAATTTATAACAGCAACATAGACTTTATGGGGCGTAAATTTCATATTGTCCGCGCAAAATTTTCCAATGGCGAATTTAATGGAATTATACGCACGGCAAATCACAAATATGATGTTGAATTTTCTGGTGATACATTCAGCATAGAAAACAAAAACAATAACCTTGAGATGACGGGACAGATATATTCCGATGGCACAATTCGTGGCCATGTATCGATTGAAACAGACGATATAAATTCTTGGTTTGGATTTGATGCCCCACGCACATCCCGTCCAATAAAACTTAGTACGAATTTTGAATGGAGCGGTGGCAACAGTTATAAACTGACCAATATAAATACCGACCACATTTCTGGCAACATAGAAATTTTACCCAATGGCGAAAAAAATATTCAATTAGTGTCCGAAGATATAGATTATGATTTTTCATTTCTAAAAAATCCGGGCAAATTGATACATAAAACCAATCTGAATATTGATTTTTATGGAAACCTGAAATTTGATAAGTACAAATTTAATCACCTGCGCATTCAAGCGGTTGGCGAATCTGACAAACTACAGATTGCAAATGTTGTTATCGATGACATTGCCATAACAGGTGGCACGATTTCCGCGGATGGTGCGGATAATCTGATGATAACAATGCCCATTGATGGTGTAAATTCTATGTGCTTGTTTTCTGGGACACCACAAAAATGGAACTGCGCCGTGTTTTCGTATGGCGATATATCGGGCAATATTTCCGTTGATGGCGATACGTTTGACATAACGATTTTGTCTGATACCCCCATGCCAGAAACGAACAAATTTTTGAATGACATCAAAAAACTTGGGTCGCGCGGACGCGTTTCTTTCCAATTTTCAGACATTGGTGGCATATATGAAATCGACGAAAAAGAAACCCGGGTTTCATATAACTTTGCTAAAAACAAAACTTTGGATTTCATGGGGGCAAATATTCCATTCCTGCCCGACTTTATGAAATCAGATCGTGGTGATTTTGCATGGCGTGGCGGAATGTTGACATTTACACCGTACAGTGGTAATTGGCAATTATCCCAATACGATAACTATTTTTATTTGACCGGCAACAGTTTCAAAGCATGGTTTCCGAACATAGATTTACAATCAATCAATGATTCAAAATATACTATTTCTGGTTTTTACCAAGATGGAAAAATATCAAACCTGACATTGCGTCTGGGTGATTACGAATTTGTTGGCAGTGCATCCGATGACAGTATCACCTTGCATACACCTGTTCTGTCCATTGATGCATTCATAAATCAAGCGTTTATAGATAATTATGCAGAATTGGAATTTAGAACAAATGAACCCTTGTTAATATTATTTAACATACCTGCTAAAATTTCATTGTCCGCACAGAGTTTGATTTACAACGGCAATGAATACAAGAATTTTGTATATTCGTTAAAACCAAACGCCCAAACATTTTCTATTATGGATGCAGACCGTGGAAATATGCTTGCCACAATTGAACGCGATAAAACAAACTATGAAATATTTGTGCAACTGAATCAATTTGTAATTAACGGTTGGTTGCTGTCTGAGAATATGCCATTGAACATTCGTGATACAATGATAACGGGTCAAATTGCCATGAACACCAATGGCCAGATTGCCCATGACATATATTATAATCTGCGCGGGAATCTGGATTTAACATTTGATGGTGGTGTTATATCGGGCTTTGGTTTTGATGAATTTTATGCGTCCGCAGAAAACATAACTTCATTCAACGCAGAATATGCATTGGCGCGCGCATTAACGGGTGGTGAAACAAAATTGAAACAATTGCAGATTATTGGCGACTATGAACGTGGTAATTTTATCACAACCGCACCTGCAAAAATATCTATGCGCCACACAGACGGTGTTGGTGGTTTTGCAATAACTGACGGGTTTATGACGGCGGAATTTGATTTAACATTGCGCGGTACGGCACCAACACCTGCAACAATACAACTAAGTATCATGCCGGACAATACACGTGCTTATTCCCTGTCGGATATAATGCGTCAAATTGACCCGGGATTTATGCGTGCATTTGTAAAAACACATGACAAGTTTTAATTGGATTTATTTTCCATAAATTCACGACGTGAAATTACGCGTCCCATTGCATCTGCATAGTATGTATATCGTCCCGCACGTACACAATGATACCCATTTGCACAAAACCGAATACCACGTTGCGCCCGCAACAGCATTGTGTTTTTTCCAATTAAATCCGCACGCGCGCCCAGCAATAATTTTTCCAAAAATTGTCGCATGCCGTGTGTTGCATATGGTGCATACAACACCCCACCACGTTGTTGCAGTCTGGAAAAATCATACCGTTCACAATGCATTTTCAATTTACCACTTTGGTATTGATTCAGTCCCAACAAATCACATAATTGATTTATATTTTTGTGCATATTTTCTCTCTTATTTTATGCACGAAATTATATGTGGAAAAAAATCTTTTCCAACAGGTATGAATTCCAATTTAAAAATCCCCCAGATGGGGGATTTTGTTTAGTTCTTTTTGCGAACCTGAATGTGTACTTCACGCAACTGCTTTTCTGTTACAGTTGTTGGTGCCCCCATCATCAGGTCTTGCCCGCGTTGATTGGTTGGGAAAATCACAACCTGGCGCAGGTTTGGTTCATCCAGCATAATTTGAACCAATCTGTCCAAACCGAACGCACAACCACCGTGTGGTGGCGCACCGTATTGGAATGCGGTGTACATACCACCGAACTTTTCCTTGACCACATCTTCGCTGTACCCGGTGATGTCAAAGCATTTTAACATAACCTGTGGGTTAAAGTTTCGCAAGCCACCACTGCAGATTTCCGCACCATTTAACACCATGTCAAATTGCGCAGCCTTGATTTCCAAAGGATTTTTTGTATTCAATTCTTCCAGTGTTGCCATCGGGAACGAGAACGGATTATGCGTAAATGCAATACCCGTTGGTGATTCTTCGTCCGCTTCAAAAAATGGGAATTCTTCTATCCAACAGAATCTAAATTCTTTTGGGTCAATTAGGCCCAAATCATCGCCCAATTTATTGCGCAATTTACCGGCGGCCTTGGCTGCGGTATTTTTTTCATCACAAACAAAGAACAATGATGAATTATCACCTGCGATTTCGCGCAACTTTGCGATGCGCCCCGCATCTAACTTTTTCGCAACTGGTCCCTTGGCTTCTTCGGCGAACACGATATAGCCCAATCCACCCAGGCCCAATTCTTTAACCGCAAATTCGCCCAATTTATCAAACCAAGAACGTGGTTTATCCGCAGAATTTGGTGCCGGGATTGCACGCACAACGGCACCATTTTCAATGGCATTTGCAAAAATACCAAAATCAGACCCGCGGAAAATTTCCGTCACGTCATGAATAATAATTGGATTACGCAAATCAGGTTTATCTGAACCATATTTCAGCATCGCTTCGTCAAATGGGATGTGTGGAATTTCTGGACATATTTTTGCGCCAGGCACAAATTCGCGTATCATTTCCGGCATTAATTTATTACCGACGGCCTGAATGTCTGGCAGGTCCACAAACGACATTTCCAAATCCAACTGATAAAATTCCAGCAATCTGTCCGCACGCAAATCTTCGTCGCGGAAACATGGCGCAATCTGGAAATAGCGGTCAAATCCAGAAATCTGAATAAACTGCTTAAACTGCTGTGGTGCCTGGGGCAGGGCATAGAACATCCCATGATGATTGCGGCTGGGGACGATAAAGTCGCGTGCGCCCTCTGGCGATGACGCGGTCAAAATAGGTGTCTGAAATTCTGAAAAGCCCATGTCCCACATTTTATCACGAATATATTTCATTACCCGATTACGGAACAAAATGTTTTTGTGCAGACTTTCGCGTCTTAAATCGATATAGCGATATTTTAATCTTAAATCTTCGGCAACAGAATCATCGTCGCCAAATACCTGGAATGGCAAGATGTCTGCGTTTGTTAAAACCTCGAAAGATTCTGCCTGAATTTCAATACCACCGGTTGGAATTTTATCATTGACGGCCGACGTATCACGCGCAACAACCGTGCCAACAACCTTAATCACGGATTCCGGGCGTACTTTTTCCAACGCCTCGTTACCACCGTCAAAAACCACCTGGGTAATACCGTAATTATCACGCAGGTCAATAAACATCAATGACCCGTGGTCGCGTTTGCGATGTACCCAACCCGATAAAACAACACTTTCGCCCACATTAGATGTGTTCAGTTCACCACATGTATGCGTTCTGTACTTTGATTTCAAAGATAACATTTTGGTCCCTTTTTTTTATTTCGGGCGCGAAAAACAAAATTTGGAATTTCGGCACCCTGTTTCATTTGTTAATTTTCAGGGGCGCAAGTCAATTCGGCTGCGCGGTGCCACCCTGATTTATAACTTTTGTTTGTGGTACAACACTCGGTGGTCGTTAATCACGTCATTGTATTAGTACCGCGTACGGTGGGATTTTAGATTATAAATTTTATAATTTCAACAAATTTCAAATAAAAAATCCCGGGGGTGCCGGGATTTTCGCAAACAATGCATTTAGGGATGTGGGTTCGGGGCCCTAGAAGCCCTTTGGGTTTGTTCGTGCAGTGTCCGCGTTTTGTATTATGTGATATTTTGACTTGGTTTTGTATAGGTGTATATTCCAATTTACATAGCGCGCAATAAATACCCACGTCGAAACATACATTTGCGGTATGCGCCAACCGATTTAGATGTGGTATTGCGGGGAACGGACATTAAACTGCGCTGGCCCACGTCGCGATATTCGTTTGACTGAAATGTAACCCACAGTCCATCCCAGTCGGGCATAATTGCGGCCTGGTTCGGGGCGATTAATTTTGCAATACGGGAACGTGGCTGGTGCGATGGCTTGGTTATCCCAAGGCATGCTTTGTGGTCGCGAACGAATTGTTCGGTGGTGACCGCTTCGTTTTCCCAGTTCAGGACAGTTGCGTCATCAATGCTGCCACGGTTGACAGATGCGCAGGACGCCAAGAAAATTGATACCAAGATTGTTGGAAAATTTATTCTCATGTTTTATATTATAATTTAATTGCGTTTGGGGGGCAATAGTTTTTATAATATGAAAAAAGAGAGAAGGAACAACGCCCATGGCAATTACTGTGCAACAATTTATTAAATTGGCAAATTATTACAATCAGACCGCTATGCTGATGTCGGCGATATGTGTGCAAAAGGGCGGAATTGCAATGGAAAACTATGTTGGGCGGTTCTATATGGCGGATGTGTTGGAATATGTTGTCGAATATGGACGCAGATTGATAGAACAAAATAAAAACGTTGGTGCGGAAATTGTTGCATTGGTTAATCGATTTGCGGCGCAGTTTGAACGCGTGCGTGATTTGACGACACCGTCGCAAAAGCCAATTCATGAAATGACGCTGGAAGAATTTGAAAGGGTAATGAATATCTGAGCCAGTTTGCAGGGTGCAGAGTTCAGAGTGCAGTGAAAGGAGATAATGATAATGAAGTTTATGAAAAGTTTGATTGGGATATTTTGTGTGGGGCTGGTTGTGGGATGTGCACAACAGCAACAACAAAATATGCCGTTGTATGACAATATCACGGTTGTTGATGATTTGGTAATTGATGAAAATTCTGTGCCGATTTTCCCAAAGAAAGCGGCGTTGACCACGGATACTGCGCGACGATTCTCGGTGGAATTGCCAATGCGGTGCGAGGTGGACTGGGATAACCAAAGTGTTGTGTCGGTGGTGCCAGCGGAACATATCGAAATGGTACGATTGGGGGCGGGCGACGCGTTGCCGGAATTACAAGTTTCTGATTATGAATTCAAGGATTTGACGGTGAAAAATGCGCTGGATAAATTATTGGATGGAACCGATATTGCTGTGGTGGAACAGGGCGCATTGTATGAAAAAATCACGGGGACTATTTCATCGGGGGATTTGTCAGATGCGGTTGAATTAATGACCAAGATGGGACGTGTGTACTATTCGTACGATGCGCAAAATGGTGAATTGAATTTGTCGCATCGGGCAAAGTGGCTGATTAAAATGCCCCAGGACCAGACGATAATTATGGCATTGCTGGATGCGATGCATGGGGCGGATATGCGTAATTTGTTGGTCGATTGGGCGGACAAAACCGTTGTGTTCGAGGGTAATTATCAGACAGAACGCGAAGTCGCGAAAATAATCGCAGATATTTCAGGCAAGAAATATATGTTGGCGTGGGATATTGATGTGTATCGTGTGTATCCACGGACGGACAATCCGATTGTGTGGATGAATTTGTTGCCTGCGTTTGGGGAAAAGAATATTAAAATGTCAATCCCGGGTGTTGTTGGGCGCGCACTTGTCGTGGGGCCAGAAATTAACACAAAAACATTACAGGAATTTTTAGGACAACAGGCGAATGTTGTTCTGATTTCCCAAGGGACGTTTGCAATTCCAAATGGTTGGCAGTCGCGGTTTGATATTGGTCAATGTGGGCGCGAAGAAAGATTGGAAACAGATTTGGTTGTTGGGGCGACCGGGACATATGGGGACTTTGGCGGACGCGACAAAATTGATGCCAAGATTGTTCTGCGCACCAGCCAGGGTGAACTGAGTTCGTTTAATATCCCATCAACCGTTGGTGATAACTATGTAATTATCGGTATTCCGACACATTCGTTTGTAACAACACCGGAAACATTGGTGTCGCCGTTTGCAGAACTGGTGGTGTTTATGTCGCCACGGGTGATTTCAATCGCAGATAATGCGGGTATCGAACAGTCAAATGAACTGATTGGGGATGCGTTGCGGGATTTTTTACAGGACTAAGGATAGAAAAGTATGTTTTCAAGGTTAGAAAGAAAGATTGCTTTTAGATATTTGGGTGCGAAAAAGCGCGGATTTGGTTCTGTGATTTCGTGGGTGTCGCTGATTGGTATTATGTTGGGGGTGGCAACACTGATTGTGGTGATGTCTGTTATGGGTGGTTTTCATGACACGTTGCTGGGACGTATCGTTGGAATGAACGGGCATGTTGTCGTGTATCATCAGGATGGTGCGATTTCTGACTTTGATTTCTTGATTGATAAAATGCGGCAGAACAAGGCCGTTGCACAACGCGTTGTGTCTATTGTGCCAATTGCCGAGGGTCAGGTTATGGCAACCGCCAATGGAAATAATACAGGTGCCATGGTGCGCGGTATTCGAATGTCTGATTTGGTGGAAAAGACCAAGACAGGTACGCGTATCTATGGCAAGGATTTATCGGCGATAACAGATGGTGAATTGGTGGCGGGGGCGTCGCTTACACGGGCTTTGCGTGTTGGTATGGGGGACAGTATTTCATTGGTGTCCGCCAATAATGCAACACCAACACCATTCGGTTCTATGCCACGGATTATGTCGTACCCGGTGATGAGTTCTTTCTTTATGGGGATGTATGAATATGATTCTGGGTATATATTCATGCCGTTGGAAACCGCACAGAAGTATTTGAATATTGGAAACAGTGTAACCCATATTGATTTATTCTTGGATAATCCAGAAGATACAACGGCGGTCGTCGAAAGTTTGGCGCGTTTGTTGCCAGATGGCTTTGTGGTGCGTGATTGGCGCGATTTGAACCGTGGGTTCGTTGGGGCATTGCAGGTGGAATCAAATGTTATGTTTTTAATTTTGTTGCTGATTGTAATTGTGGCGGCGTTTAATATTGTGTCGTCGTTGGTTATGTTGGTCAAAGATAAAAACAAAGATATTGCGGTGCTGCGTACGTTCGGTGTGTCGCGCAAGTCTATGATGAAGATATTTATTTTATCAGGCACATCCATTGGGGTGATTGGTGCGTTCTTTGGGACGATATTTGGGGTGCTGGTTGCAATTTATATAGAACCAATTCGTCAGTTCTTTCAATGGATTACGGGGCGTGATTTGTTCCCAGCGGAATTGTATTATTTGTCAGAATTGCCGTCCAAGTTGGTTTGGACAGATGTGTTGGGAATTGCCATGATTGCGGTGTTGTTGGCGTTTTTGGCAACACTGTACCCAGCATGGAAGGCGGCAAACACAGACCCGGTCGAGGTGCTGAGAAATGAATAAGAAGGTAAATTTTGAAAACGCAGAGTTAGTGGTGGCGCGTAAAAATATTTTGCGTGAATTGTCTGCGTTTGAATATGAATATAATCCGCCGTCTGCGTTGAAGAGTGAACAACGATATGCCCGGTATGGAATAAAATTGCCGTTCAAAATTTATTATCAGTACAAGATGCCGTTTGGTTTGGAATCATCGTATGATTTGTTGTTCTGGTTACAGTTTGGCGATAAAAGATTTAAGTTTCCCACTTCTGAAGAAGAGTGGGCAGAGTTGAATCGCATAAATGTTAATGGTATGCGCGAACAAGATAAAAAGTTGATGGAATTTTATCGCACAATTCCATATGAACAGTTTAGAGCATTGGTTGACTGGGCAAAACAATTGTCGCCGGATGATATGATTGCGGAAATTAAGCGGTTAAATCCAGAATTGGCGCATATTAAAACAGACGGCAAGACAAGTATGATTACAAATCCGCTGACGGATTTTATTCAAGGGGTTGCGTATGGATTTGCACCCGAAGATATTGAGTTGTGTTTGACAACAGGGTATGACGAGTTGCAGAAAATTGTGGGAAATCCGCGTTATCAAAACCTGCGGTTTGGGCACATTACAACACCAGAGAACTATGAAGCATTATTGGTTGCGGAACAGCAAATTAAACAGATAGAGCAGTCAAAACAAAATAGTGGAAAAGAGTAAATGGCGAATATTTTGGATTCTTTGTCAAAGGTGAAAGATGCAGACGTGGTTATGTCGGTACGCGATATTAAGCGGACATTTGTCGAAGGGGGACAACCGTTGCATATCCTGCGTGGTGGCGGATTTGATTTGCATCGTGGGGAAATAATTGCGCTGGTTGGTGCGTCCGGGTCGGGTAAATCCACTTTGCTGCAATGCGTGGGATTGTTGGATCGGCCAAGTGGGGGCAGTATCTTAATCGATGGTGTGGCCGTCCAGAAAATGGACGAAGATATGCGTACGCAAATTCGTCGCAAGAAAATTGGCTTTGTGTATCAAAAACATAATTTGTTGACTGATTTTAGTGCGCTTGAAAATGTTATGTTGCCGATGTTGGCAAATGGTGTGGATGAAAATTTGGCGCGCGCGCGCGCGATGAAGTTGTTGCGAGCCGCAAGTGTTGCACACAGGGCGTCGCATCTGCCGGGGGAAATGAGTGGCGGTGAACAGCAGCGTACCGCCGTTGCGCGTGCGTTGGCGAATAATCCTGATATTTTGTTGGCGGACGAGCCGACGGGCAGTCTGGACCCAATGCATGCGGGAAGTGTGTTTGATTTATTGCTGGATTTAGTGCGTCGGAACAAGATGGCAATGCTGTTTGTGACGCATGATATGAATTTGGCATCGCGCGCAGACAGAATCATTACAATTAATAATGGGATTGTGGAATAATAAAAACATAAGGAGAGAGCTATGAAAACAAATAAAAAAAATGTACGGGTGGAACACAGCACATCACAACGAATCTGGGGGGCGTTGGCATTGGCGGGGTTGTTTGTGTGTGGACTGATGGTTGGATGGGGGTTGAATCAAGGGCATGCTAATAAAGTGGCCCAGCCCAAGGTTGCAACAAACCCAGCACCTGTGGCGGAACCGCAACAAAAAGAAACGTGTGCTATTATCGAGGATTTGTTGTTGGAACGTTTGAATCCGGTGGACAGCCAAGATGTACGCGACCATGAATATAATATTGATATTTATGAAAAGTTGGTGATGAATGGGTGTTCAGAAAATCAGCAAAAGTATCATAATGCGGCGGTGCGTGAACGTGAAATAGTTGCGGCGTTACAGGCATCAAATAATTCACAGCAGACGTGCGAGCAGATTGAATCTTTGTTGATAGGGCGATTACCATCTGCGTCGGATAGTGCATATGACAGAATTGACCGGGCAAAAATTTATGCGAATTTATCAGAACGTGGGTGCGCAGAAAACAGCGCAAAATATGTTGAAATGGCAAAACAAGAATTGGAAATTGCGCGCGCGCTGGAAGATGATGTGTTTGATAATCAAGAAACAATCGAGGTCGTAGAAACCTATAAACGCTTGAATATGCAGGCGGCGGCAGAGGAAATTTTTGAAACCGCGAAAAAGTTAACAAATCCTGCGATTGACTTTATACTGGAAGTCGAAAAAATAATTAATGAACAATAGGTGTTTTACATGAAAAAATTGTTTATTGTTTTTGGAATTGTTTGTGCAACGTCTGCGTTTGCAGATGAAGTGCCGGCCGTAGTCGAACGATTAAGTTGTGCGGATATTTCTGCGAGTATATCTGAAATTGGTGCCATAGCAGAACCGACCGAAGAACAGGTCGCAGAATTAAACACATTAAAGGCAGATTATCGACGTATGTGTGCAAAATCTGCACGTGGTCGGCGGACGTCTGCCGATGCGCGTGTGGTGGTTGAATCAGCCCCAGTTGACGTTGTGGACGAAGATGTGGCTGTGGCAGATGAACAACCCGTCCAGGAAGAGGTTCCGCCAGAAAAAGTGGAAGATGTTGTCGCGGTTGACCCAATGGTTGCACTAGAGGCAGAATTAGCAAATCTGGATGCGGGGTTGTGCGCCGATGGCAGCGCGCCGAATAAATTTGGATGCTGTGGGGACGAACTGTTCAAGGACCTGGGGAATACGGTGTTTGCGTGTTGTCCAAAGGATGGTGCAGGTGACTGTTTCCCACCCCTGAAATAAATTATAATGGTTCATCTGCTTGTGGTCGGCGCGTTTATGTAGCGTTTGTACACTGCACTTGCCGACCACGGCGCATCTAAACCATTCTAATTTATTTCATACAAAGGAAAATAAAATCTAATGGCATATCTACGGGCGGGGGCGACATCTTATGTAACTTCTGTACACTACGATGTCGTCCCCATCCCGTATCTATACCATTATCTTTCATTTTTTGCGCATCGCAAGGAGTGTGTTTTTATTAAAGGAAAATAAAAGATGAAAAAGTGTATGAATTCTTGTTTGGCGGTGATTATTGCGTTTTTGATTGGTTTTGTGTTGGGTATGTGGGCACACGCCAGTCGTGATACTTTGGCGCCATCTGATACACCGATGTGTGATGGTGGTGTGTTCCCAGACAAGTACGGTTGTTGCCCGGGCGAGGTTTATACAGATATGTATGATTTGGGGTTTAATTGTTGTCCCGAAACCGGTGGTGATTGTTTCCCGCCGTTGCGATAAAAAAAATCCCGCCATTTGGCGGGATTTTTTAGTGTTCAGAGTGCAGAGTTCAGAGTGCAGTTAATGAATAAATAATACCGCGATAAATAAAAGTTTATCCGGGGTAAAAGTTCCCCTCCGTCGGCGGCGCACATGCGCCCCCGGGGAGGGGTGGACGCGAAGCGGACGGGGGGGGTTAACCCACCTCCCGGCTACGCCGTACTCCTCCCACGGAGGAGAACTTATCTCTGTTCTTAATTTTTTTACCGCCACTAACCACTTACACTAACCACTAAAAAATCCCGCGGGTGCGGGATTTATTTTTACAGTTTTTCAATGTAATCTATATCGATTTCGGTGCTGAATATGCCACGGTCAACTTCGCCATACAGTTTTACTGTGTCGGTTGGACTGACCTTTTGACCGCGCCAATCATCATCGTCAATTTCAATGGTGATGGAACCAGTATTATCTTCGAACAGGTATTTTTCATCGCCCATGCGCTGGATAATTTTGCCCTGGATGATAACAGGTACATCGTCGCGCATTTCATTTACCTGTTTAACGGTGACAATTGTTTCGGCACCGCTGACAAAGCCACCGCGTTCGTTTGTTGCGGTTGCCGCCGGTGCGTTTGGGCCCGCGAATTCAGCAGATGCCGCACCCGCCGTCAAAATGCCCAATAATGCGAATAATGAAATCTTGTTCATGTTGGTTTCCTTTGGTTTTGTTTATGCAGAAATTATATCATATGGTTTGTGGAATTTGTCTAGGATTTTTTGTGGTGTGAAATTTATATTAATTGCTTGATTTTTATTTCATTTATTATATAATCGTTGAGCTTTGAATTTGTTGCGGGCATAGTACAAAGGCTAGTATGCAAGCCTTCCAAGCTTGAAATGCGGGTTCGATTCCCGCTGCCCGCACCAAAAAATTGTGAAAAATGGAATCTGCTTGATTTTGATTCCGGTCGTGTACGCTTTGTACACTCGCCTTTATCAAAATCGTCGCATATTCTCGTTTTTGACAATTTTTAAAAGATTGGGCGTGCGCCGGAGTTGGAGAGCCGGGGCAGACTGTAAATCTGTTGGCTTAAGCCTGAGCTGGTTCGAATCCAGCCACTCCCACCAGAAATAAAAATACCCCCAAAAGGGGGTGTTTTTATTTTGGTAGGGTGGGGTGTTTTTAATCTTCGTACACTTCGTATTCGTCGATGTAGCTGCGGGATACGGATTCCAACTTTATTGGTGTAAAGTTTCGGGATTTGATGGTGTCACTGTCATCTTCGGGTAATATGGCGACAATTTCACTTTTTTGAACCGTTGGGGCGACCGTTATGTTTGTGCCGATTGTTTTACTGCGATAACTGGACGCAAAACGTTCGGGCAGACGGATGTAATCGTCTGGATCAATGCCGGGTGTTTCCAGTTCCATTGGTGCTGCGGGTGTGATATGGCGTTGTTCAATGTTATACAGCGGGGACAAGAAATCAGACGGGGCGGGTTTGATTTCGCGTGGTGTGCCAGAACCATCCAGTTCAACAATACGCAATGCGCGTTCGGATGCGCCGGTTGGTTGCATACGGAACAGGCCATCTGTGCCCATATAACCGCTGGGGTCCAGTAAATAGGCGGCGGTTGATTTGTCGGAATACATCATGCCAATTGCCATGTTCGTGGCATCATACCCGAATGTCGCCAGGCGGTTTGGTGTGGTGCCCGAAATTTGTTCATATGTTGCCGAAAATTCAGAATTAATGTCGGGCATTGTGGCAAATTTTGCGCCCATCATTGTGGTATCGCTTGCAATATCAGAACCATCCCACATTGTTGTGCCATAGAAGCGCGCGTCGCGTGCAGATACATCAAAATAGCGCAGGTATGATGCCAATGATTTGGTGTCATCGCCATTGCCCAAGAATAATACTGCATCATATGGTATGCGACCGATTGTGTCGGTGCGTTCCAATTTGTCCAGTTGTGTATTCAGATTTGATTTTTCAACAATTGTCAGACGTTCGTTGGTTAGTACGTCTGATAAAACCTGGCGGGCACGGGTATGGGCCGCTGTGCGGGCATTGTGCATAGATGCCGCAGATGCCACCGCTTTGATAGAATCTGGATTAGCTGATTCATAATAGAATATCCCAGCCAATGGTAATTCATATATGCTGGCCGCGTTTTTTGCAGTGCCCGCCATCAGGCGACCAGAGTCTGTGTCAGGTGCCAGAATAATAAACCGGTTAACGTCGTCAGATTTCATTTCGCGGACAATTGTTTCAACGCCGTTTGTGGGCATTAAATTCATTGTCAGCAAACCGTTGCCCAGGGCATCTGCGTCAGATGTGAATGATAATACCGGCAGGTTTTCGGGTTTGGCATCGCGCAGGGTTTTTGCGTTGCCCGAAAACACAGGGCCGACAATGATTTCAGGGTTGGTCGCCAGAACCGATTTGATTGTGTCGGTCGGGTTTTTCGTTGTGTCATAAAAGGATACGGTTAAATTTTTTGGTGCGTTCTTTAATACCGCCATTTCAACAGATGTGCGGATTGTTTTGCCAATCGGGGCATTGTCGCCCGTCAATGGCAACATTACCGCCATATGATGCGCGTCGGTTGATGCGTCGTGCGTGCCATACCCGTCAGATAATGTGCCATACATTTGTGATGGCGTGCCGGGTTGCATTTGTTCGTATTCATCAAACCAATCAACCGATGGTGTGGTCGTGTCAGTCGTTGCACAACCCGCCAATACCAATAGTGAAATAAAATAGCCAAAAAATCTGTTTATATACATTGAAAAATCCATTTTATTTTGTATCATTTTACTATAAAAGGATTACGAATGCAATCGGGGCTTTATATTGTTGGTACACCAATCGGAAATTTATCAGATATGTCGCCACGTGCAATTGATGTTTTGCAAAATGTGGACTTAATTGCCGCCGAAGATACACGTGTATTTGGCAAGTTGGCGGCGCACTTTGATATTAAAACCAAGCGTGTTTCCTGTCATGAACACAATGAACGCGATGTAGTGGGGGTGGTAGTCCAAAAAATCCAAGGTGGTATGGCGGTGGCATGTGTGTCTGACGCGGGTATGCCGGGGATATCGGACCCAGGATTTCGTATTGTGCGTGCGGCGCGCGCGGCAGGGGTGCCGGTATTCGTTGTGCCGGGGCCGGTTGCGTGTATATCGGCGCTGGTGTTAAGTGGGTTTCCAACGGACAGATTTACGTTCTGTGGTTTCTTTGACGAAAAAAAATTGCGTGACGATAACAAAATACCCCATACCATCATTTATTATGAAAGCCCAAATCGTGTTATGGCAACAATTGCCGCCATGGCGCGTGTAATGCCAGAACGCAAGATTGCGATTGTGCGTGAAATTACCAAGATTCACGAAGAGGCAATAATTGGATACCCGGCCGAACTGGTGAATATCGCACCGCCACGTGGGGAAATCGTTATTGTTGTTGCACCACGACCAGAAATTAAAATGTCAGATGCACAGATTTCGGAAATTGTAAATGATATTGCGGCGACATCTATGAAATCGGCGGCCGCTGATTTGGCGGCGCGTACCGGGATTTCAAAAAAAGAGGCATATAAAAGACTATTAGACAAAGGTGGGGCAGATGATTAAATTTGTAGGCAGTTTTGAAACAGTAAAGTCTTTGCCAAATACTCATTTTGCAGAATATGCGTTTATCGGGCGCAGTAATGTGGGAAAATCTTCGCTGATTAACGCGGTTGTTGGGGCGCCGGTGGCGCGTACGTCAAATACGCCGGGACGGACGCAAAGCCTGAATTTATTTAATCTGGATGATCGGGTTATGATTGTTGATTTGCCGGGATATGGTTATGCGCGCGTTTCAAAAATGGATGCGATGCGATGGCTGAAACGGTTGGAAGAATATCTGATGACACGGCGACAGTTGAAACGGCTGTTTATTTTGATTGATTCGCGTATTGGGGTGAAAAATGCTGATTTAGATTTGATGGATTTCTGTGATGGAAATGCGATTCCATATCAAATCGTTTATACGAAAAAAGATAAAAAAGTGCGCGAAGAAAAACAGTTGGAAATCAAACATACCGACCATGGGGCGATGGTGCCGGAAATTTTGCAGACATCGGCGGAAAAGAAAACAGGGCTGGATTCGATAAAGGAAACACTTGGCATTAAATAGTAATATCTTTTATGCAACAAACCCGGCGCGTATGGCGGATGCGCTGTGGCATGTTATGGAACAGTCCGGCGTGGATGTGGCGGATATGCTGATATTTTTGCCCAGTCGGCGTGCAGTGCGTACGGTTGAAAAAATGATTGCTGAACGGTCAGGCGGTGTGGCGATTTTGCCACGTTTGGTTGCGCTGGGCGAAGGGGTGGATGACGAACCAGAAGATACAGAAAATGCCCCGGATATTATTTCAAATGTTGAACGTGTTGCGATTTTGGCGCGATTGTTGGCGGCGGATGCAAATGTTGGAAATTTGACAACTGCATTGTCTGTGGCGCACGATTTGGTGCGTATGCAGGACTATATGGAAAACGAAGGTGTTGATGCGGCGACCGTTGACTGGGGCGCATTGGTTGATGAAAAATTTGCCACGCATTTTCAGAGCAAAGCAAAAATCTTGGGGATTTTGTCTGGGTTTATGGATAAATATGCGGGTGGACGGATTACAGCCACAGCCGCGCGTAATCGCGATATTCGTGCATGGGCGGGGCAATTGGATAAATATAAATTGGTTATTGTCTGTGCATCAACCGCCAGTGTTCCTGCAACAGCTGATTTGATGGAATGTGTTGCGCGCAGCCCCCATGGGCGGATTATTTTGTCCGGTAAAATTAATGGGCGGGTTGCGGACTTTGAATTAGATACTAATCCATATAATTCTGAACACAGGTTTTTATCGCGTCTGGGGTTGGGGGCGGTGGACGTGCAACCAATTGATGTAGGAAAATCAAAAATAGATTTTATGAATTATGCGTTTGGTAATGATTGTGGGGCGCATGATATAGATGCGGATTTATCAAATTGTCATTTAATTACCGTCCCGCGTGAAGGGATTGAGGCAGACGTGGTCGCGGAAATTGCCGCGCGTGCGGTTGCGGAAAATAAATCTGTGTTGGTGATAACGCCGGACGCGGCGGGAAACCAGCGTATTGCGGGGGCGCTGCGTAATCGTGGGGTGGTTGCGGACTTTTCAGGTGGTGTGTCCGGCACAATGACTGCGCCGGGGCGGGCGATTTTGAATTTGTTGGATACATGGATTGAACAAAAATCAGATGCGTTTGATAAAATCTATGCAGAACAAAATCACGATTTATTTAATACGATTGCGGTGATTGTTGATTTATATATGCCGCAAATGCAACCCGGATTTGTGGCAGAAGATTATGTTGCGATTTGGGTCGCGTTGCGTGATATGTCAAATGCGCTGGGGCGCGCGGAAATAAAATTAACTATGGCGGATGCACGCGCGTTTGTTGCGGATGCTTTGTCGGGTGTATCGGTGCGTGGGGCGATAAATGATGGGGCAGATGTGGTTGTTTTGGGAACAATTGAATCACGTATGCAGACGGCTGATGTTGTTATTTTGACCGGGTTGAACGAGGGGATGTTTCCATCGCGCGGGTATGAAAATGCATGGTTGCCACGTGCGGTGGCGGAAAAAATTGGATTGCCATCACCAAATCGCAAGGTGTCCCTGCAGGCATTGGATTTTATGAATCTGTCGTGCGGAAAATGTGTGTATTGGTTGCGGTCGGCGATTGCCGGTGGCGTTCAGACAACGGAATCACGATTTATATCACGCGTGATTGCGCGACGGGGTGTGTTTAATACAGGTACAGAAATACTGGATGCGGTGTTGGCACGCGACGATGTGCCATATAAACCTTTGGGTTATTCCGCGCCAACGCCACCTGCCGATTGGTCGGATGTATATGTGACAGAGTTGGAACATTTGATTCATAATCCATATTCATTCTATGTGAAACATATTTTGCGGTTGCGGGTGTTGGATGATTACTGGGTTGGGGTTGATGCGCGTGATTTTGGAAATCTGGTGCACGATGTGGTTGAACGTGCGACGGATTTACGTCCCGACGCATTGGTCGCAGAAATGGACCGGCGTG
Organism: Alphaproteobacteria bacterium; assembly: GCA_015062525.1. Classification (GTDB taxonomy): domain Bacteria; phylum Pseudomonadota; class Alphaproteobacteria; order Rs-D84; family Rs-D84; genus Enterousia. Next base: position 14,915 of record SUUM01000003.1, on the reverse strand, counting down.
CGTTGGAAAAACTGGGCGCGGGCAGTGTGATATTCCATTTCTGGCACAAAAGATTTGTGGAAATTTCGCCGGTTATCGCGAACGAGTTGGCAAGTGTTGAAAATGCATATGCAGAAATTGGTGGGTCGGTAAAAATCGCCGGGCGCAATGTTCGTGCGCGCGCAGATAGGATTTGGGATGGTGGTGTGATGGATATTAAAACAGGTGCCGCACCATCAAAAAGCCAGTTAGAGCAGGGCAATATGCCGCAATTGCCGTTGGAAGCCTATATTTTGCAGTCGGGTGGATTTCCTATTAAAACATCTGCGTTGTCGCGTGCGCCGATTATGCGATTTTTACAACTGAAAAATAATGATGCGCGTGTGATTGAATATGATGCAGAAAAAACCGCCCAAATGATGCGTATTGCGGTTGATAAGACAACTGAATTATTCAATATCTATTCGGCGGGTGCGTCCGCGTATGAATATCGCGAAACGGGTGACCAGAAATACAAGGTGTATGATGATTTAGCCCGAATTAAAGATTAAAAATAAAATCTAATGGCATATCTAAAGCGAATTGTGGGTGTCTCATGTAGCGTCTGTACACTACGACACCCATAATTCGTTTATCTATACCATTATCTTTTATTTTATAAAATGCTATGGCATATCTGCTTGTGGTCGGCTCGCTCATGTAGCTTTTGTACACTACGCTTGCCGACCACGGCGCATTTATACCATTATCTTTTATTTTATAAAATGCTATGGCATATCTAAAGCAAATTGTGGGTGTCTCATGTAGCGTCTGTACACTACGGTTGTTCAAAGCGCAACAGTCGACACAATTGTTCAAATAATTTATATTTTGCAATTTGAACTATTTTAATTCCAGCATCAATCCACAATGGTCGGTGGGTTTAGGGGCCAGGCGTGGTTCAATGTCGATTTCGCAATTCTTTATCATTTTAGCCGCCGTTTTATTGCACAGGAAGTAATCCAGGCGCAGACCCTGTTTGTTGCCGACGGTGTCGCGACCACGATATCCATACCATGTGTAATCGATTTCATCTGGGTGCAGGGTACGCCATGCGTCAACCCAGCCCGCGTTCAACCAATCGTTCATTATGGCGCGTGCCGCCGGGGCAGAAATGGCGATGCCTTCGTAATTCTTGGGTTTCCAGATGTCGCGGTCTTCGATTGCAACGTTAAAGTCACCGCCGATAATCACGGGTTCGGGCGAATCCAAGTACTGGGAAATATAGTCCGTGAATGCGCGCATCCATTCCAATTTATATGGAAACTTTGGCGAATCAACCGTGTCGCCATTTGGCATATACGTGTTAATCAGGCGTACACGACCATCGACCACGCATTCAAGAAAACGCGCGTTTGGATCTGCGTAGTTTGGCATGCCAAGCGTGGTATCTTCGATTGAATATTTAGAAAATGTCGCAACGCCGTTCCAGGATTTTTGCCCGAAAACCTTGACATTATAGCCAAATTCATCAAACAACATGTGGGGAAAATTGGCGGTTTCAACCTTTAATTCCTGGACCATAATTGTGTCGTATTCGCCATGACGCAGTATGTCAATAAAACTTTCTATGTGGGCACGAATTGAATTGATATTAAGGGTCAAGATTTTCATGTTTGCTTTCCTTTTTTTCATGAGTATAATATCGGTGTCCAATATAAAAAACAACAAGGAATTTTATAACATGAATATGTATCAGTTGTTAGAACGTACAGCGCAAACATGGCCGGATAATTTGTTCCTGGTGCGCGAAGGCGTTGCATATAAAGATTTTGTTAATTTGGTCAAGGCACGTGCAGCAAGCCTGGACAAGGTGGGTGTTAAAAAAGGTGATGTTGTTGGTATTTTATCACACAATATTCCAGAATTTCCAATCACGCTGTTTGCTTTGTGGTATTTGGGGGCGACGGTATTGTTGCTGGATACAAATCTGACACCGTTTGAATATGACAATATGGCAACAACGACAAATTGTAAGTTGGTTTGTGCGGAAAAGTCTTTTGTATTTAAAACCGATAAATTTAAATTCTATGATATCACCAAAAAGGACGGCAAGGTAAATCCAGATTTAAAGCCGGCGGCATTGGAATCATTGGATGTGGCGACAATGTCTTTCACGTCGGGTTCAACCGGTGTGCCAAAGGTTGTGCCTTTGACGCACTTTAATTTGGTTGAATGTGCGAATTCGTTGGAATCAATGGCGGAATGGATTCGACCGGGTGATATTCTGTATGGGTTCTTGCCGATGTATCATGTGTTTGGATTTGGGGTTGAAATCCTGGCGACGGTGCATTTTGGCGCGGGTGTTTTGTTGCAACCGACCGTTAATCCAAAGGAAATTATGGCGGACTTTAAGAAATATCGTCCCCAGGTTATTCCGGCGGTGCCGCGTTTATGGGAAGTGTTCCGTAATAAAATTATCGATAATGTCAAGGCCCAGAAAAAATGGTGGCTGGTGTCATTTGTTTTGAAGTATGGCAAAGTATTACAGAAAATTGGCCTGGGCGCATTGGTGCGTAAAGTGCAAAAACCAATTCTGGATGTGTTTGGTGGGCGTGCGCGTCTGTTAATCGCAGGTGGTGCCGCAACCAAGCCCGAGGTGGAAACATTCTATGAACGTCTGGGGTTGACCTTTATTCAGGGTTATGGTTTGACAGAAACGGTTGGACCAATCTGTGTTTCAAAACCAACAAAAAAGCGTTTCCCGTTTGCGTTTGGTGCGCCAACGCTGAACAACGAATGCGAAATTCGTGATAAAAACGAAGATGGTGTTGGTGTTCTGTGGTTGCGCGGACATCAGGTGTTCGGTGGGTACCTGAATAACGAAGAAGCGAACAAAGAAATATTCGATGAACGTGGGTTCTTTAATACCGGGGACATGGTGACAATGGATAAAAATGGTGAATTGCATTTTGCAGGTCGTAAAAAGCAAGTTATCGTTCTGGACAGTGGTAAGAATGTGTATCCTGATGAGTTAGAGGGTATGTATATCACAATCCCAGGTGTTAAAAATGTTGCCGTATTTGAACACAAGGTCAAAGATAAAACCGTCACATATGCTGTGTTCAGTGTCGAAGATGGTGTGACCCTTGAACAAATTGGCGCGGCGGTTGCGGCGGAAAATAAAAAGGTTGCCAGTTATAAGTGGGTGACGCATTTCGCCATCACGACCGAAGATTTACCACTTACCAGCACACAAAAGGTTAAACACCATGTCGTGCGTCAGAATTTGATTGATGGTAAGTATCCAGATAGACACGAATAAAATTAAATCTAATGGCATATCTAAAGCGGGTTGGCAACGGCTCATGTAACTTCTGTACACTACGCCATTGCCAACCCGTTTATCTATACCATTATCTTTAATTTTTAATATTTGATTTGATTGTAATCTTTGTTTTATAATGTTTACGAATAAGTGGCTGTGTAGACAATGAAGGGTGATATGAAAAAAATATTTTTAACAACGGGGTTATTATCAATTTTAAATGCACCGGCAATGGCAGAAGTAAAATGGTTTATTGATGTTGTGGGTACAAAATGTGAATTTGTTGCAATTAATTATCATGATAAAGGTGAATCATATTTGGTAAAATGTCCAATTGTTCCAGAGCTGGCAGTATTACAAAAGGCGGCTCCTGATTCTATGTTCGTGGAAGGTGTTTTTGCAAATATATCTATGGCAACTTATGCAGAAAATAAGGATGTTATTTGGGTAAATGTAGTGCCAAATGATTGTGGTGGAAAAACTGGATATCGTGTGTTAGTAAATGAACCTGTGTTTGATGGTAATACGTTATATTCGGTTACAAGATGTGAATAAAAAAACGCCCGTTTGGGCATTTTTTATTTTCCCAAACACAGTTGACCAAATGTTTTGTCCAGGACCTCGGTTGTGGTGATTGTGCCCAATATTTTTCCAATTGCGTCCGCAGCGCGGCGCGTGTGTTCGGCAAATATGTCATAGTTGTCGTCGGCGTCCAATGCCGCGCCCAATTCATCGCGGGCGGATTCCAGTAATGATTTTGTGCGTGCGTTGATTGTCAGGGCATTTTCCGCCCCATCCATGATTTCGTGAATTTTTGCGCGCAATGTGTTTAGCAGTGTATCCATTCCATCGCCAGTATGTGCGGAAACGTAAATACAATGTTCAAAGTTCAATGTGCAGAGTTCAGATTTGGATAATAAATCTGATTTGTTGATTATAATGATTTCATTACCACTGCCCCGTCGCGATTGCGACACCCCTTCGCCAGACGAAGGGGAATAAATATGCAGAATGATGTCTGCATTTTCGATTTCAGATTTTGTGCGTTCGATGCCGATTGATTCAATTTCATCGTCTGTTTCGCGCAGGCCCGCCGTATCGGACAGGTTGATTAAATATCCGTCAATGTCCAGGTTTATGGATACTACGTCGCGTGTGGTGCCGGCAATGTCAGATACAATTGCGCGGTTCGACCCCGCCAGATAATTAAAGATTGATGATTTCCCGACATTTGTTTCGCCGACCAATGCGACATTTATACCACCACGAATTGCACGTGATGTGTGATAATTATTCAGCGCGGTGTTTATTTCGTTATACAATTTTTCTGTGCGTGTGCGAATTGTTTCGCCAATATTTGCGGGCAGGTCGTCCGGGCTGTAATCCAGGATTGCCGCCGCATACGCCGAAATTTCAACCATTTGTTCGCGCCAGGTGCTGTAAATTTCGCTGTCGCGGCCCAGCATAGATTTTAATGCGTGTTTGCGTTGGACATCGGTTTGTGCATCCAGCAACGCCGCCAGGCCATCAACATCCGCCAAATCCATTTTGTTATTATAAAATGCGCGACGTGAAAATTCACCGGGGGTCGCCATGCGCATGCCCAATGTTTTCAGGTATTCAAATGTCGCGTTAATTGTGGCCGGTGCGCCGTGCGTGTGTAGTTCGATAATATCTGTGCCGGTAAAACTGTGTGGGGCGGGAAAATATATCGCCAAACATTGGTCAATTAAATCCCCCGCGGTGTTCGTCAGATTACAAAAGTATGCGTGGCGGGGCGTTACCCCCCCCGTCGCATTCGCGCCACCCCCCCGATGTGGGGGAATCCCCCCCGTCGCATTCGCGCCACCCCCCCGATGTGGGGGAATCCCCCCCGTCGCGTTCGCGCCACCCCCCCGATGTGGGGGAATCCCCCCCGTCGCGCATTTGCGCGACACCCCTTCGCCTGCGAAGGGGAATACAAAGCGCGTAAATGTGTCGCGTAAATTGTCGCCCGATATGCGAATTACCGCAACGCCGGATTTACCATGCCCAGATGATAATGCAAAAATTGTGTCGTTATTCATGTTGTGATGCCTGATGTTTTATTAAATCCATTTCCATTGTGCGGGCGATTTGGGATACCCGTTCGACAATGCCGGTGGGGTTGATTACTTTGCCACCCATGGGATGCTTGGATGCGGTTTGTTTCATGATTTCAATTAATTCATCCTGCCAATTTTCGCGGGTGCAGAATATTGTGTTGCCCTGTAGCGCGCAAGCAAAAACCCCCGCCAGGTATGGTGCAGCAGATGAGTCGCCGCCATTTGGGTCAAAACGCACATCTTGGTGGTGGTCAATATGCGACATGTTGCGTGTCGGAATACTGATTAAATCTGGTGAATTTACAAATCGTCCGAATATGGGTTGGTTTGGGTTGCGATTGCTGAATTCTTGGTCGTGCCAATGAATTGTTTGATAGCCATGTTGTTTTAGTATTTGTTCGACTTGGCCGCGTTGTTCAATGTCGTTTTGTTCTGTTGGGGTGGGGGAACAATGTATTATTTGAATTCCAAGATTATGTAATTGTTGTATAAGTTCATATACCTTTGCGATTTGTTCGGTGGTGGCGCGTTGACCGCTGGTATTGGCGCGCAAGCCAAAACTGCATGATAAAATGTGAATTCGTTCAGATTCGTGGGCGTTTTTTTGGTATTCCAAGACACGTTCAAATGCATCTATATTAGAGTCAAAGAAATTTGTTTCGCGATTTTTTGCGACATTAAAATAATATAAATTGGCATCAGGGGCCGTGCCTGTATTTTTGCCAACGGCGCGACATGCAACCAGGGGACCGTGGTGTTCAGGGGTCGTGTTTGATGTCTGTATTTTTGTGCTGTGGGAAATTAATTTTATTTGATTGCTGTATTCTGGATTTGTTGCGTCGATTTGACCGTCTATGATGGCGATATTAATGCCGTGTCCTGTTTTTCCAGATTGGTGCAAGTCTTCGATTAACCGTGGTCGCATAGATGATTCAAGCAGTTTTTGTGGGCTAAAGTTCGCGGGCATTTTATCAGGCGTTGGCCATATGACATTGTTTGTCCATGGGTGGGTTTTGTTTCCGTTATAGTCATAAAACAAATCGCCCTGTTCGCGTAAATCCAGTGCAGATAAATCGTGGTAATTTAACGCATATACTTTATTTAATTCATCAATTGTTTTGATTTTGGTATATGGATTAATGCGATATTTAATCGTACGAATTGCATCGTTAATTTTCTTGATAAAATCGACCATATATTATTTCCCCTTGCTTATTTCTTTTAATGCCATGGGGACCAGTTTGGATACGTCGGCGGTTGGGTTCTGGTTCACCAGGTGTTGCGCCATTTCAATTATGTCCAGACGGCGATAGCCCAATGCTTCCAGCGCCATCAACAAATCGGGCAGGGCAGATGATGCGGATGCGGTTGCGCCGGCATCTGGTGCAAACAGTGTTGCAGACACCCCACCGATTTTATTCTTTAATTCAACAATGATTTTTTCCGCCATCTTTTTGCCGACGCCCGGGGCCGTCGCAATTGTTTTTGCATCGCCAGTCGCAATCGCAGACATTAATGTGTCTGAATTTATTGTGCCAAGTATGGCCAGTGCAACCTTAGGCCCGACACCGGAAACGGCGGTTAGCATATTAAACAGGTTTTGTCCGTTCAGGGTTGTAAAGCCAAATAAACGTATGGAATCTTCGCGGACAACCGTTTCAATCCACAGTTCAACCGTCGATTTGTGGGTCAGGTATTCGGCGGTGAATACTTTATAGCCAACACCGTTCACCAATAAAATCACAAATCCGTCGCCGATATAGTCAACTATGCCTTGCAATTTGCCAATCATTTGTTATCCTTTTGGGGTAATTTTAATCCAAATAAATAAAAAGGTCAAATATGAGTGGACACAGTAAATGGCACAATATTCAGCATAAAAAGGGCGCAGCCGACGCAGCACGCAGTGGGCTGTTCACGAAACTGGCGCGTGAAATTACCATGGCGGCAAAGTTGGGGGATAAAAACCCAGATAACAATCCACGCTTGCGCCTGGCAATTTTAACCGCGCGCAAGAATTCTATGCCGAACGACAATATCAAGCGCGCAATTGACAAGGCGTCAGGTGCAAATACCGAAAGTTATGAATCTGTGCGTTATGAAGGCTATGGCCCAGGTGCGGTGCCGGTGATTGTAGAGGCGTTGACCGACAACCCACGTCGTACTGTGCCGGAAATTCGCAATATCTTTGGCAAAAATGGCGGAAATATGGGTGAAGAAGGGTCTGTTGTGTTTATGTTCACACGCGCAGGCCAGATTATGTACCCCGCATCAATCGGCAAAACCGAAGATGAAATGATGGAAATTATTATGGAGGCCAATGCCGATAACCTGGAAGCGTCCGAAGAAGGATTTATCATCACAACCAAACCAGAAGACTTTGTGAATGCACAGAAATATCTGGCCGATGTGTTGGGCGAACCAGAACAGGCTGAATTGACTTGGTTGCCAAACATGCCAATGGATTTGGATGACGAAGCATATGCCAAGTTGGAAAAGTTGGTGGATGCGCTGGATGCCAATGATGATGTGCAGAAGGTGTTCACCGCCGCAGAATAATAAATTCCCCTCCGGTGGAGGGGAGGGCCAACGAAAGTTGGCGGGGAGGGTTGTATAATGGTGGAATTATACAATAAAAATTTGAACAACTTTGCCCGTGCGAACCGTCGCGCGGGTATTTTGTCAGAGGTTTTGTTGTGGAACGAACTAAAAAGGTCTGCGCTGGGGGTAAAATTTACCAAACAAAAACCAATTGGAAATTATATAGCGGATTTTTATTGTAAAGAATTGAAATTGGTAATAGAGATAGATGGCTGTTCACATGATGATAAGTATGAATATGATAAAGGACGTGATGAATATATGCGGTCTGTTGGGATAACTGTTCTAAGGATAGAAGATAAAGATGTAAAGAAGGATATGGGGGCTGTGTTAGAGTGGATAAGATTTAATGTTGAAAGACTTAAACCCTCCCCGTCGGCATAGCCGCCACCCCTCCGCTGGAGGGGAATATTACTGATTGACTTTTTGTGATGATGGTAATAATATTAGATTCATGAAAATGTTTGGTTTGTTCTTTACAACAACTACTACAACCCCGTTGGGGGTATAAATTCTATTGCGGTGCGTGGCACAAATTCTTATAATCAAACAGTTAATCAATTCAAGAGAATATAAAAAGGCTTTTATTATGGCATATGATATCGAATTAATGCGTCATTCGTTGGCACACGTTATGGCGGCGGCGGTTAAAAAATTACACCCAGAGGTTAAGTTTGCGGGCGGTCCCGCGATTGAAAATGGATTCTATTATGACTTTGATACAGAATATCGTTTTTCCGAAGATGATTTTGAAAAAATCGAAAAAGAAATGCGCGATTTGATTAAGTCTAATGGCCGTTTTGAACAGAGAAATGTTAGCTTGGACGAGGCCAAGGAAATCTTTGCAGACCAACCATATAAAATGGAATGGTTGAACGAATATGATGCGGCGGGCGAAGCATTGTTTATCTATACTTTCCGTGATTTTGTTGACCTGTGTCGTGGCCCACACGTGGAAAGTTCCAAGGATTTGCCACGTGATTCTTTCAAAATTCGCAGTGTTGCCGGTGCGTATTGGAAGGGTGATTCGAAAAACAAAATGCTGCAACGTATCTATGTTGATGCGTTTGCCACACGCGAAGAATTGGATGCGTTCCTTAAAATGCAGGAAGAGGCCGCCGCGCGCGATAACCGCAAATTAGGTAAAGAGATGGATTTGTTCCACTTTGAACCGGAATATGCGCCGGGGGCGGTGTTCTGGCATGACAAGGGGTACAAGATGTATCGTCGGTTGATTGAATATGTTCGTGCACGCCAGGAACGGGCAGGGTACCAGGAAATTTCAACGCCCGCCGTTATGGACAGATGTCTGTGGGAACGCAGCGGGCACTGGGCAAAGTATGGTGAACATAACTATTCAGGTAAAACCCAGGATGGCAAAGTGTTCTGTATCAAACCGATGTCGTGTCCGGGTGGGATGTTGGTGTTTGGGCATGGTTTGCGTTCGTACAAGGATTTGCCATTATATATGGCCGAATTTGGCAAGGTTCACCGCTATGAAGCGGCGGGTGGTCTGTCGGGGCTGATGCGCGTGCGTGAATTTACCCAGGATGATGCACATATTTTCTGTACCGAAGAACAGTTAGAAGAAGAAGTTGTAAAAATCTTGAAATTTATCAAAGACATTTATGGCAAGTTTGGATTTGATAAAATTACCATGAAATTGGCAACGCGCAAAGAATCAGAATTTCGTATCGGGTCGGATGAAATCTGGGACAAGGCCGAAGGGGCACTAAAGCGCGCGCTGGATGCGAACGGGATTGAATACGAAATCGCCGAAGGGGATGCCGCGTTCTATGGGCCAAAAATCGATAACTATCTGCGCGATTCTATGGGGCGCGTATGGCAGTGCGGTACGGTTCAATTGGATATGAATTTGCCGGAACGGTTTGACCTGTCGTATGTTGGTGAAGATGGTGAAAAACATCGTCCGATTATGTTGCATCGTGCGATGTTGGGTTCAATTGAACGCTTTATGGGCGTGTTGCTGGAATCAACGGGTGGTAATTTGCCATTGTGGCTGTCGCCAGAGCCGGTCGTTGTTGCGCCAATTTCACAGAAACATGCCGATTACGCGAACGAGGTTGTTGAAATGTTGCGTAATGCCGGTGTGAATGCACGTGCGGATTTGAGAGATGAAAAAGTGAACTATAAAATCCGTGAATTGTCGTTGGCCAAGACGCCAATCATTGCGATTGTTGGTGAAAAAGAAATGGCGGACAGAAATGTCACACTGCGCCGTTTGGGGGTCGAAAAACAGGAATCTATGCCACTGGATGCATTTGTTGAAATGATGAAAGATAGTGTCAAGATGCCGTTGTAATTAATAAGCAAACAGCAAAGCGCAAAGAGCAATTTATTTGTGATTTGGGCTTTGTCTTTGCGGGAATAATAAAAGGAACATATATGAAAAAGATAACTTTACTATTTGCATTTTGTTCGGTGCTGTTTGTTTTGGCGGGGTGTGCAAAAAGGTGCGAGGTAGAGCCGATTGTAGAACAAAATCAAAAGTTAATTGTGCCACCAAATTTTGGAAATATGCCAAAGTAAATTTTTATGCCAAAGCATTTTGTCTTTGGCTTTTTTTATGATATAATATTCATAAATAATTAAGAGGGAGACATTATCATGAACGATGATAACAGTTTAGATTTATTGGATTTAGATGACAATGGTGCGATGGATACGTTGCCTGAGGCAACGCCGTTTGCGGCGCCACGACCAAAAAAGCCTTGGTTGCTGTTGGGGGTTGGGTTGGTTGTTATCGTGTTGGCAACATATGTTATCATTCGTGCGATTGGTGATGATTCTGCATCTTCGATAGAGGTGGATTTGGATGCGCCAGTTGTTATGGATGCGACTGAAACTGTAGATATGAATGTTATGCCACCAGTTGCACCGGTTCAGGCACAGGTACAGCCACAGGCACAGCCACAGCCGGAACAGGTGAAGCCTGCACCACAACCGGTTGCGCAACCACAACCACAGCCCGTTGCAACAACGGCTGGTGTGCCGGTACGTGTTGTTGAAGAACGCAAAGAAGTTAAATTTAATCCTGTGGCGGAAACAAAACCTGTTGCAAAACCAAAGCCTGAACAGGCAAAACCTGTGGCCAAGACGGCAAGTAAGCCGGCCGCTAAGCCTGCACCAAAACCTGAGGCACAAACAGTTTCAAAACCTGTTGTGGGGGCGTGGTATGTGCAGTTTGGATCGTACAGCACACGTGCGTTGGCAGAAAGTGCACAACGTCAGATTCAAAATGCGCATAAAAGTTTGTTCCAAGGACATCAGTTTGTTATTTTGGCGGCGCAGTTAAAAGATGGTAAAACAACATACCGTTTGCGTGTTGCATTTAAAACCGCGTCGGATGCGAATGGTTTCTGTCGGAATGCAAAATCCGATGGATTGGATTGCTATGTTGCAAAATAAATGTTAAGGAGATTGATATGTTTGGACGCTTAGGTTGGGCAGAGATACTGGTTATCGTGGTGCTGTTGGTTATTTTATTCGGATCGAATAAAATTCCAGGCATGATGAAAAATTTGGCAGATGGATTGAACGTCTTTAAGAAAGAGGTTAAGAAGTCAGAGTCAAAAGAACCGGCAAAAAAGCCCGCAAAAAAGCAGGTGGCTAAAACAGTGCCGGCAAAGAAAAAGAAATAAAAAAAACCGCCAATTGGCGGTTTTTTTATTTTGATTGTTTTTGTTCGTACAACTGGGCAAAGTCCACCGGTTGCATCGCAAATGTTGGGAACCCAGATTCAGATGTTAAACGTGTAATCAGGGCACGAACCGCCGGGAACAACAATGTTGGAACATCAATCAACAATGTGCGTTTCTTGGCTTCTTCGTCTTTTTCTTCTTCCATCTGAACCAGACCTGAATATGTTGATTCAATCAAGAAAATGGATTTGTCGCCTGCTTCTAATTTTGAGTGAACCTTGGTAATCAAATCAACCATGAACAGATTATTTTCTGCGCCTTTGATTTGAATATCGATATTGATTTCTAATTTCGCCTGACCGTTATCGGACTTAAAGAACAATTCTGGTACATTTGGGCTTTCGAATGAAATGTCTTTTAAAAACTGTGAAATAATATTAAATTTTGCCATTCTGTTTTCTCCTTCAATCTGTTTGGCTAAAAAGTGCTCTGGACTTGCGTCCTGCTTTTATGCTAATATAACACTATAAAAGATTTTTACAAGTGGGGGGACAAACCAAAAATGCTTTTTTTTACTAAAAAAACTGTTTTTAATGGGATTTTGGGAATTTTATCTGCATTTATATTGGCATCATGCGACGTTTCAACGCCGACTGTATCGGGTGACAATTCTGTTATTCCATCTAATTTTAGGCGTGTTTCTTATAACGACCTGCCGGGGTGGCGCGATGACGATGTACGCTATGCGCTTCAGGCGTTTCGAAATTCGTGCAAGGCAAAAATACAATTCACGGGTCGCCTGATACCAGACCGCGAATTATTCGCAGAAAAATGTCGAATGTTGCCATCTGCATCGGCGGATGTGGCAACGGTCCGCGCATGGTTTGAATCAAATTTCCAACCGTATCAGATTTATAATGACAACGGTGGGGACAAGGGGACGTACACTGGATACTATTCCCCAATTATTCCGGCATGCCGCACAAAAACGGCACAATGCAACGAACCCCTGATGGGCATACCGACCGATGGTCGCAATTACAAGGGTGTCCCAAAAAAAGACATTGTTGAAAAAAAGATTGGACGCGTTTTGTATTGGGCAAACATAGTGGATGTTCAAAATATTCAAATTCAGGGGTCGGGCAACCTGCGCCTGGAAGATGGCACAGACGTAAAATTAAACTTTGCCGCCGTCAATGATATGCCGTTCAAATCAATTGGCGAAGAATTGCGCAACCGTGGCATCCGTCCCGCAGGTGGCTTTTCATCCGAGGCTGTCTGGCAACACCTGAAAGCGAACCCAACACTTGCGCGCGATGTGATTTATAAAAATCCACGATATGTCTATTTCTATGAATCCACCCCGCCGGATGTAATTGGCAAACTGGGGACACCATTATCTAAAATCCGCAGTATTGCGATGGACGACGATTTATATACATTGGGCCTGCCGGTCTATGTGAACACCAACCTGTCAGACGGCCGTCCGTTCCGTCGCCTGATGATTGCCCAGGACACGGGCAGCGCAATCCGCGGTTGGATTCGTGCAGACATCTTTTTCGGCAAAGGGGACGAAGCCTATAAGTTCGCCCAGGGCCAACATGCCCAGGGTCAAATGTTCATCCTGATGCCCAAAGAATACACATATGTCAAACCACGATAAAAAATTTGAAGTTCGCACCAAACGCCCCCAAACAATTGGGGGTGCACTGGGCGGTTTAATCAAAATCTTTGGTGTGCGCGCATCTGATTCTGATTTAGCAAATCGCTGGGATGAAATTATGGGTACGGATATTGCATCGGTTGCACGCCTTGCGGCAATAAAAAAGAATCGCGACAATACATTTAATGTTGTAATTCGCCCCACGCACCCGGCCTATGCATTACAACTGTCATATCAATCAGACGAAATTATCAAACGAATCAACAAATACTTTGGCTATGATGCTGTCGGCAAAATAAGTTTTCGAAAATGACAAAGCGTGTGCTGGGTATTGACCCTGGATTATTACATACGGGTTGGGCGGTAATTGATACCGCGGGACAAACGCGTAAATATATCGCAAGTGGCGTTATTTTACCTAAAACAACATTGCCGTTTGCGGAACGCCTGGTGACAATTTTTCGTGGTGTGTCCGAACTGTGCGAAACGTTTTCCCCCGACGAATGCAGCATTGAAATCACATTTGTGAACAAAAATCCAAAAACAACACTTATTCTGGGACATGCGCGCGCGGCAGCAATTGTGGCCGTGGCAAACCGCAACATCCCCGTATTTGAATACGAGCCGAATAAAATTAAAAAAGCATTAACCGGGGCCGGCCACGCAGACAAAACAGCAATTGATAAAATGGTGCAAATTTTATTACCCGCCGCACGGCCTAAAACCGCAGACGAGGCGGATGCGGTCGCCATTGCACTTGCACATACTAATATGACAAGATTTATCTAGGGAAATACCCGTTAAAAACTGTATGTCAGGCCGGTGCCGAAAAATGCATAAGAATTGTTTTCGGGTGCGGTGTTGCCATTGGAATAGTGTTGCATAAATAATTCCAGATGGGTACATTCGGACAATTTATAACCCGTTCCCAATTTAAATCCGAACAACAGTTTTGAACCAATGCGTTCGTTTTGTTGGGCCTGCATACCAACCGCCAGACCGGAATAAAAATACCAGTTTTTGCCGTGCGCCAAAATCACATCTTCGGACAGGGTGACGATTGGAATGGTGTATTTGTCCCAATGCCATCCACGGGATGTGCCCATGCCCAATGTCTGGGTTATGTTTAAAGTGCGACGCGCCGGCAGGCGGAAAAATTCGGTCGGCTGGGAATAGCCAGCATTCAGCATAATAAATGGCGCCCAACGAACCGGGGCAGGTAACAGAAAACCACTGTCCACGCCCCAACCGAAATTAACGGCAATTTGGTTGTCATATCCGTTGAAAAATGGGTTTGTGTCTGCGTTGGCAGTCGTCGTGGCAGATATTAAAAATATACAGCATAAGAATTTGTTCATGGGGTATATGGTACCATAGATTAAGGGTTGGTTCAAATGTATTTTGTTAAAATTAATAATGATTGTAAATATGAATAAAATCTGAACATTTCTTTTTCTTGCTTTTGAAAAAAATGTTGATATAATGCGGGGCATTGGCAGCGTAGCTCAGTGGTAGAGCAGAGGAATCATAATCCCCAGCCCTAGATTTGTATTGAGTGCTGTTGAGTATGAATAACCTAGGTTTTCCGCAACATTGACCGAGGTTAGGATTTGTAAAAT
>SUUM01000002.1 GCA_015062525.1 Alphaproteobacteria bacterium | reverse complement strand
GCAACTGAGTGAAATCTTGGAAATGACAGAAGAAGAATTCTATCAATGGCACCAGACAGCGGTTGCCGTTCATAAGGAAATGGTGGGATAAATGGGCGTACAGACAGCAGTACAAGTCATCATTGGCGCAGAACTGGGCAACGGTTTCAAGGGTGTGTTCAGCTCAACCCAGAAACAACTGGGAACATTGGGCAACGCAATCAAGAAACTGGACACAACCAGCAAGAACATATCATCGTTTAAGCAACTGCGAACAGATACGGTTTCGGCATATCAGCAGTGGCAAAAGGCAGAAAGCGAGGTCAAGAAACTGGCCACCGCAATCAGCCAGACAGACAAGCCATCAAAGCAACTGAACAACAGTTTCAGGACGGCCAAGAAAGAGGCATCGCTGGCCAAAACCGCATACCAACAGAACCGCACCAGCCTGCGTGAATTATCCGCCAGCCTAAAACAGGCAGGTGTCGATACCAAGAACCTGAACAAGGAACAAAGTGCGCTGGGTAAAGCATTGGACACACTGCGATCCAGACAGTCCGCAATGGCCGCAATACACAGCAAGCAGCAAGCCAACCTTGCGCAGCGTGCATCGTATCGCAGCCAGATGATGGACGTTGTTTCCCTGGGGACCAGTTTATACGGACTGATCAAACCAGCGGTTGCATTTGAATCTGCAATGGCCGATGTGAAGAAAGTCATAGACTTTGACAGCCCCGAAGAACTGCGGCAGATGGAATCCGAGATTAAGAAATTGTCGGAAACAATTCCTCTGACCTTAGAGGGGCTGGCACAGATTGTGGCGGCCGGTGGACAATTGGGTGTACCAAAGGCAGAACTGACATCGTTTGCAGAAACCGCAGCACAGATGTCGGTTGCCTTTGACATTACCGCTGACGAGGCTGGCCAATCGATGGCAAAGCTGTCCAACGTTCTGCAGATGCCAATTCGGGAAATGAGCAAAGTTGGGGACGTAATAAATCACCTGTCCAACAACATTGCAGCAACGGCCCCTGAAATTGTAGAGGTTAACCTGCGTGCCGGTGCAATGGCAAAGTCATTTGGGCTGTCCTATAACGAGGTATCTGCACTGGCCGGTACATTCGTGGCAATGGGTAAGACACCTGAAATCGCCGGTACCGCTATCAACATGATGGCCAGTCGCCTGAAACTGATACCTGTGTCCAGCGGTGCCGCACGTGATGCCTTTGACCAGTTGGGCATATCAATGGAACATTACACCGAACTGGTGGAATCCGGCAAAGGAACCGAGGCAATGCTGACGGTGCTTGAGGCACTGACCAAAGTCCAAGGTGTAAAGCGATCCCAGATCATGAAAGACATGTTCGGGGAAAACGCAAACAGACACATCAATTCGCTGGTTGAGGGGCTGGACACACTAAAAGCAAACCTGCACCTAGTTGCAAATGAAACCGAGTATGCCGGATCAATGCAGCGTGAATTCGCAGCACGATCCGCCACAACGGAAAACAACCTGCAACTGTTAAAGAACCAGATGGCGGTTCTGGCAACGAATGTTGGTGCGACATTACTGCCGGCAATCAACAGCGTTGTTGGAATATTCGGCAAAGCAGCCAGCAGTCTGGCCGAATTCGCAGAAAAGCACCCAACCTTGGTCAAATACATTGGCCTGGCGGTGGCAGGCATGACATCGTTCAAGATTGCATCGTTTGCACTGGGGTATGGGTTCACATTCCTCAAAGGCGGTGCGCTGGCCATCATTGGGGTATTCAGCAAGGTTAAGACGATATTCTCGGTCGCCAAGATCGCACTGGGGGCTGTGATACCGGTTATCAAGGCGGTTGGGACGGCTTTCCTAACCAATCCGGTGGGGCTGATAATCACAGGGATTGCAGTCGGGGCCGCACTGATAATCAAATACTGGAAACCGATATCCGCATTCTTCAAGCAGTTGTTTGAGCCAGTGGTTCAGGTTTTCAAGCAGGTATGGAACTGGATCACAAACCTGTGGGAAAAAGCCAAGGACATATTCAACGGCGTAAAAGAATGGGTCAAAGACAGCTGGGTGGGGAAAGCCTGGAATTGGGCATTTGGCGATGACGAAGAAGAAACAGAAAAACCACCCAAGGTTGGCGACACTGTATCCGTCATCAACGAAATGACCAATGCAGCCGCACCGGTTGAACTGCCACAATCCAAGATATCCAGCAACAACACATCAAGTGTGGCGATATCGGCACCCATAACAATAAACGCAGCACCAGGCATGTCGGCCGAAGACGTTGCCGCAGCCGTCCAGACAGAACTGAACAATCGTGAAAACCAGGCAACACGGCGAACACGCAGTGCAAACTATGACTAAGGGATAAACAATGGCAATCGGGGACTTACTGAAATCAGTTGGTGGGGATATGAACCTGAACTCGGCCCTGGACATCAACATGATGATGATTCTGGGGGCGTACAGGTTCTGCATATCCAATGCAGCATACCAGAGTCTTAGCCGGTCAACCGAATACAACTGGGCGGAACAGGAACGGTTGGGATCCGGACCGGCTTTGCAGTTTGTTGGTGCCGGCCCAGAGAAGATCAGCCTGCATGGGGAAATATATCCGCACTTCAAAGGTGGCCTGCGCCAGGTAACCCTGATGAGGGCTGAGGCCGGATTGGGAATCCCACTGATGCTGATATCGGGTAATGGAATGGCGTTTGGCCGATGGTGCATAACCAGCATCAGCGAAGACCAGACATATTTCCTAAAAGACGGAACCGCACGCAAGATATCGTTTTCAATAACCCTGCAGAAATACGGCGAAGAAACACAGGCCGGTGCGCTGGGGATCGTTCAACAAGTGGTGGGTGCATTATGACAATTTACACAAGTAAAGATGGCGAAACATTGGACTACATAGTATGGCGACACTATGGCAAGACCGCCGGTATCCTGGAACAGGTTCTGGTCCAGAACCGGCATCTGGCCGGATATGATGCGGTCCTGCCGGCAGGCGTTCAAATAACACTGCCCGACATAGTCCAAGACACAAACAAGCAGAAGATAAAGATGTGGCAATGAAACCGAAATACAAAATCATTGCGGACGATAACGACATAACCGAACTGATACATAGCCGTCTGATATCGCTAAGTATCAGCGATGAAATCGGAATTGTGTCCGATACGATGACAATGGAACTGGACGATAGGGATTCAGCATTCGCACTGCCATCGTCTGGTGCCGTGCTAAGTGTTGCGATGGGGTATGACGAACTGTACCCGATGGGACAGTTTGTTGCAGATGAAATAGAACTGAACGCATCGCCCCAGACGTTAACCATAACCGCACGTGCATCAAACTCAAATCTGCACGATATGGGGGAATTCAAAGCCCCAAAGACAGAATCCTGGGACAAGAAAACCCTGACCAGTATCGTGCAGACCATCGCCGGCAGGTATGGTATAACGGCTGCCATATCTGCCACCTTTGCAGGCATTCAGATTGACCACATAGACCAAACGGAAGAAAGCGACTGTGCCTTTATCCAAAGGTTGGCCAGCGACTATGGCGCAGCAATCAAGATCGCAGGTGGCAAACTGATGTTTATAGATCCGTTGACTGGCAAATTTCCAGACGGATCGCCATTGCCAACGATACCGGTAACAACGGTGTCCAGCATGCGCCTGCGAATAACGGAAAGGAATAAATACGGCAAAGTATCGGCAAAATACTATGACGTGAACAAAGCCGAAGAGCAAGAAATCACAGTTGGCACATCACCACCAACATATGAGCTAAGGGACACATACAGCAATCAGCAACAGGCACAACTGCAGGCCCAGGCCAAACTGAATGAAATAGCAGATGGCACATACGCACTGACAGTTGAAATGCCAGGCAACCCAATGTTGGGGGCAGAAAGTGTGATTGACATACAGGTTGGACGGACTGAATTCAGGGGCAAGTGGGTAATCAAATCCTGCCGGCACACAATGAACAGTTCTGGCTACAAAACCAGTATAGAGGCAACCAGACCAAGGGAGGCGACCGATGGTTAAACAACAAGAACGAGAGGGATTCAAGATGAGAGTGGACGGCAGACTTTTGTATGGCTTGATGGCGGCATTGGTCGGCTTTGTGGTTCGTGCAGAATCACACCACGCATCGGTAAACACCAGGTTGGCACAACTGGAACACAGGACCGATACCCTGGAATCCGACTTAAAGATAATCAAGGAATCCCTGTACGAGATACGTGGGGACGTAAAAATCTTAATCAAAGGGGCAAACGGATGAAAAACGCAATCACATACATAGCCAAGATATTCAGTGACAAGAACGGAAATCCATCAGCCAAACGATATGCGTGTGCATTATTCGGCATAACGGCAGTCGTGCTGGCAGCATGCGGATTCGGGGTTGAAATAGTCGCACTGTTCGTAGCGGCAGCACTGGGGGAAAACATAACAAGTTTATTCGAAAGAAAGGAAAAGAAATGAAACGCAAACCACCAAGGGGAATAAGAAACAACAATCCAGGAAACATCAGATACACCGGCACACAATGGGCCGGTTTATCTTTGCCACCATCAGATGGCGAATTCTGCATATTTACAGAACCAAAATGGGGCATTCGTGCGCTGGCCAGGGTCTTGAAAGTATACCAGACCAAATACGGCATCTGCACAGTATCTGGCATAATCAGACGGTGGGCTCCATCATTTGAGAATGATACCGCAGCATACGTAAAAAGTGTATGCCATCAAACCGGCTTTGGGTCCGGATCGGAACTGAACCTGTTTGACAACGACACAATGCTGGCACTGGTAAAGGCCATCATTCAGCACGAAAACGGCCAGCAGCCATACAGCAACGAAGAACTGTTGGAGGGCATACGATGCGCATAAAAGAATACTGGAACAAATACAAAGCATACATAGTTGCCGGTGCGGTTGCGCTGGCTTATTTAATCGGCATAAAGAAAGGAAAGACCAATGAAAAAGCACGCCAGACTAAGACGGTTTTACAGAACGTACAAAGGGCTAATAAAGCTAGGGATTCTGTTGCTAATAATCCTGATGTTGTGCAGCGGTTGCACAAAAAATATAACAGGCGGTGATTACTGCCTGTTATATCGTCCAATCTATGCTGACTACACCAACGACACAGCTGAAACCATAGAACAAATCGATGCAAACAACATCGTCTATGACCGCCTGTGCGACTAATAAAAAAACCTGTGAAAATCACAGGTTTTCTTTTTAATTACAAACTTCAACCGCATAATATTGGTCATAGTCCATAAATTCTGGTGCGCCACAGTATAAGCGATAGTGACAGTCCTTGTTCTCCCAACCCAGCTTTTCCATTGTACTGTATGGAATAATGTTTAACAAACAGTAACCGGCTTTTGCATAGGAATTAGGATTGAATACGGACAGGAATTTGGCATTTTTTGTCTTGTTTGCAATCTTTAACAAAGCTTCAGATTCTGGCAGACGGATCAAAAAATCACCCTGATCACCAGTCGTTAATACAGGATCACATTCTTCACCACACTCAAGCATCGCATCTTGGATTATCTGCGAGTCATTTAATCCTGCCTCATCAATATACTTAAACAGCCTATCAACAACTTCGCAGGCATCCTTTTCATGTTATTCCAGTCTACCATCGTTTGAATAAAGGCGCATGTTTGAATAATCCCAATTCGAACTAATCTTCAATGCTTCCTCAGCTGTCAAATAATGATGTCCACTATGGAATATGTATAAACGATCGCATTCTTCATTATCACAATATACTTTATCGACAATGGTAGTTATACATTTTTCAATTTTGTTTGGCATTTTGTAGTCATGGTCCCAAGGTGCATTTGCGGACCAATTGTCACCAATATACTCTTTCTTTGTTGGCGTGCATGAATGTCCCATAGTAAATCTTTTGCCATCATGTAGCGTATATTCTCCATCAAAATGCAGGTCGAATTGCAGAATTGTTTTGCTAGCAATATCACCATAGAAACTAAATGTGGCTAAGCGATCTGTGTCTGGGAAAACACCTTCATAGTCCACAGAAACACGCCCAAACTCGCCCATGGATTTTTCTTCCTTGCTTTTATAAAAGGTGGATTCCTTACCATTAACGACAAGAACAGCATGATCGTTGTATGCTTTAACATCAACCAGTACAGGGACTTGATTCTTATAATCTTCGTCAGTGCGCAACATGGAAACTGGTTTTTGCCAATCCTTGTTCATACTACATTCTAATTCAATAGATGTTGTTGGTTTGTCACAAGCTGTCAAAGCCAGAACAGGCAGAATACATAACACTTTTTTCATAAAATCTCTCCTATTTTATATAAAAACCGCCCAAGAAAAAGGCGGTCGGGGTGTTCCTAATCACTAAATTACTGATTCTGCGGTCTTCCGGAAATCCGTTTTATATAACCAACAGCACCCCGACCAAAATCAGGGATGATAACGGCGCAAAAACACCGATAACATCAATTAACGATGCTTTCGCACCGAATTTAGTGGACTAGGAAAGTCCCGAACCCAATCTCTTGGATTCTGTCCTATTCTATCACAAAAATTGACTGATTTCAAATGCCGGTTGTATAGTATGCTACATTACTGCTTATATAAATCCCATAGGTACTCAAACCTCTCAGAATATGTGGGGCCAAACGCATCCAAGAAAATACAATTTTCCGCATTTTGCTGTATGGCGTTCTTAGTCCAGTTATAGGAACCAGTAACAATTCGTTTGCCATCAAAAACCGCAAACTTATTGTGCTGTTGGCGATGTCCTTTGTTCTTGCGAACCGGAATGCCAGCCGCCGCCAGTTCATCCACCTGTGAATATTTGTTCCCAGCCATAGTTCTGTCGGTAGCAATGCGAATCTTTGCACCACGTTTATGTGCAGATATTATAGATTTTGCAACAGGGACACTGGTAATAGAATAAACGGCAATGTCAATCTTATTGGCCTTGTTGATTTCCGCAATGATATGTTCTTCACATTCAGGACCAGGGGCAAAATATACCTCGCCACCTGTAATTTCATAACGTACCGGTTCACGTCTGCCCATCCAGAATCCCAGCAGAACCAATGCCGGCAATATCAATAGAATGATCCTATCCTTCATGGAACCCCCAAAGTAAAAGACCACTCAAAAAGAGTGGTCGGGAGTTGATCGATTCACACATAGAACCCCGTTGCCTTTGGGTAAAACCCTGTTGTATAGCAACAGCATCCCGACCATTGTCGGGACATTAGAAGTAGTGATGTGTGGGCGATCAAACCCGTACGCACTTTTAATGCCTTTATGCAATTGTTTGCACACGCACAGTTTACAACAAACTTTTGTAATTTGCAACTAGTCGCTGTATTTATCCCATAGCTCATTAAAGTTATTAGAATATTCTTTGTTGGGCTGTTCAAAAAATGTGCAGTTTTCTGCATTGCTTTTTGTTGCAGATGTGGTCCAGTTATAGGACCCACTAACGACCATTTTTCCGTCAAATATGGCATATTTGTTGTGCATGATTTTATGCTTCTTGTGAATCACAACAGGAATACCGGCATCAACCAATTCCTCATCCAACGAATATTTATTGCCAGCCATTGTTCGGTCAGTTATAACACGAACCTTTGCACCACGTTTGTGCGCAGCAAGGATGGCATCAACTATTTTGCGATTGGTAATAGAATAAACCGCAATGTCAATTTTCTTGGCTTTTTCAATCTCTGCAACAATGTTGTCTTCGCAATCGGTCCCAGGGGTAAAGTAAATGCGAATCCAAGACTTTTCAGAAACAGGCGGTATTGGTAATGCCGCCGGCTCAATATCATATTCCTCGGTCTTTGGCTCTGACGAAGAACCCCATAACTTGGACCAGAAAGATGGCTCGTCCTTTGGCTTTTCTTGCTGCACACCGATATGGGCCAAAACAGCATCTTTGGCATCGTTACCATCTTTGATAACCAGCATCAGCAAATCATCATTGGGCTTGCGTGCGACAACCAGCAAATCACCCACCGCCGCAGACTTCATAACATCATTGCGTTTATAGTGTAATTTGCCACGTCCACGACCGTTCCACGATTTCTGATAATAGTAATACCATTTGGCAGTACTGTATTCTTCGATGGTCTTTTTGCCAATGTAGACATACAACGTTTCAAACGACTTTTTCTCTTTCCCCAGAACAGATTCCAACCCTTTGGTCCCAGTAATTTCCAAAGTATGCTTTTTATCAGGACGAATGGTGTCCGTCTTTTTCATGGTCTTGACTGCAATGGCACTGTAATTGGATAAATCCGCAATTTCAAACGCATAACAGGGAACAGAAAGGCAGAAGACTGCGACAAGCGACAAGAATAAAATCCTTATGCGTTTCAACATACAGACAGATTAAAACTATTCTGCGATTGTGGCAAGTGTTTTTCTTATAAATATCCTGGTATAGATTTTGCGGCCACGAAAAGAACACGCACCACCATCATAAGTGAATTCCTTATCTAGTCCCAGAATCACAAACTGTGCCGGATTATATTTTTCAATAAAACTGATTGGAACACCCATAACCCCATCATAGTCCACAGGAATATCTGACGTGCGATCAACATTGATTGCATCAGCATTGTCATACTTTGGGAACCGTTCCGGATCATAAAGGGCAGACAACCGCAAAGCACCGGCACGATGATTGTGGGGCAAATTTGTCAGCCATATTGCCGGTACCTCTTTGGTGTCAGCACTATCTGGAACCACGAACCGCATACCACCGGCCCATCGGCGAACCCCAGGCCAGATTTTATTCCTTTTCACCAAATCAAACACTTTGCGCTGGGCAATGGCATTTTTGTTGCCAATGACCAGAAACGGCTTTTGATATTCAATCAGTAAATCCATAAAGTCCCGAAACAAAGAAAAAGGCGGATTGGTAACAACCACATCCGCCCGTTGCAGCAACTCAATGGCCTGGGGACTGCGAAAGTCGGTGCCACCCAGACCGCCGCTAAACCACACATCCCTGATCAGCCCCTGGGACTTCAGCTTGGTAAAGTATTTAACAAAGGCACTGTCAGCCGTATCACAATTACAGTAAATGCACTTATTCAAAAAATGCGACCGATAATGGTCGCACTCAGATTCAACATCAGCATATTGGGTATAGAACTCATCGTTCCTGGCCAGTTTGGCACGCAGCAATTTTGCACATTGTTTTTGCATCATATCTCCTACAATGAAAAAAGCCCCAGCACAGTGCCAGGGCAGAATAAAAAAAGACGGCTTAAAACCGTCCGCTTGATGGCCAGCATTATATCACAAAACGAACAAAAAATCAAGAATAGACTTCGTAAACTGATAACATGGATATAAACGTGCAAAAGAAAAACCACCCACAAAGGGGTGGTGTAAAAAAGAAAAAGACGACCTAAGCCGTCCATTTGAATTACCGCTAATTCCCCCCTAAAAAATCGCAGATGTACCATATCAAATGGACACACGCTCACGAATAAACTTTGAAACGGTTATCCTGTGAACACCAGTGATACGAGCAATACCACTCTTTGAGATGTTATTGTTTAGCAATTCCCTAACTAAGGTCTCTTTGCCGCTAAGTTTGACATATGTATTTTTGCGACCCACTGGACGACCAAGAATCCTGCCTTCAGCCTTCATACGCATCAAAGCTTCCTTGGTACGTTGGCTTATCAGATTACGCTCAATCTCGGCAGACAAGCCGAAAGCAAATGCCAGAACTTTGGATTGGATGTCGGCCCCCAGACGGTAACCGTCCTTAATGGTCCAGACCTGGACATCCTTATCCATGCATAAATGAAGAATACTCATCACCTGCAGCAGGTTACGACCAAGCCTGGATAGTTCCGAGGCAATTAGTATATCGCCTTTCTCGAGCCGCTTTAACAGTTTTCCCAGTTGACGTTTGCTAAGTGCTTTTGTCGCACTGATTGTTTCATTGATCCACTGGTCAATAACCAGGTTGTTTTTATCCACGTATTGACTGATTTCAAAACGCTGGTTTTCAGTAGTTTGTTTATCGGTACTGACCCGAATATAGCCGTATATCATTACTGACTCCTTTGTTTCATACAGCCCTTACATTTTATAAACAAAAATTGATTACGGTATATGAGCATTTTTACTAGTCACCATGCAGTGCCAATAAAATTTACAAAGGATTCCTGGGCAATTTTAGATGCCGTGGAACAGTCTATAAAAGATAAAATTGAAAAATATGGCACACCATTAAAAGAATGGGGGATAAATATCTATCGTGGTGTCCTGACAGGTTGTAATGATGCATTCATTACAACCTGTCTTTATTCCATAGTTTATAGATATGTCCCAATCTCTTAATGGGGTTCCGTATTTTTCTATTTTGGATTTTATAGACAGTTCCAACGGGTTAAGTATCGCCCAAGCATCCGATGTAAAACTCAACTCGCTGCCATATTGTTGAATATAAACGCTCATATCTTGTGAACGATCTTTATAGTCGCAAGATAGCGTTTTCCCTTCATAGCCTTTTTTCTCGACAAGTAGTATGTTAGTATCAACAGTTGCAGTTGTGAAAACACCGGCACCAAGGTCAACAAGCAACAATGGGTTGTGCTTTACAAAAAGGTCTCTCAGAGGCTCTCCAAAATTACTCTTCATCCACGTTCTAGATGTTATGTAACAAAGAACACCACGGTTGCGCAATAATGATAACCCTTTTTCATAGAACAAGCAGTATATGTCGCCAGTAGCCTCATAGGTCTTGAAATTTTGTTCTCGATAGAGATCCTGGAATGATTTGCCAGCATGAACACCACGCTTGATTATATCATTCTTCATTTTTTGCAATTGAACATAAGGTGGATTCCCAATGACAATATCAAAACCTGCGTTAGAGCGGAAAACTTCAGAGAAGAAGATGTTGTAATCAAATTCACCTTCCTTTGCAAGTTTTGACAACCCGTCATCAATTTTTGTTTTTAAGCCTTTCTTTTTGCGCCCATCCGACTCCTGTACAAATTCATCCTTCCAGCGTTCCAAATCCACGATGTCTTGGGCATTGAATAAAGACCCCTGGATGCGTAGCAAAGAGTTGGCACAGCGAATTTTATAATCCAAGTTTGGTAATGGGTTGATTGATTTTGGTTCGTATTCATCAACAATCAAAGACAACCAGAAACGCAATTTTGCAATCTCAACAGCGGAGTCTTCTATGTCCACGCCATACAGCGAACGCTCAATAGCATGTCGTTTATATGTGTATGAGTTGCGAATGTCACCTTTGCAACAGATATAACCATACTCAAGTAGATTTAATCTTGCACGTACAATCTCATTCATCATGCCCACAGGGAATGCACCGGAACCAATGGCAGGATCCAAGACAAGAACATCCGCCAATGCCTGATCTATTTCCTCTGCGTATTTCTTAATTTCTGGGGCAATTTTATGCTCATACGTGCCTGTATTGTTTTTACCAGAGGCACGTTCATGTTCACGAAAGATATCACCATAGCGGATAAAGTCAGACAGGGCTTGCTTGCTGACACGTTCTTCGCAAATATCCTCTGCCAGTGTTAGCTGTTGCTTCGGGAACACACAGAACGATGGCTGTTGGTCTTGAGCCAATTCTTTTTGAACGCAATTAACCTTGTTATAAAGATAATTTATAAGTGATTCTTGGCACATAAAATGAACGATTTCACGTGGGGTATAGAACGCACCCTTGGATTTACGATCATTGACTTCAAGCAGGTTTTCAAATACCTTACCAAGCATTTCAGGGTCAACAGCAACTTCCTTTTCCAGCATTTCGTCTTCACGAACTGTGAAATTATAGCGATCAAAAACGTCCAAGATGCCATCACCGATATCACCTTCCTTGGTAGAGTTGGAATTTGAGAAGATATCGTTAGGAATCATGATCTTATACTCATCCCATTTATAGCCCTGGATTGGTTCAAACAATCCACCGTTCAAGAATGGAATGCGGCAGCCCAAGCGTTCAAAGTAGCTGTCGGGGCGTTTTATAGCCAAAGCTTCATAGAATAGATGTTCAAGGTATGCATCAAAATAATTTTCGCCATTGTTGACGGCTTTTGTGAATAATGAACGCAGGAAGTCCTTGCGACCCGTTCCCCAAGGTTGATCCTTATCAACCCCCAGCCAGCCTTTCTTCTGCAGAAAGTAAAGGAAAACAATCTGACCCAATAGTTTTTTACAGAACAGCTGGGTTGTAATGTTGTTCAATTCAAAGTCGCTGTTTATGCGGATGTCTTTCTGGCGAATGTTGTCAATTGATTCAGCTAAACGCAGGAACAGTTCCTTATACTTTTCAAAGAATTCGTTTGATACAGTTTCAATGCTGAATATTTTTTCTAACTCATGCAGGGTTGGGTTGCCGCCAGTAACAAGAACATCCAAGAACTGCTTGCAAGCAGTATGAACCTGTTCATTTGTTCCGACCAGGAAAGAATAACGTCGTGCAGGAGTAAAGACATTTTCTATTTTCTGCTTGTTTACGTCATAGTTATAGTCCATCTTGACCAAAGACAACCGCCAATCGGTTGAATCAGGGGCATAGAATGCAACCAAAGCTGCATCTCTGAGCTTCCCACCACGACCTGCGTTCAGATACTTAGATATGAAATTACGCAACATCGTACGTGCATGCTCAAGTTTGCTGCCGTTCTGCACACAGACTGCCAGGACATCAACCGTTTGACCATTGGTCTCATATTTTGCCAGTCGCTTATAGGAAATGATATGCTCCTTGAAAGAGTCCCAGATATAAGCTCCAGATACAGGATGTTCCTGAAGAGGGGTGTAGTTGTCAAACAGATTATGAACTAACTCACGAAAGTTTTCTTCGTCATATGCGTTCTTCAGAACCTTGGTAACCAAATTTTTAGCAGCATCTATATTCATAACTTATTCCCCATAAAAGTATTCTGACAGAATGATTTCACGTGCATCGTTTACATTTTGATTGGCAGTGTTGTTTCTCGAATAGACACATTTTGAGAACCATGATTTTAGGAAATGCACTGCTTTAATATTCTCGAGCAAAATGTTTCTCTGTTTGTCCAGAGCCTTTTTTGCTTCTTGAACGGTCTTTTTAGGAACAGAACCCATTTCAAGAGCTTCAGACAATTCACGCAGGAATTCCTCGTCCTCCTCGGTGTACTGAGATGTGTCTCTCAATAAGAACATCACATCCTTTTGTAATTTTGCCTCGTTAGAACGGCCGGAGTTGGCAACAGGGGTTAGATCCTCTGCAACAGCCAAGCCATCAAGGTAAGCTTTGTTACGTTTCAGCAAATCAAAGAAATTTGCAGGAGTGGATTTTTTTACCTGATCTTTACCGCATTCAAATGCTTTTGCTGCAGTCATAAAGTCAATTTCTTCGGATTTAAGTGCATCTGAATACACAAACTTTTTCAAAGCACCACGGCGGAAGAAACTAATCAGAGCATTTGGCATTTTCTTGCTGACAGATGCAGTACGTGCCTTCTTAGGCAAACGCTTGATTTTATCGAACAACGCAGGGTCTTTGTCACGAACATCACGAATGATATTCAGGTATTTAAGTTCAGATTCTGCGTTTTCATCTTCATCATTAAAGCCGTTTTTATCGTTCAATCTCTTATAGAAGTTGGCACCACGACCAGACAGTTCGTGACTTTCAATTTCCTCATCCTCGGACAGATATTTAGCATCTTCGCCCAAAGTATCGTGGAATGCCTGGATTTTAGATATAATGTTTTCTTCTAAATGCAGGTGATCATTTGATACCGATGTTGGGAAACAGTTATAGACAAAGTATTCAGCAAACGATGAACCAACACGATTTACACGACCGACACGCTGTAAAACTCTGGTTGGATTCCAAGGCAGATCATAATTGACCAAGATATTTGAACGATGCAGATTCACACCTTCAGCCAACACGTCAGTGGTAATCAAAATATCAATGTCGTCCGACTGTGTTTTTTCACGTGGATCAAAGTTTTCATTGATGCGCTGGCGTGCATCTTCGGTAGATAACGTTCGGCCATCAAAGTCGCCACCCTCACTAGAATAGCGAATAACACGGCCCTTGAATTCCTTGGCCAGGCGTTTGTACACAATGTCGGATGTTTCCTTGGATTCCGTAAAGACGATAACTTTCTTACCGGCAAGGTCCTTGTCCTTTTTCAACATGCGGACAAACTCATCCGCTTTTGGGTCTTGATCAATCTCTTTCCATAACTTTTGGATATGTCTCAGTATGGTCAGATCACTTCGCAGAGCCGGTAGAAAATCATCATTAAACTGATCGGAAGAATACATCTCCGCCTTTTCATCCTCAACCAGCTTCAAGAGCTTGTCTTCCTGGTCGTTGTCCAGCAGGTCATAAACATTCACCTTGTTGCTGATGTACACAGTTCCTTTTTGGAACATGTCAATAAAGCGTTCATAAGATAAGACAAACCTGTCAGTTGACTGCTTAAATGCATAGAAACTGCTTTCCAGACGTTTTACAAGGATGCCCTTCATAAAGCCACCAATATTCTTTTGACGTTGTGCGGCAAAATCACTAAGTTTTTCCTTTAAGAAAAGCAGTGGCGTATAACGGGAATATGAAAATTCCTTTAACAAATCGATTGTCTGATTAAAGACATTGTCGATCTGCTCATCAAACTGGTAAATAATACGACGTGGATCGGCCGCTTCTGGGAAATGAAGTCCCTGATTTTTAATGTCTTTATCAAAGTATTTTTTGATCTCAGTTCTAGTGCGGCGAACCATAAGATGAGATAGAACCTTGTTTCTGATTTGTGCAGAGGCAGCAGAAACAGCAGCACGATATTCAGGCGTGCCTTTTTGCAGACCATTTAGTTTTCTAGACTGTCTCTTAAAGAATTCTTCCAAGTTGACTACACCAGGGATGGTGCTGCGTTTCACTGGCTGAAACAACTTGATCAGGGACAGTAAATCATCAAATTTATTGTTGATTGGCGTAGCAGAAACCAGAACAACCTTTTTGCCCTGACAGATTTGCTGTAGCTTTTCAAAGCCAAATGTAACTTCATTGCGGAAACGGTGGGCTTCGTCAATCACGATAATATCGTAGTTTTCAGCCTGTTTTTCAATTTTGTCCAGTTTGCCCAAAGATTCCACGACCGCACCGCCAACACGAAAATCCCGAATAGCAGCCTTCCAACCATCCATCAAGACAGGTGGACAAATAATCAGTTTACGTTCGGCAGGCATTTGTTGCAGCAATAATGCAGTAATATATGTTTTTCCTAAACCAACAACGTCAGCAAGGAATACACCGTTATATGCATTCAGGATCTTTTTAGCCGCTGTAACAGCTTGTTTCTGGTATTCCAATTCCATAAAGCCATCTGGCAACATAAAGCCACCTTCCTTATCGAAATTGATTTCCTCCTTGAAATATTCGTACAGGAACTTCAGATAGATTTCGTAAGGTGTAATATTGGGGTTTAGCCATGTCTGCGTATCGATTGTATCGATGTATTCGCTGGTAATATCGTCACTTTGCTCCCAAAGTTGCTCAAAGCGTTCCAGGGCAAATTTTACATCCGGTGTATCTTTTAATTCAACATTGAATTCATGGTTTGCCTTTAAGCCGTTTTCACTAAAATTGCTAGATCCAGTAATAACACTACCAAAATCACGATCGTCATCAGGGAAACGGGTGATATATACCTTGGCATGAATGTTCCGTTCTGGGAACGCACGAATTTCAAGCTTACCATCCTTAATCATCTGTCGCAAAGAGGCAACAGAGTCTTCGGTGTCGGGGGAATCATCGCAATTCTCAAATTCCTTTTTGACATGTTCCGCACAATTCTGCTTCAGATCATGGCGTGACAACCTTAGTTGCCCCTGGGGATTAGATTCTTCAACTAAGGAAACAACCTGACGGTCGGCACTTAGACCAACCAAAACTCTCATTTTTTCAATTTTAGTAAATGCCTTGTACAGATTGTTAAAACCACTGGCACGCAAATACCCGACCAGGACATCAAAATACCGTGCGTCTTTTAATGTCGTTTGAAATCGAGAAAGCAGAGAATCCCTATCAGTATTCGTGAAAAATCGGAAATCAGTGTCGGCCATATCATATCCCTTTATGTCTAGAATTAAATATCCTTTTTACTATACCATTGAATGGAAAAAATTCCAGACTTTTATAAGAAAAATTAGCAAAAAACAATCTTGATACAGATTGCTTTTATTCCTATGAAGAATTATAATTGGCACAATCAATGGAAAGGCAATCAATGAATAAGATCGGAAATGAACTAGAAATAGCAAAAAAATATATGCTCACGACCATAGAAACTAAGGGACTCGTAGAAATAACCCAAGACAATGTGGCCAGGGTTGAGGCTATGATTCAAAATGATGCTGCATACTTAAACTCCGGCAACAAAGAGTATGGGCCGGACAAGAATGGCAAAGGTGGTTCAACAGCATATTGGATGTGTCAGTTAAGGGATTACATTAAAAAAAACATGACGGACAGAAAAACATACAAGAACATCATAGCAAATGCTGTGATAGCTGTAGATCGAGATAATTCCACACATCTGAACGCAGACGGTATTGGACGTGATGAAATAACAGAAAGAATATGCAAGATTCCACTAGAAAAACTACTACATTATCTACAAGACCCACATGGCACGAAATATAAACTGGTAGAAATAATTGCAAGGAAAACTAGTGCAACCATAAGGCCCAGGGAAAACAAGTCGTTTGCAAGCAAGTTCTGTCACTATGCATGCTTTTATCTGTTCGAGGGCAAGAAAGAGCAAGACAATTACTCAATATACGACTCAATATTAAAAAACGCATTACCACTGTATATTGATTACTATGGAATTGAAGTAAAAAAGCAAGAACTGGAAGACTATGCGGTATATTCGGAAACAATAGAGAAAATTATAAAAAAAGCAGGTAACAAGATAAGCAAAAATGGTTTTGATCATTTGCTTTGGTACTATTATAAAGGAAGAATAAAGGTTTCGTGATGTTCAAAATATCAAAATCAGATTATGTATTAGGGGTAAAATGTCCAAACGCAATATGGTTCAAGAAACTGCGCAAGGATATCCAGACTGAAATGAACATGGCAATCCTGGAACGTGGACACGAAATCGGAAGATTGGCCATAGATAAGTTCCCAGGTGGCAGATACATCACAGCTAAACCATGGGAATATGAGGCAGCATGGCAGACCCAAGATGCCATAAAGGCTGATGACCCATATATCTATGAGGCAACATTGTCCACCAAGACAGGCGAATACTGTGCGGTGGACATTCTTCGTAATAATAATGACGGCACATGGGACATCATAGAGGTTAAGTCAACCACAAGCCCCCACGAATACCACTATCTTGATGCGTCATTCCAGAAATATGTATTCACACAATGTGGTGTCAAAATACGTGATTGCTACATACTTACCCTGAACCCAGAATACGTCAGACACGGTGCGCTGGATATCCAGGAACTGTTTGTGCTGCATAACGTAAACGAAGAGCTGCAGCCAATGGAACAAGTCGCAGCAGATGTGAAACGCATTCGTGCGGTGTTAGACGGCCCAGAACTGGGGATTGCAATATCCAAGGGCAAGTGCAATAAGTTCTATGATTGTCCTTACAAACACCATTGCTGGCGGAATATACCGGACTATTCAGTATTCAATGCATTTAAGGGTGCGCTGGCAGATGAAATGTATGCAGCATACGGTGCGGACCTGACCGGCATACCGGAACAGGAACGTATCAAGCAAATGCACCCAGGCGACATAGAGGCATACCTGACCGGAACCGAAGTCGTCAATCCGGACATTCTGCACAACTTTACAGACCAATTGCAGTGGCCACTGTATTTCCTGGACTACGAGTCCATCATGCCAGCGGTACCGATGTTTGATAACTCAAGGCCATATCAGCAGATTTGTTTCCAGTTTTCACTGCATGTGCAACGGACCCCAGGGGGCGAACTGGAACACTACGAATATCTGCACGATGAATCCAGCACAGATCCAAGACCGGGTTTGATAAAGAAACTGATAGAAACTATCGGTACCACCGGATCGGTCATTGTCTATAACCAGGGATTTGAACAAGGTCGCAATACAGAAATGGCCCGTGACTTTCCAGAATATTCAGATCAACTGCTGGCGATAAATGACCGCATGTTGGACTTGCTGATGCCATTTCGTGAACGTGGATTGTATCGCCCATGTCAGAACGGCAGCGCATCGATTAAACAAACATTGCCAGCATTCATACCGGAAATGTCGTATGAGAATTTGGGAATACACAACGGAACCGAGGCCAGTGATCAATTTATGGACTTTATGGTTGGTAAACAAACGCCAGCACAAACCGAAGAAATGATGAAGAATTTGCATGAATACTGTGGCCAGGACACTATCGCAATGGTTCGGTTGCTAGAGGTGGTGCAGGGCTATATCTCATAAAAAGGTTTCGAGTGTCTAGGGCAAAGTTTATTAAGGACAAACAGAGAAAACTGGCATTAAAATAAGGGTTGATATTAACTCTTATAACGTATATCAATAAACCATTTCAAATCGGTTTGCGGTGTAAAAATGTATGTTTTTTGAATGACTATACGGTCAACAAGAATCATTTAATGAGGAAAATGATAACAAGTTAGAAATCTGGAAACAAAGAAAAAAGCCCAGAAATCTGGGCTAAATCTGGCTCGGGCAGTTGGACTCGAACCAACGACATACGGATTAACAGTCCGTTGTTCTACCGACTGAACTATGCCCGAATAGCGTTGCATATAATATACTAAAAAAATGCAGAAGTCAAGCGTTTTTAGAAGAATTTTGTCGTGTGTTATGCACCCCGCAAAACCGCAGAAACCTGCGACTTTTGTCCCAGAGTGTATGTAAATGTATGTTTTTCAAACGACCGTGCTAACAATAATTTAATCGCTAATATATTCAATTTACATTTTCAAATGTTGTTGCTAGAATAGGAATAAAAATAAGAGGTTTTTCCATGGATGTTTTAGTAACCATATTTAAATTTATAGGTTTGGTAGCTTTTGTTGTTTTGTTTTGGTGTTTATATAAAATATATGGCGAAACCTCGAAGACAAATAAAAAAATTATGCAATTTAGTTTTTGGTTGTTGCTTATGGTGTTGGTATGTTGTTTTGTTCCTGCCCCGGTTCGAGAAAAAGCTATTTATAGAGTGGGAATTGGTATCGCTGCGACCGCGATAGTTTTACTGATGTATTGGCTCTTGATCCTTTTACCAATTTGGACTATAAGAGCGGTGAAAGCAAAAGCTAAACAATCTAAACTAGAACCATTTAAAATAGAAATAGTAAATAATGAAAAATATTTACATCTAAAAAAAACGGAAAGAATAGCGTTTTTGCGTGATTTAAGGAAACAGACAGTTATGGCGTTAACAAAACAGCGCAAAGCGCTAGAAATAGAAGGTCAAAAACTAAAATATATTCCAAAAGATGTTGCAAAATATGTCAAAACTCAGGATTTATCTATTGTGAAAAAAAGTCTGTCTAAACAGGAGGATAAGCTAATGGCCATTGATGAGTTGATTGAAGCAGAGAATGGCACAAAATAATAATCTATTATAATTTGCTAAATAGCCACTTGCGATATCAAATGTGTTCATGTCACCAGCAATCTGGCCAGTCGAACAGAATCTTTTGATTTCTTTTTCGAGGTATCAAAATATACCGGCACAATTCGCAACTGCGAGGGGGACAAGTGTGCAGATATGCAATACTTTACATTGGATGAGGTTGCAAATCTAAAGAACGTTGTTTCAACCACACGTATATCATTGGCTGGATTGGCCAAAGGCGAAATATATTCAGAATGTAAATCATATAATGATAAAAATATTGTCTAATGAAGAAAAATATGCTAGTTAATGAAATTATAAGAGAGGTATATAATGGATGAAATAATAGATACTATCGCTAAAGCCCAAGAAAAATATACAGAATTATGGCATGTAAACGAGGAAGATTTGGCTGAGGAGTTTGAGGTATCCAGTTCTCCGATAGAAACATTATATAACTATGTTAAAGCAAATCATTTGATGAACTTTAAGTTATGGCATACAGAAGACATAGCCAGACGTAAAGATGTTCCTCCTGTTGTAATTGCAGATTGTAAATATAAAATTGATAAGCTTAATCAAATGCGAACTAATTTCTATGAAAATATAGATACCGCAATAACTAAATTATTACTCCCAGAATTACCCGATGTATGTGAAGATATACAAAACACAGAAACACTTGGTATGACGATAGATAGATTATCAATTTTATCCCTTAAAATTTTTCACATGAACGAACAAACACAAAGAACCGACACCAGCTTTGAAAAAGTGAAACAAGCTTCTGAAAAGCTGGATGTTTTGTTGGAACAAAAAAAATCTCTCGTCAAAGCAGTAAAACACTTAATAAAAGAATATCTGTCTGGGAAAAAAAGAATTGCATCGTATTATCAATTTAAGATGTATAATGATCCAGATTTGAATCCACAATTATACCAAAACAAAGGAGAAAACAATGTCGATAGAAAATAAAAAAGCAACTTTGTATCTAGGTGGTGGCGGTGGTGCAGAGGATAGTGCTCGCTTGGATACGATATTTTTCAATACGTTACCAGCAACAGGAAGAATCCTATATGTGCCATTGGCGATGGATTCTGGAAATTATACTGGTGGGCTTGAATGGTTTACAAGTGTTGTTAGGTTATACAGTGATACGATCGCTATAGAAATGCTAAACGATCAGACAGGAAAAAATATTATTTTAGATGATTATGATGCTGTATATATTGGCGGTGGAAATACATTTAAACTTCTAGATAATGTATTAAAGTACGGACTTGATAAAAAGTTAATAATGTTTATGAAATCGGGTAAGCCAGTTTATGGTGGCAGTGCCGGTGCAATCATTATGGGGCGTTCAATAAAGACCGCTGCTGCAATGGATGAACGTGGCGATTATAAACAAGAAGATGGGCTAAATTTATTACAAGGTGCATGTGTTGCGTGTCATTGGCCTGAAACTTCTGAGCATGTCAAAAAAGTGGCAAAAGAAAACAAGTTTAAGGTTTATTGTATACCAGAAAATTGTGGCTTGATATTCGATGTAGATGGAAATGTATTAGAAACTGTTGGTGAGGGAGTAGAGATTATCGAGTAAGCAATCCCTTCTTCTCTAGCCTAGCCTTGATTTCGGGAACATATTTTAACATAATATCATCATATATGTCATTTGTGTTCCCCTCATCAAAGGATTTATTGAAACGACCGTCTGGCGTTTCTGCATCGCCACGTTTTGTTTTATTCAAAAATTCCTCATAACTTTTTGTAAAATAGTGATTAACACGAATTTTCTTTATGCTGGGTTTTAGATTAAAACCTGCGATTTTTCTACCATTTTCATCAATTCCGCTTCTGAAACCAAGAAAACAACCATTATGGACAGCAAACATAAAAGCAGCCCTTGGGTTGATAATCGATTTCACCATGAGATTTTTAGGATGTTCCAATGGTGCTCTTTTTGTAAACCGTTCTATGGTTAACCCCGGGGTTCGCTTCGCATGTCCGCTGTCACCATAATTAACCCAACTCGCCCCCAGGCCATATTTTGGTTTTATATCATTTATGACATCAATAATAGTTTTATGTTGGACAGGTACCAAGAATTCGTCAGTATCAATGAATGCCATCCATTTAGTTTTTAATTTATAATTCTTAAGAGCATCGTTATAGGCAGAAATTTGCTGGCCTCTACCAGGCCAATATTTATAGACAACGTCCTCCCTGTAATTTTTAAGAATTTCTTTTATATTATCTGTAGACTCATTGTCATATATATAAAACTTAGTAACCCCAACTATTTTATGATATTCAATCCATTCAGCTAAGTAGCTTGCCTCATCCTTAATAATTAAAACAACAGACAGTTCATCTTGAAATTGTGTTTTTTCTTCCTGAGAAAATTTTGTATAAAAGTGTCCTGCGAACTTTAT
This sequence comes from Alphaproteobacteria bacterium, assembly GCA_015062525.1. Lineage (GTDB taxonomy): Bacteria > Pseudomonadota > Alphaproteobacteria > Rs-D84 > Rs-D84 > Enterousia. The sequence goes on along the minus strand of SUUM01000002.1, from coordinate 138,663 downwards.
GGCAGTCCATAGTTGGTGTGGGTGAACAAAATGTCGCCACCAAGATGCAAGCTTAATTTTTGTTTTCAGATTTGCAAAAAATGTATTTTTCTGTTCCATTTGAGATAAATTTATACAAAAAAAGGCGTGTTGTCAAACAAATATATTGACATCTGTCAATTTTGTGCTACAAATATCCACAATTAACAAGGGGTTTATACATGTTAGACATGAAAGCTATTAGACAAAATCCTGATTATTTTAGAAAACTTGTTGCTTTACGAAAAGTAAAATTAGATGTTGATGCATTGCTCAAAGCAGATGAAGAATATCGTCAGCTGTTAGCTTGTGTGGAACAAGAGCGTGCGTTAGCAAATAAATATGCTGCTGAAAGAAACATTGAGGCCGCAAAACAACAAAAACCAAAATTGGCCCAGTTAGAAACCAAAATAGCTCAAAAAAGTCAGGAGTTGAGAGCTCTGTCAGCAATGATCCCAAACGACCTCTCAGAAGATGTACCCGTTGGTCAAGATGATACTGAAAATGTAGAAATATATAAATTCGGTGATACAACTCCAAAAGGATTTAAGGTGTTGTCGCATGATGAATTGGGGACAAGATTAGGTATTTTAGATATTGAAAAAGGCACAAAAATATCTGGCAGAGGATTTTTCTACTGGCTAAATGATGGCCTTAGATTAAGGAATGCTGTCTTTGCTTTCACAGAAGATCTGTTAGAAAAACGAGGTTTTGAAATAATGGGAACGCCATTATTAACAAAAGAACAGGCCTTATATATTACAGGGTATCACCCGTTTATTATGGACCAAGAGTATAATGTAAAAGATTGGGATTTGACCATGATAGGCACATCTGAACAAACAATTGTACCCTATCATTCAGGCGAAACTCTAGATGCAGACAAGTTGCCATTGTTATATACTGCACAGACTCCTTGTTTTAGGAGTGAATCTGGGGCTGCGGGAAAAGCTAATCGAGGGATATTCAGAGTTCATCAATTTTACAAACAAGAACAGATTATATTTTGTCGTCCAGAAGACTCTGAAATGATGCAGTTGTTCTGTCAACGAAACATAGAAGATATAATGAAATCCTTGGAAATTCCGTTTAGAGTGGTTAACGTTTGTGTTGGCGATATAGCGGCACCTGGATATAAAAAGTATGATACTGAGGCATGGTTCCCTTCTCAACAAACATATAAAGAAACACACTCTAATTCAAATTTGTCAGATTTCCAAGCTCGTCGGGCTAACATTAAAATAAAGGATAAAGGCACGAGGTCATTTGCACATACAATATCATCTACCGCAATAACTGAACGTGCTGTAATTGCACTGATGGAAAATCATCAGACAAAAGATGGGTACATAAGAATACCAAAAGCCCTGCAACCTTACATGGGTGGGCAAGATGTTATAATTCCGCATACAAGAAATAAAGTTCGTATAGAGAACACGTTTGATGACCTTAGAGAACGAATAAAAATGCAAAAATATACAAGCTTTAAGGAACACATGAAATGATAAACCTGGATTTGCAAAAGATTGAAAAAAGTGTTTCATGGCCAAATACGATCATTTCGGCCAAGGGGGGAGAACCCCACAAATTCTTCCCAGAATACAATCTAATGAAACCAGAAAGTGTTGTTAGAGATGATAAAAGGGAAACAACACTGTTTACAACTTCTGCAATTCAGCGTTTAGAAAGTATGGAGTCAAAGGGAGTGGACCTATCAACGGTCCCTAATTTCATGGTGTATCAACCAGTTATCAGGATGCAATATGTTAATGATGTGAAACAGGGGACTGGTACTTCATTTATAAATTTTGCTGCTGTTACAATCAATGGAACGGAAGAACAATTTATCTCGTCCGCAAATAACTTGATAAAAACGATGGTTAATTATGGTGCTACCCCAGACAGGGTCGATGTCAGAACTTCTACATACCAAGCGCAATGGGGTAATAAAAAATTCAGTGAATCCTTTTTAGCCTTATATCTGGGCGAAGATCAAATTTCTGAAGTAATATTTATGCATGATTTCCCATACATGTCCAAAACTTATAATATTATTGAGGTTGGTATGGGGTTAGAACGTCTGAATTGGTTACTTAATAAAAATGGCTTGTATTTGCCCGTATTCAAAGAATTTTATACAGATAGTAAATTAGATAAAGATAATATGACCGCACTATTGGATTGTGTTCATACGTCAGTATTGATGGCGGCTTCTGGTATTGTTCCAAAGTATAAGGGGCAAGGCTCCAAAATGCGTATGCTGCTAAAGAAACTAATGCCGCTATTGAATCAGAATAAGGTAGATCTGAGGTTGCTTGTTAAAATTTCATATGAATATTGGCTGTCAACAGGAATTCAATTTATTCATTCTGAACAGGATACATACGATGTAATAAGCAAGGAAGTAGAAAGAAATTATCACTCTCAGGAAATATCCGAACTTGAAGAAAAAGAAAACTTCAAGATAAATCTGGATATCAATCTACCAGAAATAGAGTTCAGAAAAAGACTGAATAAACTAATGTACGATCATCAATTGCAAAAACAAAGAAATGGGAAGTAAAATGGTAAAATATGCAACAATTGCCATAACCAACAAATGTAATAGTCGTTGTACTATGTGCAACATATGGAAGACCGGGATTACCCCAACAGAAATAAATGCAGAACAGTTTGGCGATTTGTTTAAACAGGATTATTTCAAGGATATAATTGATGCGAGTATATCAGGAGGCGAACCCGTTTTAAGAAAAGATGCAATAGACGTTGTAAAGTCTATAATAGACAACCTGCCTGCCTTAAAGCATTTATGGGTAAACTCAAATGGAACGTATCCTAAAAGAGTTTTGGCATTGCTGGAAAGTGTATACGGTAAGATAGAGAATGAATATTTATGTCTATCAATAGAGGGGCGACCAGAGGATATGCATAAAGTACGTGGAATAAATTGCTATGATTCAGTTATACAAACAGCGAAACTAATCAGAGAACAGCTGCCGAAGATAAACGTTGTGTTTTCTACAACAATAACACCTCACAATAGCAACATTGCGAACTTGGAACATGTTGCGGAACTAGCAAGTAAATATGGATGCACATATACCTTTAGATTTGCTAATAATAACGATGACTTTTATCATAACTCAGATGTTAATTTGTGTATCCCAGAAGAAGACGTGACAACAATAATGGACTTCTCTCGTAAGTTCAAGGCTGATGATAAGTTTATTGCAGCTCAACACAATTTCTTTAAGACTGGGCAGATAGACATAATGGATAATTGCCTTGCAGGTAGCGAATTTGTATTCGTGCGCCCAGATGGAACAATGACACCTTGTATAAATAGTGGTAGGGTTATAAGTAAGCCCATGGTTATCAAGGATCTTGGCACAAAAGAGAAATGTCCCTGCTGTACAGAGTGCTGTTTTTATCCAATGTTAAGCCATAAACAGTCTAAACAAAAGTAAAATTGGATACTTTATAAGCAGGTAGATTTTGCCATACATTACTAACCAAGGACCAAGAGTCTGTTTTGTTAGAATTGTTTATAACGTTTTTAAGTAACATGTCCGGGCAATAGAACGTATGTAAATGCGGGAATTTAGAAACAAGATCTTTATGTAAAGAAAAGACAGTTTTATTTGAAGCTCCCTGCATTCGTTTTAATGTTCTCCTAATACATTTTTTCTGTTTATACGTCATGGCAGGATGGTAAATATTTTCTACTGCATCCAGTATCCCGGAATTTACAACTGGTATCATTGGTAAATGCGCTCGACAAAAACCGCCAAGGGCATCGTTGCTAATTGATTGTTTGCTACAGCTGTCCCAAAAGAAACTATGATAAATCACAATTGTTGCAATGCCTAGGGTCGCTGTCATATGAGCAATACCAGAATCTGTGCTAATCACCAATCCAATGTTATGTGCTGTTAGTTTTTCTGAAAGGTCCTTAAATCCAGAATCATATAGTAAAGTTATATTCTTAACTTTTAATTTTTGTATGTACTCCTCTTGGTGAAAGCCTGCAGAAACAAAGACATTAAAGCCATTGTATAGTAAATGTTCACAAATTTTAGAACAATCATCAACAGAAATAGATTTCCCCTCTAAAGAGCTAAATGGATTTATAAATACATTTTTTGTAATTTTTCTAACCTTTATTGTTTTTGGTAGCACAGAAATAGGCTCTCCAGTAAAAGTATTTAATGCTATGTCCATGTAGTTATCTATGGAATTTGTCTTGAAAAGAACGTCTCGTGATTTACACCAGAATATCTCACTGTTATTCTCAGAAAATGTCAGAAATAGATTCCGGCTGGGAACAATAATTCGGAAATTCTTGAGTGTAATTGATTTTAAAATTTTAAGAAACGCATCAAACTGATTGTCAATCAATGCAGGAACAATAATTGTAGAATACTCATAATTATTGACTAAATTGGCAAATTTGGTTGAGTTAAAGATAGCGTATTGAGTCGGGATGTGTTTGCTATGTTTAGAAAATACAGTGCACCGTGTCTTTGGAATTCTAAGCGTTTTCCTGAGTGACTCTAGAAATTTTAAGCCGATAATACTGTCTCCAATAAAGTCATACAAATCAACATAAAAACACCTGTTATTAAATTTTCTATTTGTTCCAGATAAATTTTTTCTGAAATCACCAGTAGAATGTATGATGTTCAGCTTTGCAGAATAGTTTTTTTGCAAATAATTGAATAAATATTCCCGTTGCAATTTTCTAACGGGCTCATCACGGATAAAAACAGAAACTTTATATCCTGAAAAGAAGATTCTAGACTGCTTGCTAGCTAACGGAAAAGGATAGCCAACACACAAGCGTACAGCTTCTCTTTTTGTGGACTTAAAGATGGATACAATAAGTGTATCAGAAACCTCAAGAAGTCTATAATCTTTGTTTGTCTCTCTTAATTTGTTGATTTCATTTAGGATTGTTTTTTTTAATTTTTGAGCAAAAACTTCAGATAAGTATCCAAATAATTTAGAATAGCTTTCCTTTGAAATACCCATATCGCCTGTCAAATTATTGGTAAACCTTGTCATACTTGTTTAGCTCCTCGTTTCTACTAATTCGAAGTATCCTTTGACTTTTCAAGAATCAATCTTTCCAGTGCTTCTATAATCGGCTCATTCGTCATGGTGCTATATTTATGCTTTTGGAGTGCGGATATACGGGATATAAAAGCATTGTGATTGCAATAAGTCGATAGGTTTAGGTCCTTACAACACTGCAAGTCACCCTCTAACTTGTCCAAACTATGTATAATTTTGGATTCTATGGTACAGCCTGTTTCATACTCCATGAATAATTCATATATTTTATCATTAAGTGGTGACGGTAAAAGCTTTTGATACGATTTAATAACATTTAATTCTTTAACTCTTTTATGTTCAACGGCTTCATTATTCTCAAATTGTTCTATATAAGAGACATCACCAGCATCCGCTTCAGCTAAATCATGAACAAGAGCAAGTTCAAAAAGTTTTGTTTTATTTAATCTATCACTAAGAAAATCGGCTACCAACAAAACCAAGAAAGACAATTTCATTATGTGGTCACTATCACGTTCCCTGTTATTGTCTTTTAAGGTAGCAAACCGTTTTATATAACAAAGTTTTTCAACAGTATCCATAAACTGGACAATCTGTTTGGCTTTATCTAACATTTTATTTAGCGACTTTTACACATTTTATCCACAAAAAAGCAATATGCAAGTATATTCAATAAAGAAAATGCACATATAGCTACAGCAGTATGAAATCTTTCCTGTTGAAATCCATATAATTGTAGTGTAAAACCAAAGCAGAATAGGAAAGGGGTTAGCCGTTTGGCGACTCCTTTTTTGCTATTCTATGCATTGTGAGGGCAAAATGATAGAGATTGATATTCCGTTGTGCTGGGGTGGGGAAAAGTGTGTATAATTTTTCTGGTTGAAATCATCATTGAAATCAACTAGAAATCAGTATTGAAATCGTGGAACACAAAATTTGGTTCAAATCGGTTTGCGGTATGAAAATGTATGTTTTTCAAACGGTATCCATACAGGTTTTAACAGGTTTTAAGCGTAATGTGATAAGTCGTCAGAACTGAAAAAAAGCAACAAAAAAACCCAGAAATCTGGGCAAAACTCGAATTTGTTGTTGGGCTTACTCTCATGCTTAACAGTCCGTTGTTCTACCGACTGAACTATGCCCGAATAGCGTTGCTAATAATATACCTTATTAAATCCTATTTCAAGTGTTTTTTTCATTAAATTATGTTTTTTCAGAAATTTACTTGGCGGGTTGTTCTAAACGCCTGAATAATGCAGGCTTTTAAACGGCGACATAATAATATTTCTGAGGTGAGCGTTCCTATTTTTCATCCAGAAACATTTGCACAATTTCTGCGAATTGAATGGGGCTGATGTTTGTTGTGGTTAAGACTTTGGCCAGGGTGGCGGTGCTTATCCAGCGGGGCTGACCATAGACTGTTTTGCGCTTGCTGGGGTTAAAAATTGTCGCGTCCAGACCACACATTTTGGCAAGTCCGGAACATGTTGTATTATTAATTTGGGCAATATAGCATATCGATTGCCAAATAGCGTGATGATATTTCATTATTTTATTCCCTTGTAAATAAAAATATGTATGATGTGTATTTTGGCACAAACACAACAGAATATCGAGTCATACAACCACCAGTTGTTTTGAACCCCGATATAACAAAAGATATCCCAAATTTGCGTTTAGGCAAATGAATCGGATGCGCGATACCAAACAATCATATTAGTTCAAAATAATAAAAAACAACCGCCCGATTGGGCGGTGTTTTATTCTGTAATTGGGGCGGGCGCAGGTTGTTGTGGGGTTGGTGCGCTTTCCTGGTGTATGATTTCATTGCGCAAATCACTTTGTGGCGCAGCCATATCGGATTTAGATGCCACAAGAGCCAATGCAGCACATAAAATAAAGAAAATTGTCGCCAACCATGCCGTTGCACGCGTCAAAAAATTACCCGCCGCAGCACCAGTTAAAGCGCCACCAAACATAGATGCCGCAGATGAACCAGACATGCCCGAACCTTCGGACTTTTGTAATAAAATTAGACCAATCATCATAACTGCGACGATAATTAATAAAACCAATAAAATTGAAAACATTTTTTACCCTTACTTGTTTGTTGTTTGTGTTGATTTTAATTCCCCTGCCCTGAATTTGCAAGCACTTTCAGTAATTCTGCCGCGGCGGCTGTGCTGGCCGCCTTTTTAGAATCACCAGATGCGATTGCAAATTTCCCCAGCGCCGTAACACGCACATGAAATACCGGATTATGGGATTCGCCACGACCGGTGCCGTATTCATATACTGGCAATTGCCCCTTGGCGGTTTGCTGGACCAATTCTTGTAGTGCTGTTTTTGGATCCTTTGGGGCGACAACATCACGCGCCGCCAAATCGCGCCATAATTTAACAATGACATCACGTGCGGCTTCGAATCCCCCGTCAATATATATGGCGCCGAATATAGCCTCCATACTGTTTGCCAGCATGTGTTTTGTGCGCCCCGCCGTCATGTGCCCATGACGCACCCGCTGGTGCAGACCCAATTCACGCGCCATTTGTCCCAATGTGTCGGTCGATACCAACTGGGCATGACGACGGGCAAGTTCGCCCTCGGTCTCGCACGGGTACATATCCATTAACAAATCTGCCACAGATAACCCCAGCACACGATCACCAATAAATTCCAATCGTTCGTTGTTATGTATGGAATTTACACCGCTTTGTGTCAGCGCAAGGTCCAGTAATGATTTATTCTTAAATTCGTATCCAAGTTCTTTCATTTTAATCTATCCCCATGCCAAATCTGTCCCAACGCATTTTATTGCCCCAATTCCAAATGGCCAGCATTGGCGCATAGTAATTATGTGAATACCATATAAACCATACATTACCCAGTACATTATCGCGTGGGACAAAGCCAACGTCGCCACGGCTGTCGCCACTGTTGTCGCGATTGTCGCCCATAAAGAAATAATGATTTTCAGGTACAGTAAATAATTCTGTGTTATCAAAGTGCGCATTATCCGCCATTTCAATTATGCTGTGCGATACGCCGTTTGGTAATGTTTCGCTATATTCCGTCGCACTGAACACACCGCATGCACCGTTGTACATATGGCAAAAATCATCAGGCTTGTATTCAATTGTGTAATTAAAATCGGCGGGCTTATTATCAATCCAGATTTTGTTGCCCTTAATCGACATATTATCACGATAATAGCCGACCGAACGCATCGATTTAGGCAACATCGCAACAATGTATGGACGCGGATTTTCGCGCGGCACCATCGTGCCATTGATATGCAGGCGGCCGTCTATCATCTGAATCTTGTCGCCCGGTTTGCCAATTAAACGTTTAACATAATCCTGGTGTTCATTGATTGGATTGCGGAACACAATAACGTCGCCTATTTCCGGTTCCGTCGCCCAGAAACGACCATTCCACATTTTCCAAGAACCAAATGGGAACGAATAACGCGAATAGCCATATGCCCATTTTTCTACAAATATGTGATCGCCAACGTGTAGTGTTGGTATCATTGATCCGGATGGAATATTAAATGGTTCCAGCAGAAAACTGCGAAAAACAATGGCAATCAGAGCCCCATAAAATATTGTGTTAAACCATTCACGGGCGACATTTTTATTCTTGGCGGGCATATAAAATCCTTTTGTTGTTATGTGGTATAATAAAACTTGCACAAAGTTAATTCAAGTTATAATATGAAACTTATGATATCTTTGAATTCAATCATATTTAATGGAATGGAAGCGACACAGATTGATGTCCAGGTGCAATTGTCGTCGGGGCTGTCTAAGCCTGAATTTAACATCATTGGACTGGCGGACCGCGCGGTCAAGGAATCTGCGGAACGTATTCGTAATGTGTTGGCGTCGATGAATTTATCATTACCGCCAAAGCGGTTGACGGTCAATTTATCGCCGGCGGACGTTGAAAAAAGTGGATCGCACTTTGATTTGCCTATTTTATGCGGAATTTTATGTGCAATTGGGGTGTTGCCCGAAAACGAATTGGAAAAATATGTCATTCTGGGCGAAGTTGGATTAAACGGCGCAATTGTAAAGACAGATGCAGTATTACCTGCATCCGTTTGGGCAAATTCACGGGGACTGGGGATAATCTGTCCCGGCGACCAAGGCGCCCAGGCACGATGGGCGGGGCATGAAAATATTCTGGCACCGTTTCATGTTGTACAACTGATTAACCATTTCAAAGGCACCCAGATTTTGCCAGTACCGGAATTAACGGCACCTGCGGGCGCGCCTGAATCCGCGCTGGATATGGCGGATGTTCATGGCCAGGCGGCGGCAAAACGTGCGCTGGAAATTGCGGCGGCCGGTGGGCATGCAATGTTAATGGTCGGGCCACCGGGGTCTGGGAAAACAATGCTGGCATCGCGATTGCCAACAATTATGCCCGAAATGACCGCGCATGAAATACTGGAAACATCAACTATATATTCCATTGCGGGGGAATTGGGAACGCGCGGTTTGTTAGCAACCCGCCCATTCCGTAGCGTGCACCATACGTCCAGCCCCGTCGCGTTGGCGGGTGGTGGGTCAGATGCAAGACCGGGTGAAATATCATTGGCGCACAATGGGGTACTGTTCTTGGACGAATTGCCAGAATTTAATCGCGCAACGTTGGAAATCCTGCGCCAGCCAATGGAATCGGGACGCATTTTGATTTCACGCGCAAAAAGAAACGCAACATATCCCGCACGTTTTCAATTAATCGCCGCGATGAATCCATGTCCGTGCGGACATTTGGGGAATGCAGCGTTGTCTTGTTCGCGCGCACCACGATGTGCCGAGGCATATCAGAACAAGATTTCAGGACCATTATTGGACCGTATTGATTTACATGTTGATGTGGACGCGGTAAAACCTTGGGAAATGACAACCGATACAACCCCGCGCGAATCCAGCGCAACAATCCGCGCACGCGTTGTTGCGGCACGCGACCGACAAATATCGCGCCAAGGGTGCGTTAACGCGATGCTGGACGGACCCGCGCTGGAACAATTTGCCGCCCTATCACCAGAATTAACGACATTTTTGAATACTGCCGCGGAAAAAATGGGGATGTCGGCACGTGGGTATAACCGTATTAAACGATTGGCGCGCACAATCGCCGATTTGCGCGGGGGCGACGACATAGAAATGACCGATTTAGCCGAGGCTTTGTCATATCGCCCGATAAACCGTGGCAAATATGGTGTTAAGTTATAAGATTATTTTTGATTTTGTTTGGTAATCCAATCCTGAATCTGGAAAACACGAACTTTAAAATGTCGCGCCGCGTCAGTGATACCGTGCTGGTTTGCGTATGCAATTATTTCAGACTGTAATTCCGCTGAAAATATGCGATATTTTCGTGTAGGATATACATTCAGTTCTTGGTTCCAAAAACGAATGGTTGACGCGGCAATATTAAACACACGTGCCGCCGCAGCAGGCCCATGGTCGCGCGCATATTCTAATACACGCATCTTGGTTGCAAGTGACCCACGCACAGATAATTTGTTAGTTGTAGAAAAACGCTTTGTACCGCGCCGTTTGTAGACATTTAATTTTTTATTCCATGCCTGCAGTGTAGCAACGTCCACATCATAGTGATTCATGGCATTAGACAACCCATGTTCGTTTGCGTATTGCAACATTTCAATCTTCTGCTCAATTGAAAATGTACGCATAATCAAGGTTTCATAAATTTGGTATTTTTTGTTCCAGCGCACAACCGTTGATGACGAAACGCCAAAATGTTCTGCGGCCGCGATAGTACCACGGTTGCGTGCGAATTCTAAAATTGCTATTTTTTCTGCGTACGAGTATGCCATGACTGCCCCTTAGTAACACGAGATATACTTGATTGTTTTATGCAAACAAGCATACAACACAAAATATACTTCTGTCAACAAAAATATTAGAAACTTAATTGTAATTCGGGTATTCTATCATGTGTTGCGTTCGTAATTTCTATCAATTTTTCCGCCCCAACCCATTTATGCGACAGGTGGTTCGGAACGACGCGGTCGCCTGATACGATATAGTGTGTCTGGGGCACGCGTGGCAACGCGGTCATATTAAGCGATTTTGTCAGTGGTTTGTCGCCAAAATGGGCCGTCCAGTCGGAATGATTTAGAACACCCGCCACCGTTATCCAATGCACAATATTCATTTTTGGGTTTTGATTTATGACCATCCCAGATACCATCGCACCACCTGAATAGCCAATCAAAACAATTGGGCGATTTTGTGCCAGGGTCTTGATAGCCTGGGTCATAGAATCAATAATATCGGGTGAAAAACGACCGTCGGTCCAATCAGACCGAGTGCATGCGGGCGACATAATATATTGACACGGACGCGCCAGATACACAACGTTTGGTGATGTGTCACGCGTTGCCATGTCACGAACAAATGTGCCATGCGGGGTCGGGTCAGATGTTGGAACGCCACGCGCATTGAATGAATTGCCGTCGCCTTCGATATAAATATGAATTGGGGATGTGGTGTCAGATAAATGCTGGTACGTGGCAAGTGTATATTTACCCGCACTAATTGGCGTATATGTAAAATCAGACGGGGCATGCCACGTGGCCGCGCATCCAGCCATTAATAAAGACAGTAATATATTCGTTTTCATCTAGATGTATATCTTAACCTATATCGCAAAAAAGGTCAAAAGATAAAAATTTGACAAAAAGACTTGACAAACGTATTGACAAATACTATTTTTAGGCTAAAGAAATTACAGACAGCCAAAGGGGCAATAAATGTTTGATAAACTAAAAATGAAATTCGCCGCACATCGTGTTAAGGCAAACAAGAAAAATACAAAAACAAAGACCACACGCAAAAATACCAAGCGTAAGGGGTTCTGGGCACGTGTGTGGAATGTTATCTGTTGGCCATTCCGTATGATTGCAAAACTGTGCAGACGCTTTTGGAACTGGCTGTGTGGCATTAATTTGGTCGCGATGGTAAATTTGGCATTACTGGTTGCAATCATCGTTTTGTTTTCTATGCTGATTATTGATGTAGTTGGCTGTCGCAAGCAGGTTGTAGTTGTCGCAAAGCCACAGCATGCGGAACAAATAGTGGTTTCAGAAGCCGCCGCCCCACGCAACGTTAGACCTCGTCCCGTTTTGCCAATCAAGGTCAATGCGCAGACATATAAAAAAGAACAACCCGCCATTAATGTTGTTCCTGTAAAACGCGTTGAGGTACAGATTGCAAAACAACAAATAGCACACCGCAACAATAAATTTATGGGCGATATTGTTATTGACAGTCGTGGCGCCGGCGCAATGTTGCAAAATGGCGCACAAGTTGACGGTAATTTGTATTTGCAGAATATGCGCAAATACACGTTGCCATGTGATATTCGTATCAATGGGAACCTGTTCCTGCGCGATGTGAATATGTTGCAGTTCTGTGGCGACTTTGTCATCACAGGCAACATTTATGTCAGTCCACGTTCATCATTTGGGCCAATTCCAAAGACGGCACGTCTGGGCGGGCATGTGGTTTTGTAAGCCATAAATTACAATGTTAGTTTGTTCATATCTCCCTTGTTTAATGCCACCCAGAAATGGGTGGTATTTTTTCGTGGAAAAATAATAAAAACATTTGTATAGTGTTATTGTCCAAACAAAATCACAAGGGGGAAATCAATGTTTGATAAACTGTTGACTGTGTTATCCAAAAATTTGGGTTATACCATCGTGCTGGTGGTGGCAATTTTGCTGTTTGCGGTATTTTCTGATGGATTAATTCCAGGGTTGATTACCGCGATTTCTGCGCTGTTGGCATATACTTGCATTGTAGTGCTGCACAAAGAATACAAGGCTTTGCCAACAAAAAAAGCACCAAGCACCAAGAAAACTGCAGCCAAGAAAAAGTAATTTCACCCCGCAATTGCGGGGTTTATATTAGAAATTTTTTCTTTACAACGTTTTTTAATTTGAATACAATCAAAATGTCGAACAAATAAAGGAAGGACAAATGGCAGAAAAAACAACTAAAAAAGCAACAACAACAAAAAAAACAGTTGCAAAAAAAACAGTTTCTAAACCAGCGACAGCAAAAAAAACAGTCGCAAAAAAGGTAGTGGCGGCACCAGTCGTTGAAAAATTCCCATGCGGTTGCGACAAGGGATGTGCATGTGGTGGCGAATGCATGTGCGCGAAAAAGAAATGCACATTTGGTCGTTTCCTGAAAAAACTGGTTTTGGTTTTAATCATTTTCGCATTGGGTTTTGCGACGGCAAAAATGTCTTGCTGTGACAAACGTGGCAAAATGTGTCCGCGTCCAGAATTTGAAAATGGTTGCTTGGTTGTAAAATGTCCAAAATTGGCGGAAATGGTTCCAATGATGGACACAGATGCGAACGGCTGTGTTTCACGCGAAGAATTCAAAGCAGCGCGCAAACATATGAAACGCAATACACGCCCAGAAATGCCGGCGCCGGAAACACCTGCACCAGAAATGGCAGAATAAAGATTAAAAATCCCGCGATTGCGGGATTTTTTTCAACAAACAAACTTCAAAAAGCGCAAAAAACAATTAATGAATACATAATAAGATTGGTGCGGGTAAGGAGAGTCGAACTCCTATGGGTTGCCCCGCTGGAACCTAAATCCAGTGCGTCTACCAGTTTCGCCATACCCGCATTCCACGGGTATGGCGGCATTCCATAGTCGCCATACCCGCGCTTTTTTTATATAGATTTTTATTTTATGATAAAAATTACTTGATTTCCAGTAAAATATAACATACAATCCGACCCAGAATGAAATAAAGGGCGAATAAAATGGCATCTAAAAAAGGTAGCAAAGAAGTTGTACAGTTAAGAAATAATGAAACTGGCGTCTTCTATATTACAACTAAAAATACTAAGTCTGAAAATACACAGGGCAAAATGAAGTTCCGTAAATACGACAAAAAATTGCGCAAGCATGTCGTTATGACCGAAGCAAAGGTTTCACACTAGTACCCATATTCAGTTTGGTTCAGTTCCCCGCAATCGCGGGGGATTTTTTTGTATATATGTGGCTTGACAATTATAGCATTTATTCCTATGATTGGTTTGGTTTTCCCGTGAGTGTGGAAATCCGGGGACTTAGAAACTCCCCTCTTGGTAATTCGGTGCGTTGTGCATCGTTAAAAATGCGGTGCATACGCATCGCTTCCCGGCGTGGTTCGGGAAGCCGCGGGTCATATAACAGGGTGCACGCCCAAAAACCCACGGGCTCATCTAATTACCATGAGGTTTCTAACTTCCCGGCCGCCTGAATTATGGCGGTTTTTACATATCTGGGGCAACCGGATCTCATTCCCATGTGGGGTGGACGCGTGCGCCATATATTGAAAACGCGCGAAGTTAGAAAAAAAGTTTAACTTGTTTTCTGATTGTTTGAACGTCCATCCCCTGTTTTTTTAACGTAAAGGACGCCCATGCCAAAAGTTTCTGTTTTAATGACTGCATATAATTCTGAGAGATATATTGCAGAGGCAATTGAAAGTATCCTGAATCAGACTTTTTCCGATTTTGAATTTTTAATCATTAATGATGGCAGCACAGATAAAACCGCAGATATCATCGCCCAATATGCCAAGACCGACAAACGCATAAGATTTATTGACAACAAGAAAAATCAGGGTTTAATTGCCGTTCTGAACCAGGGACTGGATTTAGCACGTGGTGAATACATCGCCCGCATGGATAGTGATGATATAGCCATGCCCGAGAGATTGGAAAAACAAGTTGCATATCTGGATGAAAACCCACATGTTGGTGCGGTTGGTGGGTGGCATGAAAAGTTCGGTGAAAATATTAATCCATCTGTTCGCCAATATCCTGAACGCGCAAAAATTTTAGATATGTTGATTGTTGGAACACCCTTATCGCACCCCACGACAACCATCCGAACATCAGTATTGCGAGATAACAAAATATACTATAATCCAGATTTTCCACACGCCGAGGACTATGAAATTTGGTCGCAGATTATCAAGGTTGCACCTATACACAATGTCCCGGAAAAATTGTTAAGATACCGTTGGCACAATATGAACGTGTCCGTTGTATCACAGAAAATACAACGCGAAAGCGCAGAACGAGTAAAGGCAAATATTATAGAATATATTACAGATGATAATAGGCTAAAAGAGCACCTGATGGCGTTAGCGGGCGAAACCAACAAACACGTGCGTTTATTCGGGTTCTTGCCAATTATTCGAAAAAAACAGTACGGTATCACAAAAACAAAATATTACCTGTTTGAAAAAATACCATTGTTAAAGGTGCAGGACGGAGAAATATATCTGTTTGAATTTATAAAAATAGGTCGAATTGCCTGAGCCTGGAGAGCGTTTATCATGAATAAAAAAATACAAAAGTTGATAAAAAATGTTGATATTGTGTCATTTGACATATTTGATACGTTGTTATTTCGACCATATGTGCGACCCATTGATTTGTTTTTACATATCGAAAAGCATTATAATGCACCGTTCTTTATGACATGCCGTGTGGCAGCAGAATGGAATGTACGTCAGAAAAACCCGGCCAAGCAAGATATTACATTTGATGAAATTTACGAGGAAATCGATGGATGCTTTAAACATCTGAAGTCGATAGAGCTGGATTGGGAACGTATGGTGTTGCGCCAAAACCCAGAAATGAAAGAAATTTGGGATTTCGCACGTGAAAATGGCAAAAAAATCGTTGTTGCATCTGATATGTATCTGCCAACAGAATTTATTGCAGATGTATTGGATAAGAATGGGTTTGGTGGTTATGACAGGCTGTATGTGTCGGGCGACATTAACCAGACCAAGGCGCGCGGGATACTGTTTGATACAATAATTCGCGATATGGGGGTGCCGGCAAACAAAATATTGCATATTGGGGACAACAAAAAATCAGACTATAAAAGACCACGCGAACATGGATTGCGGGCATATTTGTATCCACACCTGGTGAAAACCTTTCTGAAAAATAATGTTCGCATGTCCAAATTTTATCGCAAGCAGGACGACAACCTGGGGGCAAGTATTCTGGTGGCGATTATGGCAATGCGTGACCAGGTCGAACGTATGGGTATGGCAGTTGCCAAAAATTACTGGGAAAAATTGGGATACGAATATGGGGGTCCAGTAATTTATGGTTATACACGATGGATTGAACAGACGGCACAGAATCAGGGGATTGACCACCTTATGTTTGTGGCACGCGATGGATACAGTTTGCAGCGTGTTTTTAACACATTTAATAACACAATCAAGAATTCATATGTTTATGCACCACGGTTCTTGAACCTGATTTGTCGATTGGATTACAGGTCTGACAAATCTGCTGTTGCTGATACTCAACAACGTGCTGTGATTCAGTATTTTGCAAACAATGATGATTCTTTTGCTAAAAAAGTTAGTGAAGCCGATTTTACAAAAATCTCTATGCTAGATTTTTTAGAATCTAACAAACAATATTTGCAACCTTTGGCAAATAAAAATTTTACCACATATTCAGATTACATTTATTCATGTACCGCGAACAGCAAGAACGTTGGTATAGTAGATACAATAACTGAAAACTTTTCAGCACAGCAATTAATTGAATCTGCGTTAAAAAAATCTGTTAATAGCTATGCCATGTATTGGCATACTATAAATAAAACAGAAATATTACCCAGAAACACATATTCCTCGTGGGCTTTAACATCTAAAAAACATCCAAAAATCAGTTATATTTCACATTGGGCTTTGATGGAATTTTTGATGACATCACCCGAATATCCTATTGAAGGCATAACAGAACAAGGACAACCTATATATAAAAAAAATATATCCGAGGCGGAAAAGATAATTCGAACAGTGTATCCCGATATTTCAAATGCTGCGGAACAATTTGCAAATGATATAAAGAAATTATTTGCTGGGGCAGATATTTATCTTGAATACGAAACCATTGTAGCCTGGATAAACTGCTTTGTTGAGGAGCCAAGCAAACAAGATAAGAAACATATGTTCAATATCAAGACATCCAGCAATCCTCAAAATGATATTTATATGTCTTTATTTGGTTCCAAAATTCCTATGGGGACGGTAATAAAGCATCCATTAAAATCACTTAAAATTGCAAAAAAATCTATATGGCGCACTACTTTGCAAACTTTTTCGGTTTGTGTGTTTGACCCAATCAAGATACGTATTAGAGGCATTAAGACCATGAAGGTTTTGATATTTCCGAAACTACACGATAATCTTGGCACATTGGAAATAAAGATTGGCAAACTGTATTACGCTATTTGTATTGGTAAAGAGGTAGAAAAATGCCAAAAGTAAAAGTAGTTTTCTTAATGCACCACCTAATAACGGGTGGGATAGAGACTTGTTTATTACAAATCTTGGAACTATTAAAAGATAATGACAAGTATGAAGTTAGCGTTATATCACGCGTCAAGGTCACAGAAAAACGTTTTTTACACTTCTTTCAAAACAACAATATAAATTTGTTTGACAATGGCTTTTTTTATCACATGCAACCCAGACCAACTAAATATTTACAAAAAAAAATTTGGCGGCTGAGGAAACGTATAGAAAAAATTCGTTTTTGCAGACAGTTAAGGCAATATGATATTGTTATCGATTATTTTAATGGATGTTTTTGTAATCAGATAAAAAAAGTCAACAGACCCAAAATCGCTTTTTTACATTGTTCTATATCTGCATATTTTTCTAATCCTGAATACATGAAAAATATAGAATCCTATCACAAAATTGTTGCCATATCCCAATCATTCTATAACGACTTTGTTATTAAACATCCTGAATTAGCACATAAAATAGAATGTATTTATAATCCTGTTGATGTTATATCTATACAAAATCGTGTAGAACAAGGACAAATGTCAGAATTACCACATAAATATTTTGTATCAGTTGCCAGATTGCACACAGATAAAGACCACGAAACATTGATTAAGGGCTTTAAACTTTTTCTAGAGCAAGAAAATTATCCTGACGTGAAGTTGTACATGTGTGGCGATGGTCCATTACGTCAACAATGGGAAGAATTGACTGACCAGCTACATCTAGACAATCATGTTGTGTTTTTGGGGAATGTCCCCAATCCTTTCGGATACGTTAAGGGGGCTTTAGCCCATATCCTATCATCTTTTGGAGAGGTATTGCCAACCGTGTTGATAGAGGCACAAGCCTTGAATACATTGAATATAGCTTCAAATGTAAAGTCTGGTGTGGCAGAGATTTTAATGAACGGAGAAGCAGGCTTATTATTTAAACCACAAAACCCAAATGATTTAGCAGTAAAAATGTCTCAGGTCTATCACAATCAGATCAACATTGACAAAATGAAATCGATAGCGCTTCAGAACTTAGATAGGTTTAACCCCTATGTTGTATTAGATCAGATAACAGCACTTGTACAAAATTTATACAATACCAAAAGAGGATAAAATCGTGAAAAACGTTCTGATTACTATTTTCTATGCCGATGGTTTGCATGGGGGTGTAAAATATACGGCAGAAATCGGGAACTATTTACACTCTTTGGGGTATAATGTGTTTTGTGTTGGCGCACTTACCAATGAATCAACAAAACAATTCTTTGCCAGAAATAATGTAAAATTATTCAACGTTTTTGATTTTCCAACAGATATACATATCGACATTGTTTGGGCACACCATTGGCCCATATTGCCATACTTGATTCGCAGAGGTTTGCAATATGACAGATTGATAAACTCTTGTATCAGTAAAATTTTACCAATTGACAAACCGTTGTTCTTTACAAAGTCTGTGGATTTATTTTTAACTTTAACCCCAAAAACTAAAAACATGTTCATAAACGAATATGATATTGATGGTGATATTATTCATGTGTTGCCAAATACTGCGCCAGATTATTTTTTTGATTATAAACATGATTATTCGCGCCCGCTAAAAAGTATCGCTGTTATATCAAACCATATTCCTTGTGAATTAAGTGCCGCATTACAAATACTGGAAAATCAGGGTTACGATACTATTGTTTATGGTGGTAAAAATCCAGTTGATATTGTGCCAGATGTACTTGCAAGACACGATGTGGTTGTGTCTATTGGTAAAACAGTACAGTACGCCATGGCAATGGGAATCCCCGTATATAATTATGACCGATTTGGTGGTAGCGGATATATCACACCTGAAAATGTCTTAGTTGAAGAAAGTGCAAATTTTTCGGGCCGAAATTTCTTTACCAAGAAAACAGCAGAACAAATTGCGGATGAAATTGTGTCGCAATACAATACGACATTAGAACAATCTGATGAATTAAAGCGTATTGCAGAACAACGATATAAATTATCCACAAAGATAAATGAAGTTTTGAATATTCTGGATAATATGACACCTGTAAAACATGTCTCAGAAGAAAATTCAAACCGCCTGATGTTTGATTATTGCGAATTTGTTATAAATTATTCCGCACAACATGTTAATGACTTGTATAACTATAAATCAAAGAAACATGAATCTAGTTTTCAACGGTTGTTCCGACATCTGAAGCATCTTAAATTCTAATAAAAACCGGGGGGACCCGGTTTTTTTATTCGCTGGCGGCAATGGCATTCGTTATTTGCCATGCTATGCGTATGCTGGCACTGTCGCCATATGCGGCAACAACAAATTTATCTGCACTGCGCGAACCAAGGGTTATATGCGTTGTCGCCCAATAAGATGGGGCGCTGTTCTTGGTTATCAGGACTTCATAATTCGTATTTGCCAGTTTTACGGGTAATGTGATTGTGGTTGCATTACCTGTGTAATGACCGCCCATATCAACAGCGCCACTTTTGTATTTGCGCCACCACATGGTGTCTGTGCGACCAGATTCTACAATATAATCAAGTGGCGTCAGGTCGGGGATTTCGCTGCGTTTCGCAAGTGTGGTGCCACCGGGCGTTTCGCCATCATGAACGCGCAGCGTGTTATTTGTGGTGTCAACCGTGATTTCGCCGGGCGCACCGGTAAATGTTTCGTGTTCGGCGGATGAGCCGCGTCGGAACTGAATCTGAATAGGCATGTTTATTATTCCTTTTGCCGGTTTTCTGATTGTCTGAAAGTTCCGACGAAAAATTTCGTTGTGTTGAGAAAAATAAAGAATCCTCCCCGCCAAGGGCGGTGAGTATTAATAGCAATATATTACCACTACCCCGCCCTGTGGGCACCCCTTCGCCAGCGAAGGGGATTGATTGCTTGAAAAGTTCCGACGAAAAATTTCGTTGTGTTGAGAAAAATAAAGAATCCTCCCCGCCATCCGTCTTCGCTACGCTACGCCGAGATTGCCACCCCTCCACAGGAGGGGAATTTTGGGGATTATTTAATAACTGCGCCTTTGATTAGTGTCAGGTCTTCTTTGATATCGTCGATTTTTATCTGAATTTGGCCGATACCTGTTTCCAATATCGTCGTGCGATTTTCAAGTGATGTTATGCGACTGTCAAATGTTTCGTGTTCGGCAACCGATAAATCTTGGCGGGCGGCCCAATAGACCAACCCACCAATGAACACTATCAAAAACCAACTGTTGCGCAGAAAGTCCAATGTTATCATGATTTGTCCCCCCTGCCCCGCGCAATAAGTGCTTCGATTTGGCGAACCAAGGCGCGCTGGGATTCGGCCCAGCGCAATTCGTTGTCCGATGTGTTGGGACCCAATGTGCGTTCAATCGTTATTTTGCGCAGGTGTTCCAAGACCGCACGACCCGATGGCGCGCCAAAGCAACGCGCGTAGTTTAATGATATATCTGTCATAAATTACCCCCGATAACAGTTTCCAATGCCGTCATTTGTGCGATTGGCGCGATGTATTTTAGTTCTGCATCACCGTTCAGGCGGATTGGTTCAATTATTCCGCGACGTGCAAGTATCTGAAGTCCGCGGTCGCACAGGGGACGGATGAATTCATGCATCAGGCGACCGTATGTCGCCCCCAAGATTCGCATCATGTCGGCGTTGCGCGCCATGATTTCTGTGGCGGTCATTTCTTTTTCACTTAGCAGTCCCAATCGGTCCGCCAATAATGCATGGCGGATGCGTTCGCGCAGGTCGCGCAATATCAACTGGGACACATCAAAGTTCGCACCACTGGTTAACGGCGTCAGGCCCGATGAACCCACAGCCTTGGGAATAATCGCGCCAGGTGTCAGGTTTATGTTCTGCAAATTTATAACACCATCATCGTCCGCCATCCAGATGCCAGATACCGCGATTGTTGCGTTCTTTAATACCAGTTCAACGACTTTGTTCGCTGTTTTAATGTCTGGCAATGCGCGCAAGACCGGACCGCGTCCATATAATTCACCAGATGACACAGCCCAGCGGAATATAATGTATGGGTTCGTTTCAAATGTGCCTGTGGATACAATATTATTTTCAATATCGCCACCAACGTCCAACCATGCTACAAAATCTGTGCCAACCAGGCTTTGCACCAATTTTAATGGGGTTTCGGGGTCGCGATTTATTGTGTCGCGCAGGTTTGCCGGTGGTGTCCATGTGGGATATTTTTCCATGACTTCACGGGCGGACATGGATGTTGTGTGGAATACCGCGTTGGGTAATATCGCAATATCGTTCATTGGGATTGCCGTGAATGTAAATGCAGATGATGCGCCAATTGGGCTTTCTGACATAAACAGGCACGCTGTCCCCAACACGACCAAATCCATATAACATTGGTGAATTGTCGTATAAAAATTTGAGTCGTTCAAATTCGCACGCAAGACAGATGTGGCATAATCTGCGTTCTGGGACAAGTCGCTTTCGCCCACCAATTGCAACCACATTGATTCGGGCGGTGTCAGCAATGTATAAATCGATGCCGCCAGATTATCCGATGCATCCATGGCGGTTGCGTCAAATAATGTTGCCGCATCATCATCGGCCGACGGCATGGCATAGCGGCGCGCCGCATCCCAGCGAGAAATCCATGGTGCTCGCATATCCAATGCACGTTTATACATATTTTGTAAATTTTGATACATTTTGGTTCCTTTTGGTTTTATATCTTGAAATTTGTATTGGCGGTGAATGTTTGAATTTGGGTGCCGATTGCGCGAACGGGGGTTGGCGTGTCTGCAATCGCGCCGGCGACTGCGTCCAGACCGTCATCGTGAATGCCCGGCGCGCCAATCGGCGACCAGCCCAACATTTCCGCCATCAGGGGTGTGTTTTGTACGCGCGTGTGCGCGTGCAGCCGCCCCGTTGATAGCGCCGGTTCAATTGCATTCAAAATACGATCTGATTTTGATTTGTGATTTTGGATTCTGTTCACATAAATGTTTGCACCACGTTTTGTCGCACAATCATGCATAATTTCAGGCACCCCGATTCCCAGGCCATTAGTTTCTAGTGTTATGCGATGTAAAGAACGCGCGCACATAAAATCCAGGACCATATCGCACTGGCGCGACAATGGGAACATTTCGTCATCTGATACGGTCAGGTATAAAATATCATGAATGAAAATATGGCGGTTTTTATCATCACGATATAATAATACACAGGCACTGCCGTCGCGATGGCGACGACCGGTTGCAGGGTCCCAATACAGGGTCATACCCGTTATGTGAAATTCACCAATATGTGCGGTGCGCGTGTCGAATTCGGCATCATAAAATTTAACCCCACCTGGGTCCAGGCGTGCACGTTCAAGTGGTGTGCATTCCAACATCATTTGCGATGAAAAGTGGCGCGCGCCAACCGTTTCACGCAATTGGTCAATGCGCGCAATGGGAAAAACTTCGGGCCACGCAGGGGTGCCCGCTGCATTAACTATCGGAATTTTCAGCAATTTATACCCACGCAAAAAAGGCGTTGAAAAAGCATTTTTTTCATATACCATTGGCATAGAAGTAAAGGAATTTGACATGGATTTTACCCCCAAAACATTACCAACAAATCTGGAAGCAGAACAGGCGGTTTTGGCCGCAGTGCTGATGAATAATCGTGCGTTGGAACGGGTTGGCGAATTCCTGAATTACAAACATTTTTCACATCCTGCGCATCAGGAAATCTATAAGTTGGCGGAAAAACAATTTGCCGCCGGTATTCCGTTTGATATTATTACCGCGAAAAATTATCTGGACCAACAGGGTGTTCTGGAATCCGTTGGTGGCGTGGACTATTTAAGCCAATTGACCAGCGCCGGCGCAACCGTTGTTAATGTTGAACAATATGGACGCATTGTATATGAACATGCACTGCGCCGTGATTTAATCGCCCTGGCCCAAGATATATCGGACAAGGCATTTGTAGAAGATTTAGACAACCCCGTGGCGCGTCAGATTGAGGTCGCAGAACAAAAGTTGTTCGATATGGCAACAACGGGAACATCTGAACGCGAAATTACATCTATTTCAAATGCATTGCAAAGCGCCCTGGCCGAGGCGGAAATTGCATACAAGGCAGATGGACAATTGTCCGGTCTGACAACGGGGCTGAATGCGTTGGACAAATCAATCAGCGGATTACACCATTCGGACCTGATTATTATCGCGGGACGACCGGCAATGGGTAAAACCACGTTGGCTATGAATATCGCATTCAATGCAGCCCAGGCAATCGCCTTTGGTCGCGCAAATAAAAATTACAAGGGCGCGGTGGTGTTTTTTAGCCTTGAAATGTCGGCATCCCAATTGGCGGCGCGTGTACTGTCGTCGCAATCAAAAATTCCCGCAACCGCCATGCGCGAAGGGACGCTGACCGATGAAGATTTCTTGAAGATGTCACAGTATTCCGCCGCAATTGGTCAGGTGCCGTTGTTTATTGATGATACACCGGGTATGTCGGTACCCATGATGCGTACGCGTGCGCGACGTTTGGCGCGCAAACATGGTGGAATTGCGTTGATTGTTATCGACTATTTGCAATTGATGACGTCGCCCGGTGGAAAACACAATGACAACCGTGTTCAGGAAATTTCCGAAATTACACGAGGGTTAAAAATGCTGGCCAAGGAATTGGATGTGCCGGTTATCGCCCTGTCCCAGTTGTCGCGCAGCGTGGAATCGCGTGATGATAAGCGACCAATGCTGTCTGATTTGCGTGAATCTGGTTCCATTGAACAGGACGCGGACATTGTTATGTTCACGTACCGCGAAGAGTACTATTTGCAGAATCGCGACCCGTCCGAACGCATATCAAATAACGTTAACGAGAAAATGCGCGAATCTTGGCAAAGCAGAATGGAACGCGCACGTGGCAAGGCCGATATCATTATCGGGAAAAACCGTCATGGACGACCCGAAACCGTGCGTACTGCATTCTTTGGCGATTACAGTTTGTTCGACAATCTGGATGAATTCGAGGCACGTGGCGAAAATGAATTTGCACAGCCCGCCCCAACAATTACGGCGGCGCAATTGGCAAATGATACGGATTCTATGCCGACCGCAATTGACCCAGACGCAATCCCAGATGATATGCCATTGTAATTTATAATTATTTGCTTGCGCGGGGGACTTAAATTGACTATTATTTTGTCAAGTATTAGTCATTTAGGAGTTTGCCCATGGCCCAAGAAGAAATTATATTTCCAAATAATATACGCAACATTCGTTTGGCGAATGGTATGAAGATGACCGAATTGGCACGTCGTGCTGGGTTGTCTTTGTCCGCTGTTTCCAAGATTGAAAAGGGTGTGCGCCGCCTGAATCAGAAGCAGTTGCTGAATATTTGTAATATTCTGGGGTGCAAACTGTCTGATATTTTCATCAAGGAATCCGATGATGTTGCAGACCAATGGCAAAGCGAAATTAAACGCCGTATGTCAGACAATGAAAACAGCGGTCTGAAGGTATTTGGCAGCGGTCTGCGTAAAATTCGTCAGCAAACCGGCAAAACAATCGCCCAGGCCGCCAAAGATGCCGGTATGACGCTGTCCGTTTATCATAAGATTGAGGTTGGACAACGCGAAATTTATCAAAATGAAATTGAACCATTGGCAAAATCATTTGCAATGGGTGCCGAAGAATTGTTCGATAAAATCGCGAACCTGTATAAATCCGGCGAATTGAACAAGCATATCAGCAAGGTCAAAGAACGTGTTAAGTCTGTACTGGTGCCGGGTAATCCAATGTCGGGCATGGATATGCATGGCGGATTGTATGGCGCAAAATTGTATGACAGCGCACGCAAAAAACTGGTGCCTGTGTTCGGTACACCCGCGGGCAAAGTAATCGCATTCAAAAAATCTGACAAAACTATGATTGTCGCCCCCATGACATTAGAGGGGCGCGCGGGTATCTATGCGGTTATACCAAATTCCAAGCGTTTGGGCGGTTTTATACCAGAAAAATCGTATGTGTTTGCAGATTCTGCAACCCCGGCACAGCCTGGTGATTTGGCGGTGGCGATTGATACAGACTTTGACGCATTGGATGATGAAACAACAATCAACGCACAAATCGTCAGTGTACGCCAGGATTCCAAGGGCAAAGTTTATGGTCAGATGTCATCACCTGATGAAAAAATCACAGCCCAGACCATGCACAAGGTTGTTATGATTGTTATGGAATAACACACACAGACGGAGAGAGAACCTATGAACGTTAAAACCAGCGCAATCGCATTAAGATTATTAAACCTGTATCGCCAAGAACATGTTATTATTGGCGGTTGGGCAACAGTTAATCCAATTTTTGTGAATGATGCAACCGATGATGTAATCAAGGAACTGCGCGACATGCCAACGGGTAAATTATTGGTACAACATATTGAAAACCTGCGCAGTGGCAAAACTGCTATGGATTCAATAGATTCAGAACTTTTACCATATGGTGGAATGATGACCGCCGAAGATGTTGCAACAATTAAACTGAACCCAAATCAATGGCGCGAACTGGAAAATGCCCTGCAAGAATTTACACCAGATCAGGCAGGCCTGGACAGGTTTATGTCATTGGAACTGGTACGCAACTTTGGCGAAGAATGGCAGAATTCCATTCGGGCAATATTAAATGCGCGACCCAATCTATTAGACAAATGGAACATTGTTAAACAAACCTATAATGCCTATAGACTGTGGGATGTGGCGAATGAAATTATTGCTAATCCGATTTCAGAACGTGTGCGTGCCCAAGTGCAAGCCGATATGCCAGAATATGAAACTTATTTGCCTATGTTTGGTGATGCGGGTGCGGAATTGTTGGCAAAACTGCGCACATTTATCAGCAGTATGAATTAATCGTCGTCCGCGGTTCGATATATTGTATCGTGCGTGTGTGGCGTGCCGATATAAATCATCGCCCCATTTGGGGACAAGATGAAATCCAATTCCCGCAAACGTTCACGCATTTGTTCGCGTTTCTGGGGGGTGTTGGATGTGTTTGGAACTTCCACATCATCGCATATGATAATATCTGCACGCAGACCGGTTATGTTGCCATGTAATCCCTGGCAAATAACAGATGGTTCGCGAATACCGATTGGGCGATTAACCGTTATACGGGTGGATGCCCATTCTTTCTTATTTTGTGGTACCAAATGTGCACACCACGGATGATTTTCCAATATATGCCGAATGTGCGATACCATACGCGATGCCAGTCCCGATTCCGCAGACAGTATCAAAATTCTGGTTTGTGGACGCAGGTATAATACACACGCCACAAACACACCAACAACCGTTGATTTGCCCGAATGACGAAACGCCATCAACAATCCACGATGTGGCGCTTCACACAAAACACCGTATAAAAATTCCATAATTTGACGGTGATGCGCGGGTGTCTGCAACCCCAGAACACGATTCCATTCATCTAAAAAACTATAAAATTCCGTAATCATCGCGGTTTTCATTCGGGGCGGGTTCTGTGATTGAACCGTAATCGTTAATCAGTTTAGGCAGCGCATTTTCCAATACACCAACCAGATTCCGATACAACCCCAATACTGCACCACCACCCAATTTATCGTTGATGACATCGTGTGTGTAATTTATTAACGATTTAATATCATCATGGATGTTCGCCCATTCAACCAGGTCAACGTTCACAGAATGTAAATCCCGAAACGCGGATAACAGAAAGTTAAAGTCTGTATTCAAATCTTCGGGGTCTATTCTGTGGGTGGGTTGGTAATCAATTGTGCGCGATAACGATATTTGACGAAAGATATCTAATTTTGTATCCGCGGGGGGCGCAATATCAAAAACAACATTTCCGCCAGAAAAATCTTCATTTGGCATAATAGTGTAATTAAAAGCACCATCCCCAACAGAATCATTTATTGCAATGCGAACATCTGCGACCTGGAAAAAAGGAAAAGAGAATGCAAATTCCGTTGTCAAGCCGTCTGTGATATAAGATATTTTATACATAGTATACCCCCATCACATATTAACCAACCAAATCATCAAATCTGGATAGTAAAGATTTCAATAAATTTGGCTTTTTAGCACGCGCGTTTTTTAATTTTGTCATATTGTTGCGACGTTTTTCTTCGTACGGGGCGGCGGTTTCCGATTTCAAGCGTCGCAACACCGCACCTTCGGTTATCCCGGCGGTGCGCATGCCAGATGCACCGTATTTTGCACGCTGGGTTGCCAATGCCTTTTTCACCAGATTTGTTTTTTCCGCTTCATCCGCCGCCATTTGTGCAATAATTTCCTGGCGTTGGTTTTTTGCCGCCTTTTTAGCGTCTTTGTAATCCAAGATTTCTGTTATATCTGATACAACTTGTCCCATGTTTATGTCCTTGTATTTTATAGTGTGTTAAACCGAGTACCAACCGTGCAAACTGACAGAAAGTACCGTTATTGGATAATCTTCGTTGCCATGAATTGTCCATGTTGGCGTCATACAATCGTTCTTGGTTCCCAACAGACCAACGGAAACATCGCCGCTGAATCCAGGATGGTTGGGGGCATATATTTCATTTGGCAGGGTTATTTGATGATTGTTTATTGATATGGATTTAGTGTTTAGAACACGCGCCACTATCTTGCGCAGGCGCAGACGCGTGGCATTATGCCCGGACGCGCGCAAAGGCAGACCAGATGCATAAAAAGAAAAACTGTACTTGCCTGCGTCCGTCATTGTATCTGCATCAAATCTTTCCAAATGCACACCATCTTCACGGTGTGTTGCAACATACGTATGCCCATCACAAACCGCAACCGATAAAAATTCACCACGGGTTTTATACGCGCCCCATGCAGAAATCCCCAGGGCCGCATTCTGGTTCAAAACAGACATTGTGCCATCCGCCAATACAACAAACAATTGGCGCGTGGAATCATTATATGCCATATCAATCGGATTATTTAGCAAATGCTTGGAAAATGCACATAAATCATTTGCGTTATATTTTT
This sequence comes from Alphaproteobacteria bacterium, assembly GCA_015062525.1. Classification (GTDB taxonomy): domain Bacteria; phylum Pseudomonadota; class Alphaproteobacteria; order Rs-D84; family Rs-D84; genus Enterousia. Next base: position 110,173 of record SUUM01000002.1, on the reverse strand, counting down.
CACCCAGTTCATCCAATGCCAATTCGCGTATATCATGACCGGATGTAGATACAAATACGGTTGCGCCTTCGATTTTCTGGGGTGGCAGATAACGCGCAACATACGAACCGACTGATGTGTGTTGTTTAATATCAACAACAGATGGGGTTAAAGGCTTGCTGGAAATAGCCCATTCACCGACATTGGTCAGGATTTGTAATGAATCACTGCTGACGACGGTGCAAATTTGTTGACGTTGTGCCGATAATAAAGATATAAATATCGCTTCGTCATCCAGACCAGTACCAGTGTCAAAGTTATTATGTTGTCCAACACGCGACAGCCATATTCCCGCCGGCCATGAACGCGAACCACCAAACACCAATCTATCTTGGTGAAATGTAATACTGCGTGGCCAACCGCGACGCGTGCTGAATGCACACTCGCGCCAATCAGATACAGCCGCGTTCGGCAAAGTATAGGTGCCATTTGTATGAACAACGACCTGTGTCGGACTGATGTATTCTGTGATTTGCCATTGACGTGTCAATAAATGCAGACGACCGCCAACATTTTCAGGCGTCCAAAAATCTGCGTTTGTGGTGAACGTTGCATAGTTATTGCCAGATGAATGGGCGCTGACCGTTATTTTTATGTCGGATGCATCATCAAACTTTACAAATGGCATATTAACCGTCATATCCGCATCGTTGCGCGAAAATTCAAATTCACGAAAACAAAATGTGTCGCCTGATTTATACAATGTTTGTGGCTGATAATCAGGATGTACAAATATCATTGTTCCAAAACGCTGGGCATATTGCAGATGCATGGCATCATTATATGACCATGGGGTCTTTAGCGATTGAGTGCGTATGCCGTCTTGGTATATACCAATATAAAAATCAGTTATTGCAAGAATATACTCTTCGCCATCTGACACGGAAAAAGGTATTAAACGTGCCGGTCCCCGCAACGAAATTATATCACGCAATCCGCACCGACGCGACAGACCGCCACCCGCCAAAACATCCATATTTTCCAATCTGGACAGGCCGTTGATATTATCGCGCGCATAGAATTCGGGCGCAACCGCACCATTTGCAAATGAATTTTGTGTTTTAATAAAATCTGCCATGTGATAAATCCCCCAAATTAAAAGCGTGCGTTAATTAATGAAAAATCAGATATACCATCAGATGTGGCAGTTGTACTGTCTATGAACTTTGCGGTTTGTAATTCTGTTTCATACAATGCCGCCAACATGCGAAATACTGTTTGATCCCCCATTAACGGAATACAAAATTCCATCGCCAGGCGTGTCGCCGCCAGGGATACAAAATATCCCGGATATGATTCTGGGGACGTTTTTACAACGGCTGTTATTGTTGTTGTGTCACCATCGCAGACAACCCGGTTTCCGTTGATGCGTCCAGATGTTTTTAACACGCGCAAAACGTTGGTCGGAATTAAAAAATCGCCGTCTGTGTTCTTGGTTAAATCCAGAACTTGGGTTGCAAAACGCCATGGGTGGGCGGAAATAAGTGAATCCATCACAGTATCAAACAATGTACGTGCCAGTTTCGCAGGTGCGCTGTCATCGGTTAATGATTGAATTGGGCTTTCGCCAATTTTTAATAACGCCATAGAGCATAAGTCTATTTTAGTAAGCATTTTTGCACCTTTGGTTTTATAAATGTTTTAAGGTCGGCAAATTTTTGCCGACCCCTAAAGGAAAGGAGAAAAAAAAGTATGTTATGCCAATGCAACCGTTGTCACATTCAGGTCTGTGATATTAATTTTCTTAATCGCGGTGTTATCTGATGCGTTGATGATGATAATATCACCAATGTTCATCAATGTTTTGACCGCATTGAAATATCCGTTGGCACTAATTGTTGCCAATGTTTCAGATGTGCCGCAATAATGCCACAATGTAAATCCATTTGCATACGCGATGACAGATAAATTCTTGTTCTGAAAAGCCATATGTGTTTCCTTTTGGTTAAAAGTTGAATTTCAAAGTGTGTTATTCAGCATCCGAACATTTAACGCGGACAATGCCATCGCCGTCAATCAAGACCGCACCCTGGGACATGCTGTTGCTGATAAAGTGTGCAGCGCGTTCACCATGCCACGAGATATCCGTTTTGACTTCCTGGCCACAGGCATGACCGATGCTGGATGCGTGATAGATAAAGCAATCGCGATTTGTATCTGTGCCCGGCAGACCGTTATACAGAACCCATGTAATGCCCAACCATTTGCGTGCGACGCCCCCGTTCAACAATGGCAACGCATCACCTACGTAATCGGCAGATACGAATTCATCCATTGACAACAGTTCATTCCATTGGCGTACGCCAACAACCGCAAAACGACGACCATCATCTGGGACGTCGTTAGTGTTCAAGACTTCGACCGCCGATAAAATCAAATCTTTGGTCAGACCAGTTGAATAATCTCCAACATTTGCCGTTGCATTGTTCATGGCCGACACGATTAATTCATCGGTCTTGCGCCCCAGGGCATATGCGCCCGCAGATGCAACAACACGACGTTCATCAATATTTACCTTTAATTCATCCAATGCGTCAACCCAATCGCCCGCGTAATAATCAGCCAACATACATTCAACCGGTTCGTGATTCAGATTCATCACAGGCACAATACCATGACGTGATTTGGTGCTGGCCGTGCCACGACCAACCTTTTGAAATGTAGTGGATGCACCGACGACACCCGATTTACTGCGAACCGTGGAACGCAGTTTTGTGCCCATTTGCTGGTACGCTAAATGAACATCAGCCTCGAATTGTTTCACAAATACATTATCGATGGAAACAGACATAAAAAAATCCTTTGGTATAAAATTAAACACAGGTGCCAATGTACGGCACCGCAAAATATTTTGTATTTTGGTTGTGCATAAAATGCGCCATCAGACAAAAAGTTTTAGGGTCCGCAGGTGCGGATTATCCATAAAAAATATCAGTCAGACCTGCGCAAATATCTGACTGATACTTTTATTAAAAAACCCCGCAGATGCGGGGTTAATAATTGATATTATTTTTTCTTGCAAACTTTTTTTGCACATGTTTTTTTTGCACATGCTTTTTTAACAGCTGGTTTTGCCGCTACTTTTTTTGCAGGTGCTTTTTTCGCAACTGGTTTTGCCGCTGCTTTTTTAGCGGGTGCTTTCTTCGCAACTGGTTTTGCAGCTACTTTTTTAGCAGGTGCTTTCTTTGCAACTGGTTTTGCCGCTACTTTTTTTGCAGGTGCTTTCTTTGCAACTGGTTTTGCCGCTACCTTTTTTGCAGGCGCTTTCTTTGCAACTGGTTTTGCCGCTACTTTCTTTGCAGGTGCTTTTTTCGCAACTGGTTTTGCAGCCACTTTTTTAGCAGGTGCTTTTTTCGCAACTGGTTTTGCAGCTACTTTTTTTGCAGGTGCTTTCTTTGCTGCTGGTTTTGCCGCTGGTTTTTCAGCAACTACTTTCTTTGCTGTTTTTCTTTTAAACAAGAATGCCATTCTTTCTCTCCTTCAATATAAAAAGTTTTGGACAGAACAAATCTGTTTTGTTCTTGATTACATTTTATCGTAATTACAAAACTTAGTAAAGCAGAAAGTGCATTATTGTAAATTATGAATACAATTTTTTGAAACCGTTTTCTATTTTTCGAATGTATTCTGTATCACCATCACGCCAATATTTTGGATCACGCATCATGCGACGCAAATCAGAATCTGATAAATTTTCATTTTCGTTTTTGTCTGTTTTAATATTTGGTTCCATTGATTGCATCATCTTGTACACGCTTTGAATTCCCTGGGGTGTGGCGCACAATGATTCAAATGCATCTTGTGGTAAAAAACGTTCACCAAATGTGTTTATCGCACGCAATGCATCTAGCATTTTTTCATCGCCACCAAAGAAATTTTTTAATTCATTCATCGCAGATACATCATCACGCGCGGCAAACAATTCTGAAATTACTGGTGATAAAAAATCGTTCGCTATATCATAAATTTTTTCCACCTGGTGTTTTGTTAAACCTATTTCAAAAAATTTTTGACGCAGATTTTCATCATCATATAATTCATTGGTCGGATATTCAGATGCACTGTCCGGAACACCAATTGCACGATTAAATTTTTGGCGCGCAGCATCATCTGAATTTTCATTTGGAATCGATACCATTGTGCCAATCTTTTTTTCCAATTCATTATAAGATCGCATTAACGCATCTGTATTCAATGTTCCATCATTGTTGCGAAATTTTTCTGGGATGTTATCCATTATTTTTTCCTTTGGTTTCGTTTGAACGGCGCAGAAAATATATTCCAGCCAATGTAAATATTGCCTGCAACATTGTGAACAAATCTGTATCGCCAACCAGGTATGCACCAATGGCTGACAAAATACCCGTTGCAGAAATTATGTATGTACGATACCCAGACAGGTATCCACCGCGTATTATTCGTTTCATGAATATGACCATTACAAATAAAATAATATGCCATCTATATCTGCAATGTATCCACGCGATGTTGCCCATGCGGGTATTTCATCCGAGTAATGAAAACGCGTGGCGCCATAACAACTGTCCGGCAGTTGCCCCATCAGCATCCGATACGCCGTACGTACGCACATTTGAAATGCACGATTTTGTGCCGGCACATGCAGACGTACATGATTTATATCCGAATCCCCCAGGGCCGGAAATATTGTTTTATCGCCAATCAAATCAGATATCGCAACGCCCGATGCGTCTGATAAATTTTTTATCATTGATGTAAATGCACATACCAATGGCAACGATGCCCCACCCGTTTGCGCATAGACAACCCGCGCGATTTTATATGCCATGTTTGAAGTCCCAGACGTGTCTGGATTTTTTATTAATGTCATTTGCATTTGATGGCCCTATTGTTAAAAAATAAAAACCCATGCAGAAAATACATGGGGAATAAAAAAACCACAACGCGTGTTGTGGACAGAATTTGTGCTGTTTATGTGTTATATAATATCACAAATTCAGATAAAAGTCAAGATAATATTTTCAAACCCGCTGAAATCCAGGGATTTATACGCTTATTTCATCACCATATACCAACAAATAGCGCGAACCACGACGCAAAACCAATGCGCCATTTTCGTTTATTCCAATCAGTTCCGCCGATTCGCCCTGGTATTTTACCGGGCAATTAATACACGCCGCTAATTCCGTCCAACGGGCGCGCACCGCACGAAAATCCGCACGACGCCATTTATCCATGTTGCGCATCAGACGATTTAATAATTCATTCATAGGAATTTCGGCAAAATTGTCCATTTTGGTTGTTTTGTATCGGTCAACCGTTGGATTTGAATTTACATTTATGCCAATTCCAACAACCACAAAATTGCCAGAATATTCAATTAATGTGCCCGCAATTTTTTTACCATTAACCAAAATATCGTTTGGCCATTTAATCGTCGGATGAATACCAAATGATGCAATTGTTTCCGCAATCGCAACCGCAACCGCATAAGACAGGCGTGCATCGCGTTCCGGGGACGCGTAAATAAAACTGATGTACACATTACCATGGTGGGACACCCATGTGCGACGCATGCGACCGCGCCCCGCAGACTGGGCCGCCGCCAGGACCGCCGTATGGTCGGTTGCACGACCAGATGCGATTAATTCCAATGCGTAATCCTGGGTACTTGGGATTTTATCAAAAGATAGTAATTTATAGTTTGCCAATGCGATATACCCCATTTGTGTTAACGATAAATCCACGTCCATATGTACGACGCAACTGATAAATTGCGGTATCAATTGTGTGTGTTGCAACATCGGGCGCATAGCCCAATGCCGCCTTTAATTCATTGCCGGTCATGCCACCTGATTTATGCAAGGCAACCACGATTTGAGCCGGAACCCGCGACAAGGACACATCCGCCCCAAATACATCACGCAAAACAGCCGCATCATCGTTAGCGTTCAATATCAATGATTTTAATTCCATTGGGGTTAATGGCCCAGAAACATTCAAATCGTCAAAGTTTATATCCGTGGGATTTGGTGCGTCCAAAACAGTTGCCCCAAAGTCGGTCAGGATTTGGCGCCATATTGTGTCTGATGCATAAATACGAACACCGTTTAACATGGATTAATTCTAGAATATATAAATTCCCTTGTCCAATAAAAAACCGCCCAATCGGGCGATTTTGACATACGACTATTTCATTTCTTTTGGAACATTAACAACAATCTTGCCACCCTGCCCCGTTTTAATCCATTCTAGTGCGGCAATTCTGCCCTCTACATGCTTTCTGTCTTGCTCGTTATCTAACTTTAATTCACGCAACAAACGAATTGTATTGTCTATTGATTGGATAATCTCTTCTGTTAAAACTTTGTTTTTCAGCATGGCTTTCTCCTTCTGTCAAGATTAACGACATCGTGCAAACCTTTGCGGTTTTAGTAGCATAGTATTCTTTATTTTGCAATAAAAAACCGCGGTGGGGTGCATCGCGGTTTTTGGGGTGTCAAGACCGGTGAAATCTAGTCGCGCACAGGTTCCGGTGGATCAATAAACTTGGTAAAGTCTTGAATCTTGGCCCCTGTGGACGACAAAATCTTGGAAATGCTGTTGGTGGACGGCCATCGTGGTTGTCCTTCTTTGGACCAACGTTTGCTTTTATTGAACGTTGTCGGATCCAGACCGCTGCATTTTGCCAACCCAGAACATGACATACCGTGTTCTGTTGCAAAGCGTTCTATGGCACGCCAGACATCTTCATGTGTCATTTTTTTCTCCCTCTTGGTTATGCACCAGAAAAAACCTTTCGTCTGATACGATGTTGATTTTATTCCAGAAATACGGGCAAAACAACAAGGACCATTTCCTAGGAATACAAGTATTTTAATAATACAAAAATTTTTTTTGACAAAACGCTTGACGAATCGATTTTAGTGTACTATATTCTAAATCGTCAAAGGGACAAAACCCAATGACAGATGTGAAAACATCACGTGGGGACCAGAGGTTCAGACTCCCTCCTACATTCTCTCTCCTCTGGACTCTGGTGCCCACACCACAGTTTAGAGTGTCCAATTTCTTTTTCTCCTTTCCTTCCTTTCGGGACACTCGGAAATACCGCCGGCAACGGCGGTGTTTTTCTTTGGTATATATTTCTATTTTTTATCGGAATTTTGTCCTTGCCATGATTATGTTTCGGATTTAGAATTGTTCGTATGAAGACGCTGTTGAAATATGTTATAGTTTTTTTATCCATATTCATCTTGTTAGCGTTTGCGCGATCAGCACACTGGGTTTACGGATTGTTCAAACGTGTGAACTTTGACGAAATTGCCATTGTCTTGAGCTCTGGCACGGCAGCAGGTTCGGACCCATGGTTGTTTTGGTCTTTTATGAACGATGTTGTGTTCTTGGCACTTGGGATTGCCGTGGGGTTGACATTTGTTTGCTATGTATTTCGCAACCGAAAATACGTAATGCCGTGCATATATGTTTTGTGCATTGGTTTGCTGGGATACGAGCTGTGCGTCAGCAATGTACAGTTTGGCAGTTTTATTAATTTCCAAAAATCAAATTTCTATGAATCAGAGTATGTTGATGCCAAAGACGTAAATATCTCTTGGTCGAAAAAGCGCAATGTACTGTTTATTGCATTGGAAAGCATGGAGCGCGCTTACAGCAACCCTTCTGTCGATTGGGGGGATGGATTACTGTTAACGCCGGAAATAGGCATGCTAGAGCAATCACACGCTTCTTTCTTGAACTATCATTCTGTGGCGGGTTTAACGCATACTATTGCCGCAATAACTGGATTTACAACAGGCTTGCCGTTGTTTCACACCCGTTTTCGTAAGATTGAAAAAATGTTGGGGGTATCCGACGGGTTGGGGACCATAATGTCAAATAATGGATATCAAACTTGGTCTATGTTCCCCGCAAGCGGTTCGTTTTCGCTGAAATCTAACTTTATGAAATGTATGGGGTTTAATAATGTAATAGATGGACCACAGATATACGCAGAATTAGAAAATCCACCCACAGAACGACCATTTGGTGGGATTGATGATGGAACATTCTTTGATTGGGCAAAACCTAAGATTGTTGACATTATAAAATCTGAAAAGCCATATTTTATATTTATGGAGACCATTAATACTCACCTTGAAGGTTATTTTACAGATTACTGTCGCAATCTGGGTTTTCCCCAGGAAACCATGGCGGATATCACCCGATGCGACGATCGTATCATTGGTGACTTTGTTCGATGGTTTCGTACCGTCGACCCAGACGCCGTTGTAATTTTGGTAAATGACCACAATCAAACCGCAGGTGATTTAATGAAAACATTACAACACATTCCAAATCGTCCATTGGCAAACGTTTTCATTAACACACATATTTTTGATGGCGCGAATATGAACAGACCAGTCTCGGCCTTGGACTTTTTCCCCACGGTTTTAGAGGCTGCGGGTGCCGTCATAGATGGGTGCCGTTTAGGGTTGGGGGTATCACTTGCCACCAGGTGCCAAGACGTCAAGACATTGCGTGAACGATATGACGACATTGAATTGGGACAAAAGCTGGAACAAAAAAACGACTTGTATTTTTATCTTAACACAGGAACAAGAAGATGAAATCTGAACACACCGGTATCAAACGTATTCTTAGGGCATTTGGATACTCGTGGAATGGGTTGGTAAGCACTTTCAAGACCGAGGCCGCATTTCGACAGGATTTAATGTTATGTGTTGGCGGTATCGCATTACAATTTTTTATCGACGTCCCAACATTACACCGTATTATCATGTTGTTTTCGCTGACTTTTATAATCTTGGCTGAATTGATTAACACAGCGTTAGAAACCGTCATTGATAGAATTGGGGCAGAATATAATCCAATGTCGGGACGTGTAAAAGATATCGGCAGCGCGGTTGTTATGTTAACAATAATATCTGTCGTTGTATTGTGGATATGTTTGATTGTACTGTAATCCAATATAAATCAATGTTTATATTGGGCATCAGTCATTAGTCATCGGTCATCAGTCATTAGTTTTTACAAAAATCTATGATTTTTGTCATCCCCGCGCAGGCGGGGATAGGGACTTGAAATCGCGCACAGCGTGCGCCAAATTAACTTCCTAGACCCTATTCCTGCCTACGCAGGAATGACAAGTCTTAATATTAATTGCTCTTTGCTCATTGCTCTTTGCGCTTTAATTAAAAATCCCCCATTTACCCCGCTAAACAAAAGTTTAACAGAGATATTAATTTTTAGAAATTAAGCACCATTACCTGCCCCCTGTGTGTGGGGCGGGCGGAATTCCCGACAATTTATTGGCGTTGGAATTCCGGGGTGGGGGGTGTTAGTTATATCGAGGCACAAAATAATTATGCACATCCAGATTATCTTGTATGCACCTGTGCAAAGTATGAACAACTTCATCTATTCCTGTGCGGGTCAAATATGTATTGGGAATACGGATTAGTTTATAGCCCTGGGATTTTATGTATTCTGTTCTGGTGTTATCGTATGCGATGTTTGCCCCCACCCAAGTTTTACTAAAGACCCGCATGGCGGGTCAAGTAAAACTGTCCCGCCCCACAAAGTCACCCAAAAAATTCATCTGAATTTTTCGGGGCCCGACGGGGGCAGGTAATGGTGCTTAATTTCTAAAAATTAATATCTTAACTAAACTTTTATTTATCGAAGCATTTGAAATTGTGTTTTAGATATCGTATAATGTATGGGTACTGGGGATTTTCCAGTACTGGGATTAAGCACCCATTTAAACGCGTCTGAAAAGACGATAAACCTCCAACTGATGGTTGGAGTGTGGTGAATATATTGAATAAGCCCGCAATTTCGTTTAAATTGTGCTTAAACTCCAACCGCTTTTGATTCTCAATCGCGGTTTTTGTTTTACGTGAACAAATGGGGACAGCATGCGAATTGGACATCAGATAGAGGCAACCAGGCAAAAACTGGGGATACCTGTTTTTAAAATGTGCGACATTTTGGCAATTGAAACCGAATTAGAATATCATAAAATAACCACAGGTTGGGTGTCATTAACGACATATCAAAAAATTATGTTTATTGCCATGACCGAATGTCCGTTGGAACTGCACAATACGCAACCACAGCAATTACACAATGCGACGACGGATTGCGCTGAATATCGCAAACCCCAACAGTAATACCATAATAAACATAAATATAGCCAGGGCAATATCATCATGTTCGGCAAATGGCAATTGGACATTCATGCCGTAATAGCCAACAATTACCGTCGGTATCACTAATAAAATATTCCATATGGTCAAACGATTAATGTTTGTATTCGAATCCATGTTAATAACACTTTCGAATGTTTCTTTAATCGATTTTAACATTTTACTGTATGATGCAACAACCTCGGTCGCCTGGGCCAATTCAATGCGGGCATCTTCGGCCAGTTCTTGGGCTTCGTCTGTTTTAACAAAACCGCGAACCTTTTCCAATTTATCCAGCACAGCAACATTACCACGTATGCCCGCCATGTACAGGGTATAACTGTTTTCAACCTCTAATAAATCAAGTAATTCTTTTTTGCGGATGCGTTCCAGCAATACACGCTTGGACGCGATAACGCGTTTGTTTAATTCCTTTAACATGCGCAGGTATGATTCCGCGATATAGTACAAAATGTTTAATATAAATTCTTCGCGCGATGTTTTTTCCGACTTTTTAATTTTATCCAGCAAATCACAACGTTTGCGACAGACCGTTATAACGCGGTTTGACGACAGAATAATCGATAACGGTTCCGTATGCCACAGGGTATCGGTTTCACGGTTGATAATTGGAAAGCGGACAATTATAACCTTGTAATCATCTTCGATTTCAAGGCGTGGCTGTTCGTCTGGGTCCAAAATGTCGGATATTGTATCTTCGTCAATCTTGTACTGGGTTTGCAGTTTTTCAAAATCTTCGTGGTCGGGATTGCCAACATTTATCCAAGAGAATGTTTTTAATTTTTCGCTTACAAACATGGCATCCCCCTTTTGGCTGAAATTCAAACTCGCGTTATGTTATCGCAAAAAAATTTCTTTTGCAATAAATTCTGGGAATATAAATCCGTATTTTGCCGTGGGCAGCTGTGATAAAATTAAAAAAAAGACAGGGGCACAATATGGCAAAGAAATTCAAAACAAATACCAGTGCATTCAGTATAGCGCACTATATTTTACTGTTTCTGGTTGTCGGATTTAGCATAGCGATAATTGCATGGGTAATGATAAAAAATAATAACCCCAATCCGGAAAATAATGTATCAACCAATGTGATTCACGTCAAAGATTCCGACCCATGTGTTCAGCGTACCCGAGATATGGTGGCGCGCATGTGGGCATACGACCCGGGTGCCGTCCCAGAAAAGTACTGGACAATTGCAGAAAATTATTTAAACCAGGTTATCACAACGCGTACATATGGCATATGTCAGGACGTTGCCTTTACGTGCCATGTGGGGCAAATTCGCGTGGACTGCGACCCATGCGCGGTGCCAAGTGCGCGCGACTGGGCGCAAAGCATTCATGTGGCAGATATGATACAGAAAAACTGTGGCACAAATATTAACGACCACACGACGAAATCAGGCGACGCAACCAATGATGCAATAACTGAATAGCATAAAAAAGAAAAACCCGCCAGTGGCGGGTGTTTTTATTGATTGGTTAGTTGTAATTCTATGCGACGATTTTTTTGTAATGCCGCCGGGTCGTTGCCCAGTTCCACCGGATGCATATCGCCAAAGCCACTGGGGACCAGGCGACGTGGCGACACACCTGCATTTGCCAATTCATTTGCAACCGCCGTTGCACGCAACAGGGACAATTCAGTATTGTTTTTATAGCCCGCCGTGCCAGATATAACCTGTTTTTTATCAGTATGACCGTCAACGCGAATAATCCAATTAACATCGGTTGGGATTTTTTCTTCCATATCTTTAATCACATTTGCAATCAGGTGTAATTGGCGTTTGCCGTCCGCCGATAATTTATACGAACCACTTGGGAACAAAATGTCGCTGTTGACGACAAAGCGGTCGCCATCGCTGTGAATTGTTGTGCGGTCCCCAATTGCGATTTTTACAGCCTTGTAAAATTCAGACTGATACTGGGACATGTCTTTTAATTCTGCAACCTTGTCCGCAAGGGCGCGATTCAGGCGCGTTGACATTTCAACATACTGAATTTCCTGGGCGCGGGATTTTTCTTCGGACGCATCCAGGGCCGCCTGTAATTTCGCCAATTGTTCAGACAGCTTTATACGCTGGGATTCCATTTCGTCCTGAAGCAACTTGCGTTCCTGTTCCAGGGCCGCAGTTTTTTCTTTGTCCAGGTTCGCCTGATTTAATTGCGTATTCAGGTCCGCCACCATTTTTTGCAGGTCGTTGCCCTGGGCCTGTAATTCAAGTACCTTGGCCTCGTACGCGGTGATAAGTTCGGACACACTTAAATCAACTTCGTTTAATTCATTATTTAGGTCCGCATTAGATTTTTCCAGGATTTCCAGTTGGTTGCGTGCAAGAATTAACAGACGTTTGGCTTCGGCCTCGTCCATGGTCATTTGGGCAATTGTTTCGGCCTGTTCTGCGTTTGTCGCCTTTAATTCAGCAACGGTTTTGGCACCCGTTGTTTTGTTAAACACACTGGTCGTTGTCCACAGAAAAACAAACACAATCATTAAAAATATCAGAATGATTACCAGATTCGAAAACAAATCTACGAATCCAGGCCATGGGTTTGTTGATGTACGATAACGAATGTTCATCATGATAACGCTCTCTCTCTTTCTTGTAATTCTATCTTTCCGAATCCGGGGTGGCAATGCGTGTGTGTGATGCCAGGTAATCTTCCAGTTCGTGATAAATCATATTCTGGGCGGTCTGAACCTGTAACCCCAGGAATCCAACCGTCAAACTGCCCCCCAGGCCAAGCAAAGAACTGGTGAACGCGGTCGCCATGCCCGCCAATGGACGGGACAGCCCCGCCTGCATAGACTGCAAAACGGTTTCATCAGAAAAATTCAGGTTGCCGATTAATTCTGCAAATCCACCAACCGTCAAAATCAATCCCCAGAATGTTCCCAACAGTCCCAGAAAAATTAATGTGTTTGTGATATAGCGGACCGATTCACGCGAATCTTCGAATCTTAATAAAATCATTTCCATAAAACCGTTCAGGGTTGTCGCCGATATACGCTTTGGACGTGATGACAACATTTGGGCAACCGGGCGCAATAAAACCGGCGGTAATTTTAATCCGCGACGACCAGTTGTGTACCCATGCAACCATTTATATTCAGGCAACAGACCAAACATCAAAACAAAACACAGTCCAATACCAAACAAAGTCGTGCCAATAATTATTCCGTTCAACCAAATATTCGCAATCGAAATCGCCATAAAATCAGCCCAGAAATACAGCACACCCACAATCAATATTGTGGTAAATAAAGTCATGCGATTAAGTGCGCCGTGAAAGTGTTTTGTCATATGAACGTTCCCCCGCTTAATCATAGATTAATAAATTTTACCGAATATTGTCAATAGACTTTATTGCGTTATTTACACACAGCAACGTATGGTGGCATGGAACGCGACGCGTCTATTTCGCCCGCACCACAATCCAGGCAATTAAAACGACGATTCTGGGCATATGATTTGCCCAATGGAACCGAAACATTCGCCACCGCTTCGACCGATTCAATGTAACCAGACGATGGAAATCCAAAATAAAATGCACGTGTTGGACCGCTGCATTCGGTGGCAACGCCCGGATAACAACGCGTATCGTTCAAGCGCGCCGGGTCCGGTACACAGGTTGCTGTACATGTGTCATTGTCAACAACCATACGTTCACAGTCCGTACAAGAAGTTTGCGGAACACGCAACGTTGCACCCAATGCACCATAGACCGCACCGGATGTTATATGTGTACACTTTTTAGCATTTGTGGTTGCAGACGGGTCCATCACACATTCCCATTCCAACGTATTATAATTCAGGCGCGCAACCATTTTGTCCGGACAAATTTTATCGGGAAATGGGTCAATACATTCCCAAACACTGTCCACCATAACCGCCGTCTGGGCATCTGCACACAGGGGTTTGCGAGATTCGTCCGCTACACATTCGTATAAATCAGAATCCCATATCATATCACCACCACAATCTGTTTTGGTGTTATAGCCCACACATTGCCAGCGACCGAAACGATATGCCTTGGCCGTGCCAACGGGACAAATTACGTCAGGGGTCGGTGCAATATCATAAACAGTTCCCGCATCTGGGATTTCATACTGGGTTAAATACACCAATTGCCCGTCCACCAATTCCATATTTTTGACAATTTCCGCAGGGATTTGACGACGCAAGGATGTCCCACCAGACATTATCATACCATCATTTAGCAATCCAAATGTCCCGGCATCGGCGTAATGAGTTTCAAGCACCTCCATCATTGCATTATGGTCGTTGACGTCAATTGGATGGGTTGCAGTAATGATATAACTAAATGCCGGCTTTTTATTTTTAACAATTTCACAGTTGGTGATTTTTAATTTATTGTCCAGGCAGATAAATTCACTGACCAGACCATTTTGTTCAATACAAATATCGTTAAATTCTGTGCCATTAATCTGGGCATTGTGTAAAGCGGTTGCACACTGGGCCACAGTACGCAAGTCAGAACGAGACACGGCATATTCCGTTTCATGTTTGGCAACAGTTTGACTGGGCGAATCCATCAGATAGTATCCCGCCATAAACAGCGCCACCAAAATCATGATAAAAATATTCATCATTCCCCCTTGCGATTTATGAAAAGTCTAGGTAATATACAAATAAATTGCAACAGGAAATGGTTGGGTCATGAAAAAAATTTTATTACTGGTTGTTTTGGTTGCTGTATCGGCATGTGGTTTCAAGCCTATGTTTTCAGGACAAGATACGGATATATACGTGGAACCCATTAGTGGAATTAACGGCATTGAACTGCGCAACGCGTTATGGGCAAAATTTGGCGGTCAGCACGGCGCAGATGCAACATATAAATTAACCGTTGAACTAAGCGAACCGAACACTCAATACAAGGCATTAGAACAAACCGGGGATGCAACCTGGCAAGAGGTGTCTTTGACCGCGACATACACATTGACGCATAACGGTGAACAAATTGCAACCGGTACAGAACACGCGGCGGAATCGTACACTTTTGTGCGATATTTGGTTGCGTCAAATGCGTCGTACAATAATGCGGTGAAAAATACTATTAACGTTTTGGCCGAAAAGATTGGTACGCGCACAATCGCAGAAACATATAAATATTCACACGCTGACACGGGTACGGACGCAAAATAATGAAGTGGAAGGATGCTGATTTTAAGAATGGTATTGATACAATCCGCGCTGTGCTGATTTATGGACCCGACGCCGGTCAGGTTGATGAATACTGTGATTTAGCGGTCAAAAAACTGGGGATAGAAAAAGACAACCTGTTTGCATTAGATTCTGACGAACTGCGCGAAAAGCAAGACGCCCTGTTTGCCGAGGCATGTACACCATCTATGTTCGGTGGGCGCAAAATGGTAATTATTTCCAACGCAGGTGACGCATGCGCAAAACAAGTTGCAGATTTGGTCGGTCATTCTGGGCTGTGCGCAACGGTAATTGTTGCCGGTGGCGATTTGCGTGCGGGGGGTGGATTGCGTTCCCTGTTCGAAGGTGCGGATGATATGGCGGCATTGGCGTGCTATACCGATGATGCACGAACACTTGCCACATTAATTCGCAATGAACTGTCAGCCGCGGCGGGGATTCAACAAATTACACCGGATGCCATGGCGTATATGACATCGCACCTTGGGGGGGACCGCGGGATTACACGTGGATTTTTGACCAAGATTGCGCTGTATGTTGACGACAAACGAATTGTAGAATTGTCAGATGTGGAAAAATGTCTGCCGGATACAGGGGCGGCGGATTTGGATGATTTTCTGTATTCCTTGACGGCGGGACATATTCAACAGACTATGCAGGCGTTGGACAGACTGCTGTACGACAACAAGGAACCCAATATGCTGGTCCGTATGCTGGATGGGCATTTCAAAAAACTGCAAACCGCGGTTGTGGATGGACAGTTGCCACGGCTGTTCTGGAAAGTAGAAGATAAATTCAAACAGGCAATAAAAATATGGCCAGACGCGGAAATTACCGCCGTTCTGGTCCGATTAAATGAATTGGAACGCCAACTGCGCACAACCGGCATGCCGGGCGAGGTTTTATTGCGCGACTTTGCATTAAAACTGTGTGCGCGTGCGGCAAAATTGGCAATAAAAAGAAGGAACTGATAAACTATGTTGGCATCTGTGTACGCACCCAAGGATTTCAAAAGACTGCGCGCGGCGGGCGACGTTGTGGCACGCTGTTTTGATTTTATTTCACCATATATTCGGGCCGGAATTTCAACCGGTGAAATTGACCGCATGGTTGCGCAATTTCTGAAAGAAAATGGGGCGCGTTCGTCTGATTTGGGGTATCAGGGATATCCAAAGCATATTTGCACATCTGTCAATGATGTTATTGTACATGGCATACCAAGTGATGAGGTAATATTAAAAGACGGCGATATTGTTAATGTTGATTTAACGGCCGAGTACAAGGGGTTTCATGGCGACGCGTCGCGTATGTTTATGATTGGCAACGTCAGCCCCCAGGCACGAAAACTGGTTCAGGTTTGTCAGGACGCATTAAATGCAGCAATTTCAATCTGTGCGCCGGGTGTGCCGTTGTCCGAAATCGGCAAGACGATTGAGGCGGTTGTCAAACCACACGGATTTTCAATATCGCGCGATTTTGTTGGGCATGGTATTGGCAAAGTTATGCATGATGACCCACAGATTTATCATTTCTATGATAAACGCTGGGACAAGGTGAAAATGGTCCCGGGTTTGGTATTCACGATTGAACCGATGATTAATACGGGATCTGCCGAATGCAAGATCGATGCGGACGGTTGGACCGCACGCACGGTGGATGGTGGTCTGTCCGCACAATGGGAACACACAATCGGTATTACCGAAGATGGTGCAATTATTTTTACTGAAAAAATGGTCTGATATTCAATATGCCAAAGCCAGACGAACTGTTTCATGCGGGACACCGCGAAAGATAAAAAGAAAAGTTGCTGAACGGCCAATTGGCAGACTATGAAAAATTGGAATTATTGTTGACCTATGCAATACCGCGTCGCGATGTTAAGCCATTGGCACGCAGGTTAATTAACCACTTTCAGGGAATATATTTTGTATTGCGGGCACCTGTCGAAGAATTGACCATGGTACCAGGTATTGGCAAGAACACAGCGATTCTTATTAAACTGTTTCACGAACTGGAATTGGTGGCGTATGAACAACACGCAAAATCGGGCAACTATTTGCATGATGAAAAATATATGTATGAATTTTGTCGCAATCTGGTCGCAAAAGAACCTGTCGAGAAATTTTTTGTACTGTATATGGGCGACAATATGCGATTGATATACACAGAAGAACATACCAAGGGAACAATAAATCAAACGGGTGCATATCCACGCGAAATTACCAAGAAAGCCTTAGAACTGAATGCGTTAAGTGTATTGCTGTTGCATAATCATCCCATATCAGATAACAGTTTTTCACTTGATGATTGCAACCTGACCGAACATGTTAGACAGGCTTTGGCACCATTAAATATTACCCTGGTTGACCATTTGGTGTTGGCATCTAATGGTGTTATGCATTCGTATAAAGCGTCGCCTTGGTTGCACAATAAATCACTAAAGTTTTAAATCTGCGGGTTCGCCCGCCGATGTTGATGGCGCATCTGAATATGGAACTTCATGAATTGGCGTGTCATTGTATGTTGCACCGGAATCATAGATATTAAAATCTTCGTACAAATCATATTCATCACGCGATTTTAATTTTGCATTTCGCGCATCCAGCAATCGATTCATTTCCGTCATGGGAACCGTAATTGTACGACAACCGTGCGCAAATAAATCGTCGCCATAGATTATATTCATCATAGGCTTGGCAATTGATAGAACACCAAATATAATTATTAAATTGCGCAGATTGGTAAAGAAATCATTTTTTGCACCGCGTATCATTGATATCGCCCAACCGGTCAGCATTAATCCCGTCAGCACAACAATCGCAACCCAGGCATAGTGTGCAAATGTTTCAAAACTGCGCAGGATACAAGACGGATCTTCCATATATACAAAATCGGGGTCCACACGCACGTTGTGAAACCCAGAATTTGTTAGTAATCGAATAATTGTATCCGCGTTCATATCAGCCCATTATGCGCCCTGCTTTTTCGACGCAGGTGTAAAAAAACCAGGCATGGTAAAATCATCATCGTTGGCCGCAATACCCGCCCAACCAAACAAATCGCCCATCAAACCGTTGTCATCGCGTTTAGCCTTTTTGAATGGTAAAATGTTTTTTAATTTACCAATTTTGCCCGTCGCGGTCGCACGTGGGGTGGCGGGGATTTTATCCTGGGTGTCGGCAAATTCGGTTGCCAATTGCGCCAATGTAGCATCCGTATCGTCGCCATCAAAAATATCGGTGGAAATTTCAGGTGCCGGTTCGGGCTGAACATCTTCGCGCAGGGGTGCCATGGTTTCCAACAATTCTTCCAACGTTTTTTCCATTTGCGGAACCGGTGCATCATCCGTAATCATGTCGCCAATTGTAATTGTTTCAACCGTTGCATCATCTTCATTGACCGGGGCAGACAATTCCGCATTAACGTTAATATCCGAAATAATTGCGGTTTCAACAATTTCTGTGGCGGGGGCCACGGCCGCTTCCACAGATTCCACCACGGGTTCTGCAACCGTTTCCACAATCGGTTCTGCGACAGGTTCTGCGACCGCTTTTATTTCGGGTTCGATTGACGTTTCCTGGGCAGATAAAATGGATAAAATTGGAATCACAGGTTCTGATTCCTGGGGGGCAATATCTTCATCTGGGGAAATCGGTTCGGGGTCCACCGCGGTCAATGACTGAACATCAACAACAGGTTCAATAACAGGTTCTGTAATTGATTCAACAACCGGTTCTGCGGCCGGCATAACCACCGTTTCAACAATCGGTTCCGTACTTGGCGTGGTAATATCAACATTTGATAATGCATTGTCCGCGTCAACCGGAACACCAAATAAAATTGTATCGTTATCCAGCCCCAACGTGGCCCGCACAGAATCAAATGCCGCGCGAATTTCAGACATTTCAAACACTTCATTACCGGAAATATAGATTATTTTGGTCTTCATAAATTCATCCCCCACAGTATATGGTCGTATTATATCACATTTTAGGGTTGAACGCATATAAAAAATGTCTTAAACTGAAGATATGGCAGATATAAAACAGCAAATTTTTCAAGAACTGGCCCACCTGGAAGAAGCGGCCGCAAAATTACGTGGCACCGCAATTCACGCGGGCAAACAAACTGATTTAGAGGTGGCAATATTAACCGAACAGGTACGCAGCCTGCGCGATAAAAATGCACGCGCGGTTGATATGATTGATAAATCTGTATCTATTTTAAGGAAATTGAAAAAATGAGTGTTGTTTCCATTCCGATTGTAAATAAAAATTACCCAATGGGGTGCGAAGATGGACAGGAAGGGCGCCTGATTGAATTGGGTAAAATGGTTGACGCGCGCGCGCGCCAGATTCTGGACAAGATTGGGCCCCTGCCCGAAAGTTCATTGTTGGCGACGTTGTGTATTGTCCTTGCTGACGAGGTGAACAACAAACCAGAAGCCGTCGCAACAGATGCCGATTTGAAGGAAATCCTGGCCCGAATACGCGAGATTAAGCACAAGATTACACAATAAAAAACCACCCCAGTGGGTGGTTTTTAAAATTTTGGGCTTCGCAAAGTACTTCGGTTATTTCATAACCTCGCCTCGCAACTCGCCCCTTTGCCCGAGATATTTAAAAACCACCCTTTCGGGTGGTTTAAAATATCTGGTGCGAGCAAAGGGGAACATACCATATTTCCGTCATGCCCCAGAAAACTAACATTTTTGCTAATTTTCAGCACCTAAATTCGTCAAAATGTCATACACTTTGTATTACACTTTCTTGATACGGATTATATACCATTTTTTTGATAATGTAAACGGGTTTTTATGGTCGTGAACCCAGTTTTTATATTTTTTGGGTCAATCGACCACTGTTTCAAGGATGTTTTATCAACGGAGTCATAAAATTTGGGATTTTGGTATCATAATACCATAAAAATCAAAAAAAATGCAAAAAAATGACATTTATAAAGTCTAACAAGCGTTAAAAACGTAAAAAAAATAGTTCTAATATATATGGGGTGATAAATTTTGTCCCATAACCGAACCTATTTTTTATTAACCCCAAAAGACACCAAGTGGGGTCAAATCAAAATAAAATCCAAAAACAAATCAAATACCTTTGTCATCAAAAAAATATCGGTATGATTATTTTTGTCGTTTTTTAACATTTGTCCCTTTTTGATGTCCTTTGGATTCCAATCAACATTTTCGGTCAGAAAACAACAAAACGACCGAATTTAAGTCAAAGGTATTAAACATGAGTAATTATTTTGATGCAATTATATTTGCAAGTCAAAATCCCTGTTTCCCTGGGGATGAAAACGATACGTTAACACCTCAATTATTTAGAACTGCAAAATATTGTTTTGATAAAGATCTGGTAATTATAAAAACATTTTTAGAATGCAATCCATTGGATGATGATAAAACATTCTATCACATGATAAATTATATAAACAGTTTACATCAATCCGTTGCAGTTGTATTTGATAGTGCTGAACAGTTACCAACACATGATTTTGGTAAAATAGTTATATTGGATTTTATGCTGGATACGACCACAATTGAAATACATTTGGTCAAAGAAAACGTGGCTTTGATAGACACACACAAACAATGTGAATTGAATCTGTGGTCAAAATATACCCACACAAACCCCAAACGAATGAAAAGTATTCGTGATGGCATAGACCTTTATAAAGAACTAAGATTAAATACGGATTATGGTTTACGTACCAATCTTGTCTAATTTATAACAGGTTGGGGGCTTGTAATGGTCGGTTTATAATTTACAGCCCCCAAACAGATACTATTTTACCCAATTTATTAAAAGACACATTTTAACCGTTTTGTGTCTTATCAACCTATGGAGTGATTATTTTTGGGGTATCTGACCCCGGGTATGGTGAAAAAACGCCTTTACGTTACGGTGCGTATAAATATCACACCTGATAAGTATTTGATGGTGTGTGTAAACGACATTATTGGACATTATGGACTTAATGAATAGACGTCTTGAAAAATAATGTCGGGCATTATCGGTATATTTTTTTAAGGGCACGAACCCCAAGTGACAAATACACCTATAATTAAAACAACAAATAAAAAATATAATAAAAACAATACATTATAACAATTAACACACCCCATAATTTAATAATACACACATTACTTTATGGGGCACAACATACAGGAATAATAAAATGAAAAAATTCATAACAGACACTTTTTATACAAAACAACAATATCTTAAAATACTTCCACAACTTATTGACTTCTTAAACGAAAATAACCCCACACATTATTTGTGTATTCGTTTACCACTTTTTTCTGAAACATCTGATATGTATAAAGCACTTGATATATTGCACCCCATTTTATTGGACCTTGAACGTATATTAGGTGGGCTACATTGGAACAGACACCACTTACGTTTTCGTGGTGTAATCGAACTGGGTAAAAAACACGTGTGTCATTTTCATATTCATTTAACAGCACCCAATCATACATTGGAACAAATACAACGTGCTTGTGAAATTATTATGCACTTACACAAAATGCCGTCCAGGGCAATAGACGTGCAAAACATAAACCGAACACCTGAAAATCTTGCTGGGTATAACAGCAAAGAAATTTTAACTGATAACCATCAACATTTTGACTCAATTAGGTTATTCACATCTGAACAATTATTTAATATTCCGTATAAAAGACCAAAACAATAATAAATTGTTATTTTTGCACGTCACGAACCCATTTACCATTTGAATCATATACGTGGTTATGGGTGCTAAATATTCCACCACTTGTTATAACAAAATCTGATGTATATGATACCAATTGTCCATTAACACGACAATATTCACGGTTTGAACTGTCGTATAAACTGACCTGATTACCACTTTGTTTTGCATACATTATTTTTTTCATTTTCGTCAACTATCTTTCTGTGTCTGCGAAAAGATTATAATAAAAAAACGACCATTCGTAAACGGGTATTTAATAAAAAAATGGGGTGTCTGAAAATTTACACAACACCCCATTATTATTACTATTATAATACAAAAATACCCTGTCGCATACTAAAAAATGAAATTTATTACAATTTTATTTATCTGTTTTAATGGCTTTACTTATCAACCATGCTATCAGGGTAAAAATTAAAGAAAAAATTATTCCCGCTAAAATTTTTCCCGTTATGTTATCGACTTTGTTTTTTATATTTTCAGGTGTTGTATTTTTTGTGTTATTATCTTGATAAACAGGTCTATCTTTAAATCTTTCACTACATTCATCTTTTACTTCTGTATGGAAAGTCGCCAGGTAAGAATCAATTTCGTTTCCTGTCATATTTTTTAATTTTTTCCAATCAACTTTGTCCATCATAGTCAAAGTATAACAATCACACACTTTTTCAAGCATATAAAGTGTTTCGTTATCAAGTGGTTGTTTTTGTTTAATTCTTTGTTTGCCATTATCAATACAGGTTTTATACAGTGTATTATAAAAAGAAACTTTGACTTGTTTTTGTTCCTTTTGTTCTTGGGTAAACTCTGCGTCGTTATTATGTAAATCTAAATTTTTCAATTTACTGATATTTTGTGAAAAAGTAAATCCGTCCTGAGCATTTGCACACAGGGTATTAAAGACCAAAAAGACCATAAATACAATTTTTTTCATTTGTTTTACCTTGTTTATGTAAAATACATTATAAAGGGTGAATAATAAAATGTAAACCCTAATAAGTAAAAAATCATATTTTTATGCAAAATGGGATTGAATCGAGTCCCAAAGTATATTAAAATATAATCATAACAAAGGGATGTATTATGACTGATAAATATAATATTGTTTATGTGTTGGCTAATGAAGGTATGCCGAATTTAATAAAAATTGGAAAAACACAACGTAAAGATTTGAATGCCAGAATGTCCGAATTATATTCAACTGGTGTTCCGTTCCCTTTTCAATGTTTATGGGCTGGTGAAGTTAAAGATTGCACAACAATTGAACAAATTATTCATAATGCTTTTCGGGATAAACGTGTTAACCCGAAACGTGAATTTTTCAATGTTGCACCCGACCAAGTTATCCCTTTATTAAAGGAATTTTCAACAAGTGAAATAACAAATACTGTTCAGGATGCTTTGTTTCGTAATATATCTGATGCAGAAAAGTCTGCTGCTAAACAATTCCACAGACCGCAATTTAATTTTGAAGAAATGGGAATTCCTGTCGGTTCAGAATTGTTTTATGTAAAAGACCCAGATATTAAAATTAGTGTTATTGGTCCTAAAAAGGTATTATATAATGATAAAGAATACGCATTAAGTGCTTTAACAAAGGAATTATTGGATTTACCGTATTACGTTCAACCAGGTCAATACTGGACTTATAATAATAAAAATTTACGTGATATTTATGATGAAACTTATCCATATCCAGAATCAAACGATTAAAGGGTATAATATGAATACTGAATTACATCTAGTTGACATCTTATTCGGACTTAATAAGAATAATTTTGAAAATAATTACCCAACCAAACGACGTAAATTAAGGTTTAATATATCTTGGCAAGATGAAATTCAGGAACATGGCAAGAAAGTAAGAAAGATACGTGATTTTAAAACAATGTATCTGAATAAGGATAAGTTTCTTGACCAAGCTATATTGTCTATGGGTTCAGGAAAAAAGAAACGGTTAAGTTTAGAAGATGTTGTTTTTGAATTTATAGAAATAGATACTCATAAATGGTTATTTATAGGTGCTTACCAAATTATTGATTTAAACGCAGACGGTTTTAATGAAGTAAAACACGAACACTTCAGGTATGCTAACGCAAAAAAATTAAAAGAGTTTGAATCGTTTAATGGTCGTTTAGTGGTTAATTTCACAAACAAGCCCCAACAATTTTATTATACATCAGATGATGTTATAAATAGTGTTGTTGTGTCAGAAATTTTACCAGAACCATATTTAAATATGGAAGAAAAGTTTACTGGATATGAAAACGTTAGAAAAGATTATAATTCTTTGAAACGAGTGATAGACAGCAGAGATTGGAAAGAGAATTTAAGTAATGTGTTTGGTGTATATGTGTTAACAGATATGAATACAGGGAAACAATACATAGGTTCTGCAACAGGAAACAATGGAATTTATGGCCGTTGGTCTGTTTATCTGAATAAAGGTTATGATGACACAAACAAGGATTATCCAAATAAAAAATTAAAAGAATTAGTTAAAACAAAAGGGATTAAATATATTAAGGATAACTTTCAATATAGTATAATGGAAATATTTCCAAAGACAGAGTTAGGGAAAACCAAAGCACTAGAACGTGAAAATTATTGGAAAGAAGTTTTAAAAACTCGGGATTTTGGTTATAATGATAATTAGAGTATGTCAAATTTAAAAAAATCTTTACCAATGTATGTAATGGATGAAAATCATTTCAAAGATTTTGAATATGAGTTTGATTACTGTATTATTCACAAAGAAAAACATACAGATTATTTGTGTGGAACGTTATCTAGTGCATTATCCGAATTTATAACATTTAAGGATTCAGAAAGTTTAATGTATTTTTTATCCCTGTTGGTGCACTCTGAAATGTTAATCCCAGTTGGTGCTATTTATCCCCCTGGAACAAACGACAAAAGTATTATAAAATTACCAGATTGCAAAAATACTGATTATTTGTATATGAAAAATGTGAATGTTGTGCCAAAAATTACAACGAGTGATAATAACAAGTTTTTTAGTGTATTTTTATCCATTCGTGAAATACACGAAATAGCAAAAAATGATACGTTTTTATATATTGATTTTGAAACTGTATATAAATGGATAAAAAAGCACAGAAAAGAAATTGATATTATTGTGTTTGACGCATTTGATAAATATAATTACACCTGGTATGTTGATACTGATGATTTTATCAAACAGATTGATATCTTTAAAAAATTTGAAAAAAATTATAAAGGTAAAAATTTGATTTCTGATCTGCATCAAATATCATTTCAAAAACATGTAAAAAAGTAAATTTGTATTCTGCGCTGGTTTGTTAGAAAAAAATCGTAAATTCTTCGTTTCGGACCCATATAGAACCATACAGAAACCATTAAAATTTGACACTGGATACCCTGGAACACTTTTTTAAGGGTAATTTATTATTATTTATGGTTCGACAAATCTGGAATTAAATCTGAATTATTTGTTCCCTTTGTTCCCACTTTTCCCAGTTTCCGAACGTCTTTTTTCACTACATTTTACTTTTTTCATTATTTCCGTCCATTTATCAAAATGGGGTTGTAAAAAGTCATAATTCAACTTATCAATTTGTTCTTTTATCTGGGGTAAAGTGTGATTTGAATACGATTGTTCCATCGTGTTTTTGCCTTCCCAACCGATAATATCGTTAATAAAAGATTGGATTATTCCTGCATTTTGTAATCTTAAACTCGCGTTTTTGCGGAACGAATGAAAATCTAACTGGTCACCATTTTTTGATTTAACCCCGATTTCTTTCAAAAATACCGCCAAACCACGTGACCAATATTTATTTTCAAAATTGCCTGTTTTTGTTTTACATTTTGGAAAAATGAAGTCATCATCTGTGGTATTTAATTTTTCTTTTCTGGCTTTAACCCAATCAACAAAACCCATATTCAACAACTGCGATGGTATCGGAACAATACGTTCGGATGCTTCGGTTTTAAGGTGTTTTACAGGGTGATTTTGTCTAAAATAAATACAATCAAGCCCATCCTGGTTAATAATGTCACCATATTGCAAGGTTGTTGCTGCATTTATTCTGGCACCGGTAAACAAACCAATCAAAGCCGTCCAAAATTCGTCCGGGTTAGTTTTAAAGTGGTCGTATTTCGGGTCAAACATTTCCAATAATTGACTTTCGGAATACGGTAAATGTGGTTTTTGTTGGTGTTTTGGTGTTTTTGGTAAATCAGGCAACAAATTTATAAAATTTTCTTGGTATGAATCTGGGGCTAAAATATGTGCTTGTTTTATCAAATCACGAATATATCTGACGTATTTTCGTTTGGCATCACCCTTAATTTGATACCCTTTGATATTTTCTGCTATATTTTGGATTATTTCCGGATTATTAAAATCATCATAATCACAATCTGGGTTCAAACCCACTTCAGATAACATTTTTATAATACTGTTGTTTTTTCTGTCGGTTTCTGCTTTTTGGTTATTGGACTTTTTTAACATTGATTTCAAAACTTCACCAATTTTATATTTTTTGGTTTGTTTTGGTTGTTGAATTTGAGCACTTGCCAATAATTGTTCCACATTATCCACTTTGGCCAATAAAGCATTTATTTGTGGAATAACAGATTTTAATTGTCCCAACATAATTTTGTCCCCGGGGTCAAGTTGGTTTTGTTGTATCAAATCTAACTTTTCGGACATGTTTTTTAATTGTTTTAAAACCATAGGGTTTGTTTTATCCGATATCCTGCGGGCTGCAAACCCGGTAAAATTACCACCAGTGCCACTATAATCAAATATTACCTGATTCCATAACGTATTGAAATCATTCATAAATTGTATCGTGTCAAAATGTTCAACGTTTTCCGCCATAATTTTTGCTTTTTCCCTTGCTTCGTAATAATTGTAGGTATGTAACGATTTACAAAAGAACCGTCTTTTACCGTTTTGTCTTGGTAATTCCATTGTAAAATAAAAAATATTGTTTCGCAACCGGATGTATTTATCGGTATTACAATATGTCATACACTTTTTTATCATTTTTCACCCCTTTGTTTTTTGAAGAAAGTGAAAATTAAAAGTGTTGGATTTCTAGGGTTTTCTGTAATTTGGTATGTTCCAAACCCAAAAATAAAAATCCAACAAAAGTGTTGGATTTCTAACATTTTAACTTTGGTGCGAGCAAAGGGGCTCGAACCCTCGACCTCAACCTTGGCAAGGTTGCGCTCTAGCCAACTGAGCTACGCTCGCATTGCGTGGTATATATTGACATAGATTTTCAGATAATGCAAGCATTATTTTCATGATTTTTTATTCCAATATCTGTTTTTGTAAATCTATTAATTTTTGATATTCAGATTTTGCCATCTGCATTTGTCCCAGTAATTGTTCTGACGCAAATGGGTGTTGTTCGCCCGTTGCCCGGATTTCAATAAAGCGCCAATCCCCAGGCATAACAAAATTTGAATCCATTTCCGCATCGCAACCTTCTTGAAAATCTAAATTCAGAAACAAATCACCATGCCACAATCCTATTTTGCCTGAATAAACACCACTCGAACAAAGTTTATCGGAATAATTAATAGCGACAGGCACAATATAACCAACCACTGGGACGCGTCCAATGGCGACAACTGTAATACCGCCCCACCAAAGGATACACACAATACAGTGCACGCAACAACACCAAATGCCACCGCCAAAAACATCGGATTCGTACGCAGGCGATTAAATATATTAAATCCATCAACACGTACACAGAATCCATTCATAATTGCCATAATTACCAACAATGCAAATCGCGCCGACATATACACGTCGGGGGTTTCAAAAATCGGACGAACCATTGGAGATGCCAATACCCCAAATACACAAACAAAGCCGACCGTTGTCCAGGCAACCTGAGCCAAAACAGGACGCGACAATAATGGCGCATCTTTGCCCTGGGCGGGTTCAGACATGTATTCGGGACGCGACGGTTCGCCACCAAATGCCAGGGAATTTAAACTGTCCATAACAATGTTCACAATTAATATCTGGACTGCGGTGAATGCATCAAATCCAAACATCAGCGGGAACAAGATACTTAAAATCACCAGCGAAAAATTAATCGGCAATTGGAATTTCAAAAAGTTAATGACATTGTGAACAAAAGTACGCCCCAACAATATACATTTCGCAATTGATAAAAAGTTATTATCTGTGATGATAATGTCGCCCGATTCTTTGCATACGTCGGTACCATCACCCATCGCGAAACCAACGTCAGCGCGCTTTAATGCGGGGGCATCATTGGTGCCGTCGCCACACATACCAATGCATAAATTCAGGCTTTGCGCCAATTTTACAACACGTAATTTTGTGTCTGGGGTTGCGCGGGCAATAACCTTGATACGCGGCAGGATGGATTTTGCCATATCGTCCGACATTTCATCCAGTTCGGACGCCGTCATCGCAATATCATCGTCGGTACAGATTATTCCGCAATCACGCGCAATCGCACGCGCCGTATCCAAAATGTCACCGGTTATCATCATAACATTTACACCGGATTTTCGCAGCGACGCAACAACATCGGATACGCCGGGGCGAACCTGGTCGCGCATGGCAACAATGGAAATCAGGACTAAATCGTCCGGCAATTTTTCATCCGTTGCCCATGACGTGCTGTACGCGGTTGCAACCAGGCGCATTGCACGCGATGCATTTTGTTTTATTAATTCTGCAATCATATTGTGATTTAAGGGAACAATATTACCGGTTTCGTCCAGATAATATTTTGCGTGGGATAAAACAACCTCGGGCGCGCCAAGATAACAGGATACATCGGCCGTGCGCACAGCCGAAAATTTATTCGCGCTGTTGAACACAATGCGTTCCAGCACCGGAACCTCAGACTGAATCTGGGTTATTTGTTGGGCAACCGGCGCAACAGCGGTCAGCAATGCACGCCCAGTTAAATTTCCACCAATTATTGTTCCATCCGAACCGTATGTTGCCCCAGATGTTAAGGCAATATTTTCCAAGAATGCATCCGCAATCACGCCACCCAACGCGCCATCAAAACCAATATCAGTACCGTCGCCGGTAAAATTATGAACCGGTTCAATAATACCGCGCGTTAGCGTTCCTGTTTTATCTGTACACAGAATCTGAATGTTGCCGGATTCAGGTATCTTGTTCGGATTTTTTGCCAAGATGTTGTTCTTTATCATGGTCGAAACATTTTGTCCCGTGATAATTCCAATGATAAACGGCAAACCTTCGGGGACGGCGGCAACAAATATAGTCAGCGCCACTGTCAATGCGCTGAACACCATATACAACATTGAAGCGTCCGCAGCCAGACCAGACGAATGAATATTTACAAACAGCAATACCAAGAAAATTATCGTGGCACATACAGAACCAATCTTGCTGATTTTATCCGCCAGGTTATCCAGTTGAATTTGCAAAGTTGTTTTAACCCCATCAATTGAATGCAACGTCGCCATAATTTTAGCATTTTCTGTCGAGCCACCAACACGCGCAACACGCATTGCACATTCGCCACTTAACACCGTCGTGCCGGAAAAAACACTGTGTGCATCAATGTATGTATCACCAGAAATTTTTGCATCGCGATTATAAACAAAATCAGACGGGACAGGCGTTTTTTCACATTCATCACTTTCGCCATTTAAAATTGCATTATTAACCGCAATCGCGCCATCGACAACATAGCCATCCGCACAAATCATTTCGCCTGCGCGCAAAATCACAATGTCGTCCACCACAACTTCGGTTGCGGGAATATGAACGAGCACGCCGTTGCGCATAACGTCGGCATATAACATTGACGATTTAATGCGCAAATCTTCGGCACTGCGTTGCCCCTTTAATTTACTGGCAACAGTGGTGATGGCCACCACCAACAAAACGATACCTATGCCGGCGGCTTCGAATACACTGCCATAGCCGAATGCAGACAACACGATAAACATACACATCATAATCAACAAGACGATGTTTAATTTGTCTTGGAAAACCTCGAAAAAAAATTGCCACGCAGATTTTAATTTAGGTCGTGGCATTTCGTTGTTGCCATATTTAGCGCGACTGGCGATTACTTCGGCATTTGTTAAACCTGTATATTTCATTTCAAAATCCCCCGAATAATATGCACGGATGATAATACAATAAATCCAA
This sequence comes from Alphaproteobacteria bacterium, assembly GCA_015062525.1. Taxonomy (GTDB): domain Bacteria; phylum Pseudomonadota; class Alphaproteobacteria; order Rs-D84; family Rs-D84; genus Enterousia. The sequence continues at coordinate 79,814 of SUUM01000002.1, read as the reverse complement.
AATTATAAACAATAAAAAAATCCCCCAATCAGGGGATTTTTATTGTCTTTAATTCAACAGAATTATTCTGCGTCGGTTGTTTCAGCAACAACTTCTTCTGTTGCAACTTCGGCGACTGGCGCTTCTTCGACAACTTCTTCAACCTTTTTGGTGCCGAATGTCAAAGATTTACCCGCAACCAATGCATCAATTTCGTCCTGGGTCTGAGCGACATAAATCTTAACAGGAACGATAACATCTGGATGCAACGCAATTGTTGTATCAAACGCACCAACAGATTTAATTGGGGCACCCAACAAAACCTGGGCGGATTCAACGGAAACGTTTGCAACCTCTTTCAACGTACGTGCAATATCACGTGTTGATACAGAACCATACAACTGACCCGTGTCACCAGCCTGGCGAATCATGTGCAGTTTTGCATTCTTGACCGCGTCAACGTTTGCTTCTGCGTTCTTTTTCGCCGCTTCTTGGCGTGCTGTCAATTCAGCCTTTTTCGCTTCGAACAAGGCAACATTTTCACGTGTGAAACGCATCGCTTTGCCGTTTGGCAACAGATAGTTGCGTGCATAACCTGTTTTCACTTCGACTGTGTCGCCGATGTTGCCCAATTTTGTGATTTTTTCTGTCAAAATAACTTTCATTTTATCTGTCCTTTGTATTCTGCCCCCAAGGGGAAGTGTCCGACAGCGTCGGACGAAGGGGGTTAAAGTTAGGGTTTAAAAACCCAGATTTAGTTTTAGGGAACCCTCCCCGGCAACGGATGTTGCCACCCCTCCACGGGGAGGGGAATTTTTAACCCAAATTGTTACGAACGAATGGCATCAAGCCCAAATGACGCGCACGTTTGATGGCGGTTGCCAATGCACGCTGGTCTTTCTGGGAAACACCGCTGATGCGGGATGGCACAATCTTACCACGTTCTGTGATATAGTGCGACAATGTCTTGATGTCTTTGTAATCGATAACCTTGCCCTTTAATGGGTTTGATTTTTTACGATAAATTGCTGCACGAACTGCCATTATTCTGCCTCCTCGGTATTCTTTTTCATCATGATAGATGGAGTGGTTGACAATTCGTCAACACGAACGTTCAAGAAACGGATTACGTCTTCGTCAATGCGGGAACGACGTTCCAATTCTGTAATTTGCGCGCCCGGCAATTCAATGTTCAACATGACATAGTGTGCCTTGCGATTTTTACGAATGATGTATGCCAAATTTTTCAAACCCCAGAATTCTGTGGATTTAACATCACCACCCAGTTCTTTGATGATTTCTGTGAATTTAGCCGCCTTTTCTTTAACCTGCGGTTCGGTCAGGTCCTGGCGGAAAACCAAGACGCTTTCATAGTAAGCCATTTTATTTCCTTTGGTCTTATATCAGCCGACGACCCCATGCCGCCAGCAGGAACGTGCACTATTATGGCAATTTATAAACAAAAATCAAGTATTTTTTATTTGCCAAATTTACCACTGCGTGGGAATCCAACCGGAACGGTGCGACCCTGGGATGCGCGACGACCACGCCATGGCGCCCAATCATCCAGTTTCGTCGTGCCACGGCCCGTCGTCCAACCAAATCCGTTCGCCGCGTCAAAGAACATAATGTCCAGAACATATGTGCGTTCGGCATTATATTTTTGCAGAATCACACCCTTGCCACGGGACATTTGCGGGATTTCGTCAGTCCCAAATATCAGCAATTTGTCATTCGAACCAGACATAGCAACCGTATCGCCAGAAACACGTACGCACATGTGCGCCGGATTTTTTGGTTCCGTATTCATAACCTGTTTGCCGTTCTTGGTCTGGGCAACACAGGCATCGCCCGATATGATAAACCCATTACCATGGCGCGACACCAACAGGTATTTCGCATTAACATCCAATACGAACGCGTGGACAATATCTTCGTCCGCACCAATATCCGCCATCATACGAACAGATTCACCAAAACCACGCGCAGACGGCAATTCATTCGCGGACAATGTGAACATTTTACCGGACGAGCCGAATATATTGACTTTATCAGTGGACATCGCATGGAATGCGGTTTGCAATTCGTCGCCTTCTTTGAATTTCAAATCCAGCGCATTCAGGTCCAAATGCCCCTTGGCCGCACGCACCCAACCCATTGTGGATAGAATAATTGTTAACGGTTCTTTTTCTATGAATTCGTCCGCGTTGACAACAATTTCTTCGGTTTGTTCAGCCCAGGTTGTGCGACGACGCCCCAATTTTGTTTTTTTATCGTACGTCTTTTTAATGTCGTTGAACCACGCTTTTAACTGTTCATTTTGTGCTTCATCACTGGCCAATAATGCTTGCAACTGTTCCTGTTCTGCGCGCAGGGCGGCATCTTCGCGTTTGATTTCCATTTCCTCTAACTTGCGCAGAGAACGCAGGCGGGTGTTCAATATCGCTTCGACCTGGATTTCGGTCAGGTTGAATTCCGCAATCAATACAGCCTTGGCATCGTCTTCGTTGCGTATAATCTCGATAACGCGGTCCAGATTCAGGTACACAACCAACAAACCACCCAATATTTCCAGACGACGCGCGATATTATTCAGACGCCATTTTGTGCGACGCTGTAAAACCAATTTCTGGTGTGCGATAAATTCACGCAGCACATCGCCAATCGGCATAACGCGGGGCGCACCACGTGAATCAATCACATTAAAGTTCATATTGAAACGATATTCTAAATCCGTCAACGCAAATAAATGTGCCATCATTTTGTCCGCCGGAATATTGCGCGACTTTGGCGTAATCACAATGCGGACATCGGTCGTGGATTCATCGATGATATCATCAACCAGCGGTAATTTCTTGGAATCAATCAGGGTCGCAATCTGTTCCACCAATTTCGATTTCACAATTCCATATGGGATTTCAGATATCACAACCTGCCAGCCACCACGTTCCAGATTTTCAATTTCCCAGCGTGCACGAATGCGAAAGGCCCCCTTGCCCGCTTCATAATTTTTAACAATAGTGTCAAAACCATCAATCAAAACGCCACCGGTTGGAAAATCGGGTCCAACCATTTTCTTCATAATCTGGGCGGTGGTTGCGTTCGGCCGGTCAACAACCAGGTTTAGAGCATCGCAAACCTCGGCCACATTATGGGTTGGAATATTTGTTGCCATACCAACCGCAATACCCATACCGCCGTTCGCCAACAAATTCGGAAACGCGCCCGGCATCACAACAGGTTCCATCGTCGTGCCGTCAAAGTTCGGCATCATGTCGACACTGTCTTCGTCCAGCCCCTCCATAATCAGCATGGCGGCTTCGGTCATCTTGGATTCTGTGTATCGGTATGCAGCCTGGGGGTCGCCGTCAATATTACCAAAATTACCCTGGCCATCAATCAGGGGATAGCGTACGGAAAAATCCTGGGCCAGGCGAACCATCGCATCATAAACAGATGAATCACCATGCGGATGATAATGACCCAACACATCCCCAACGACCGTTGCGCATTTACGAAACGCAGCGTTTGGGGCCAATTTCTGGCGCAACATGGAATATAAAATACGACGATGCACAGGCTTTAGCCCATCGCGAACGTCCGGTAATGCACGCGATACAATCGTACTGACCGCGTATGACAGATAGCGTTCAGATAACGCATCTGATAATTGTTGTGAATCAATATTTTCAATAATTTCTTTTCCCATAGCACAGGGAATTTAGAACATTTCAAAAAAAATAACAACACAAAAATTCCCCCAAACGGGGGAAGAATATATTACAAGGTTTTTTGATTCAATTTTAATTCTTGTATCATTCGCTGATTAAATTTCCACGGTGTCGTGTCAACATAGTTCTTTGCTGCGTCTTTGATTATCGGTTCGTAAGACGCGACATTAAGGGTACCAAAATATAAATCACGCGCCATGCGAACCAATGTATCGCGCGGATATGCGGCAAGAACTTTGCGCGACAAATCCGCACCAGACAAGAATACAATCAATTCTTCTGTGGACATGGACTCTATGCGCTTTAACTCATTGCCGTATTCTGCGCGCGCAATTTCGCGAATATCTGCGGCAAAAACCTTGGACATATCATAGTTTTTGAATAAATCACCGATATTTTCACGATTATGCCCAACATAAATATGACGACCAGTGGCGTCCGCAACGAATTTACCTTTTTCTATCCGACCACGCCCCAGATACAAAATCGCATGAAATTTACTTTGACTGCCGCGATAGCGAGGCACAATCACAATAGAACCGGAATTCAAACCATCTGCACTAAAATTACGTGCGGCAAATTTTTTCATGTACTGTGCACGCACGGAATCTGGTGTGTTTGCCTGAACCCCGCTGCGTTTCAGATATTTTTCCAACGCAACATTATAAGCAGAATCCGTTTCAAACATCACCCCTTTGTGGATACACCCCGGAAATTCCGTTTTATTATATTTCTTTTCCATATGATACATAAAACCTGTACAAGATGCATGCCCGCCACGAGGAATAATGGTTAACGTATCACCCATTTCGCACAACGCACGATTAAGATGCGTATATTGTCCATACACACAATGCTGCCCCACAGGTGCACCAGGCAATTCTGCACGAACCGCCGCATAATAATTACGCTTGCCCAATAAAGGATGTAATTTTTCCTGGGCATTTAACATGTTTTTAACATATTTATCCCGCAGACAATCAGCCTTGTTATCAAGACGAAACTCGTTAATTTTGTGTTCGGTAACCTGTCTATATGATGCACTATAGATATGTGTGTTCGTGGGAAAATCGTGAGATAATTCACTTGTCCCATGCCCGCTTCGAACGGTCGTCATACCAAGGCTGGTCAATACGGCCACACCAGTTAATAAATACGGTACTGTCCATTTCCATTTCATCTTTATCACCTTTGCAATCAAACAGACGCAAATAAATTCACGTCAAATTGTTAATGTTCGTTTTCTGTTTTGATTGGTTCATCGCGGAAAGAAAAAAATTGCGATGTACATTCAGACATATTGGTAAAACCAATGCCCCGACTTGCCATTACATAATAAGAACCGGCAGCCCGCCCCGTTTCCAGGGAACCAAAGTTTGTATATACAATATAGGTAAACTACAGACATTTGTCAAGTCTGCTTTTTTATTTCTTGTATTTTTTCAACTTTAGCCTTATCTGCTGGCTTTTATAGGTGCGTATTTTTTAATAGCCGTATTAATTTTTTCTTTAACCACAGGGAAATACAAACATTTTTTACACGTATCTGCATCACATCCAGCACATATAGTCGATGGATAATCGTAGTACAAGGAAGCCAATTCTATATTTTTATGGATATCTATTTTCATTCCTTGGCTTGCAAACTCGTTAAGAAACCATTTGTACGATTTTGCATATTGGGGATATTTTTCTAGTTCTTTTAAGATAATAGGAAAACGTTGCAGATTTGCATATGCATATGCCTTTGTCGCACGAGCATGTTCTGCAAAGCAAGAAGCACTATTTTCATTGCGCAGGTACAAATATGTTGATTCTGGTACTGTTACCACACAACCAGCATAAATTACTGACAATATACAAAAAAGCATATCTTCATCCAGTGGCATATTCGCTAGGAAACGTAGATTGTGCTTATCCAAAAAGCTTTTACGATAAAGTGCAAAGTTTGCATTTTCGCGATTATTTGCATCAATTAAAATTTTGTGCTTTTCTGACTGGTTAGCATAAAAAACCTGTTCTTTATCATAGCTGTGTTGTTTAAGAGCATATTCTTGATAATTTATTGTAAATTTTCCAGCAAAAGCAACATCTGCTGTAAATTTATCGGCCGAAGCTAGCATACGTGTAAAATATTGCCGTTCCAGATTTGGTATCGCATTAGGAATCTGAGATGTTTTAAGCACAGACACATTCATAACACCTGATTTAGCATGCAGACATTTTTTTGTTGCCATACACTTCCTAACATCACTGTACGATACACCTACTATATCATCACAGTCAACAAAAGTTATATATTCGCCCCCAGCTTCTTCTATACCGCGATTGCGCGCAACGGACACCCCTGAATTCGGCTGATTAATTAAAATCAAGTTGGGATGAGATATTTGGTAACCTGAAACAATCTTGGCCCCCAAATCTGTTGAACCATCGTTAACTATTATAATTTCATATTCATTGGATCCGTATTGATAAAAAATACTGTCTAAACAGGCACGAATTGTATTCGCACCATTATACATCGGTATGATAATCGATAGCTTTTGCTTATTCATTGACCGATACATCATAACCCTAAATATTTAATTGTCAACATAAATTACCCGATTTAGAAAATTACAAAAGATAAAATAAAATCTGTAATACGATTACATAATAAAAAAGCAAGACACTGGATTTTGTGATTTTTACCGGGAAATCTGACAGTTTTTACGTATTAAACGGTATTTTTTCTGTAAAAAATAAAAATTCCGCATATGCGGAATTTTTATTTAAAAGTTTTGATTTATTTTTTCCAGAATGCAAAGCCACGGCGGGACGATTTTTCTTCGCGTTGTTTGCGATCTTCGACCGCGCGACGACGTTCGGCACGACGTTCCTGGAAACGACGGGCGGATTCTTCGTCGCGCTGGATAACCGCAATTGTTGTTGCGGATAATTTGCCATTGCGAACCTCTTCTTCGAATTCGACAATGTCGTTTTCGTTCAAAAATCTGATGCCAGCGGCCTTTAATGAACTGGAATGAACAAATACATCATCTGTGTTGCCGTCTGCGTTTGGGGTGTCGGGACTGATAAAGCCAAAACACTTTTTACCGTTATACCATTTTACTTTTCCTTGACGCATAATCCTATCCTTTCCTTATGCTGTTATGGTTCTGCGAAGCACGTTCAGAACCTGATATAATTTTTACAGTTTTAGCAAATGAAAGCAAGGGGAATAAAACGCCCGCAAATTTATGCGGGCTTAGATTATTTTTTATAATAACGCTGGACCTCGGTCATAACAAAGTTAAATAACTTGCCCGCCTGGGTGTCCGCGGGCATTGCCCAGTCGCGTTGCATATATGGCATCGCTGCAATCAATACAAAGCGCGCCATAAAATGGAATATTCGCGATTCTTGGTGTTTTGACAGTTTTGCCGGCGCATTTTGAATACGAAATACCTCGTTTTCAGTTGCATCCCCCAGTTTTTCGTTAATGTTATCCAGAATTTTTTGTGGATAATACAATTTACATTCCTTGGGGAAACCTTCGAATATAGATACATCGTTATTGCGCGAATATAAAATATTCCATCCAACGCGGTCAAATAAATCTTCCAGGCATTGGCAAATCATGCGATTGTATTCTTTGACCCCCATTTCATAATAGTCGGCAAGGCGCGCTTCCATCTTATCAGATTTGGCGCTTTTATTTTTACGCGCAGCCTCGTACACGTCATGCGTCTTGCTTTCGAACTCAAAAAACGTGCGAACCTGGCAGATGATTTCCATTGGAATTACCAGGTCGGTACTGGGTCCGATGTTCAGAATAATTTTCGCATCCCGATAATTGCGCGGATTCTTCATACTATAGAAAGTATCACGCACAGCCAAGACACGGTCTGGCATCATTTCGTACAGACGTTCAATAAATGTACGTGCCTGGGGGATTAAGTCAAACAAACATTTAACGCGCCATACATCCTGCAAACGATGATGTGGTGGTACAATCTTATCAATCGCACGCACCAAGTCCACCGCGATTTTTTCATGACCACGCCCAATAATTGACAGCACCGTTTCAGATGCCGCGCTGATATATTTTTCTGAAAATTTTTTACGAATTTTTTCCGCAATCGCACGAGCAGAAGCATCTCGTTCATGTGCGGACAAAACACGATATGCCGCATCCGCCACATCATTTACATAGTCGGTATAATATTTGCCGGTTATTTTATCCAATGCACGGTTAATATTTTTTTGTGCACCCACAATAACGGTCACAATTGATGATACAGCCAGATCAACACGCTGGCCGACCGCGCTGGTAAAAAACTGGTTACGCATCGGGTCGGCATCCAGACGGTGATTTACCACGTATGGCGACAGTGGGTTGATATCCGATATACGTATCTGTTCATCAATCGCACTGTTGTTTTCGTAATTATACTTTACAACCGCAGCCTTGGGTGCACCAAAGCATTTACCCAAAACATAAAACACTTCACGAAACCAGTGCATACTGTCTGAATACAGATATTTCAGATATTCACCCGCTTCATCATTTATGCGACCTTCGGCAACGGCTTGGTCTATTATTTCTTGGTTTTTCCGGTCGTTATCGTTCGCAATATCTTGCGCCCAACTGTCCGAACCTATGTATGACATGTATTTAAAACCTTTATTTCATTATCGGGAACAATATTACATCGCGCAGGGTTGGCTGGTCGAAAATAATACTGGCCAATCTGTCAACACCAACACCCACACCGGAAATTGGTGGGAAGCCATGTTCCATAGCACGAACAAAGTCGTTGTCTGGATTGAATGCCTCGTCATCGCCGTCGGCGATATTTTTTGCCTGTTCTTCGAATGCCGCCAACTGTTGAATTGGGTTAACCAATTCTGAATACCCCTTGCATATTTCGGCACCACATACCAACAATTGATACATATCAATGCGACGTTCGTCATCATCATTGCGACGCGCCAGCGGCACCATGTATGCCGGATAATTATACAGGAATGTTGGGTTCACAATGTCGCCACGGATTTTGCGCTTGTACACATAATCAACCAATGCAGGAATCGATTTCAAATCTTCTAATTCCGCCATCGGGAACATGCTGGCATCAACCAACTTCTGGCGCAGGGCATCAACATTATCAAAGTCCAAAATGTTGCAACCAAAAAACTCGTTCATCTTGGCGGTGTAATCAATCATTTCATAGGACGAGAAATCCAGTTTTGTGCCCTGGTATTCAATCTGCAACGTGCCACGGCATTTCATCAATAAATCCTGGATTAAATCCCATGTAAATTTGATATTGTCGTTAAAGTCCCAATATGCCGCATACCATTCAACCATGGAAAATTCCTGCAAGTGCATGGCATCCATACCTTCGTTACGGAAATCTTTTGCCACTTCGTACACACGGTCAAAGCCGGCACCGATTGCCTGTTTCAAGAATAATTCTGGCGAAATACGCAACTGAAAATCCGCATCCAATGCATTGTGATGTGTTGTAAATGGACGCGCCGCCGCACCAGATGCAATATTTTGCATAATTGGTGTTTCAATTTCCAAGAAACCGCGCGCATTCATAAAATCGCGCCAGTATTGCATCATTTTGAAACGACCCAACAGCGCGCTACGCGATTCTGGGTTTGAAATAATATCCAAATAACGCTGGCGATAGCGGGTTTCCATATCGGTTAACCCATGATATTTTTCAGGCAATGGACGCAGGGCCTTGGACAAGATTTCATACGCAGACACACGCACGGTCAATTCGCCCGCAGTCGTGTGATACAATTCACCAGTAATGCCAATAAAATCACCCAGGTCAACATTCGCCTTCATAAACTTGTAATTTTCTTCGCCTAATTCTTCGCGGGACATTGAAAACTGAATTTCGCCGTTAATGTCATAGATACGACCAAACATCAATTTGCCCAGCCAACGCAACGCCGTCACACGCCCCGCAAGGCGCACAGGTGTACCATCCGCCAAAACACGCGCATTTTCAATTGTGTGCGTACGGTCAAACTTAGCCTTCCAAACAACACCGTCGCGTGCGCGGATATTTTCAGCCTTTTGCAGGCGCGCCTGAAGCTCGTTAGTTGAAATTGGTGTGTTTGCTGTATTTTCTGACATTTTTGTTTTCCTTTGTATTTATGTCGGTATGAAAAACGGGCGTACAAAAAGTGCGCCCGCAGTTTTGTTTCTGTTGGTCGCACGTATCAATTAAAACGTTTAATAAACAATTTCATATTTTGTGCACCCTGTTATTTTTGTTTGCCCATAGATTATATATGCCTTTTATGAAAAGTAAAGCAAAAAAGATATTTTATATCGTCATGCGTTCTGCAATTTGTTGCTGAACATATTCATCTTCGCTGTTGTACAGGGGCCAATTGCCGTTTGCTAATTCTTCCATTGAAGTCAGGGGCTGATTCAATCGCGCACGATACAGCCACAGATTGGACATAACGCGTTTTATATAACTGCGTGTTTCATATGCCGGAAAACTTTCTATATACAATAAAGGATCGTATGTATAAAAAGATTTTTCAAACTTTACCATTGTTCCCATACCCGCATTATAAGCAGCCAACATCTTGATAATACTGTTTTCAACGCGGTCATGCCCCAACAAATCAACGATATATTGCTGGCCCAGGAACATGTTGTGTTCTGGGTTTGACATATCCATTTGTGTTATGTCCAATTTATTGGCACGCGCAACGCGTTTGGCGGTACTGGGCATCAATTGCATAACACCGTTTGCGCCCGCCCCAGATTTTGCAGAAACACGGAAATTGCTTTCCTGTTTAGTAATCGCCAACAACAACGCACGGTCAATAGACCAACCACCCAACGGTTCCCAATCAGGCAATGGATATTGCGCAGAATAAATAATATCATCGTCAATTTCCAAAATTCCGCGATCCTTGATAACAGATGCCGACTGAATGGATACACGTGGCAACCCGTATGCAGACGCAACAGAATTAACCGCATGTAATGTTCGGTCAGACGATTTCGCCGTAATTAAGTATTTCAGATATTCTTCGGCCCTGTCTTTACGTCCGATTTGCAACAATGCCAATGCCACCCTGCCGTATTTTGTTTCGCGCAATTCATCAAAATCTTCGTCGGAAACATCCTGTTCAAAGAATTCATATTCTGGCGCCTGGCCCAACATAGTCGCGGACAATGCGCCATAAAATGCCATCGGATGTGTTGCCGCAATATGCCAGTATTTTTTTGCAACCTCGCGGTCGCCCTTGAAATCAGCGGCACGCCCCGCCCAGAATGCAGCCTCGGTCTTGCGCGCGTTATTTATCTGGGGTAAATCCAAAATACGGCTGAAATATTTTTGTGATTCTGTATAATTTTCTTCTTTGAAATACAGCAATCCCATCGCCCACAAACCGTATTCAGAATTTGCATCGGACGCAACAAACCCCCACTTTTTCGCCAGTTCCATTTCGCCATTTGTATAGTATATAAACGATAAACGTCCCGCCAAACGACCATAATCAGATTCAGTTAATTTTTTCTTGAAACTTTTATTTTCCAGAATTTCACGCGCCACCTTGGTTGACCCGGTGCGAATTGCGCGTTTAAATTCGTTAATCTTTTTTTCCGCGGAACCTGAATATTTCTTTGCCGTCCATGTTTCAGACTGCGCCGTTTCAATGGATTCGGACCCAGATATTGTGTTTGGCACACGCGCCTTGCGAACAGTTGCCTGTTTTATTTTTGCCAATTTTTCCATACGCGTCGCACCCGGCATATCATAATACTTTTCCATCCAGGCGGCAATTTCCTTGCCACGGGTATGGTATGTGTCTGAAATATATCGCTGATATAAAACCTCACTCATCAACAGGGGGTCGGCAATCTGGCTTTGAACATTTATTGCAGTATTTATTTTTTCTTTGTCCTGTAATGCAAAAACCTGGGCATAAAGACTTGCATCAACATCGGTTAAAATTTGTGGCAAATCCGCCGCCAACAAATTCAGCGGTAAAATCAATCCGGTAAAAATTGCAAAAATTTTCTTCATCTTATATCATCAGAACAGCGAAGTTTTTGGCAATTTACACACAATTGCATCATCCGCATCCTCGGGTATCTGGTCAATAATCTTTTTGAAATCAGAAATACGTGAAAATTTACGATATACGGATGAAAAACGCACAAATGCAATCGGATCCAGATTCAACAAAGAATCCGACACCATCTGACCAACCTGGGCACTGGTCACCGTATCATCGGCCGTTTCTGTTTCCAACCTGCGTTGGATAGATGCCACCAAGCGTTCAATTTGTTCATCACCCACATCACGATTACGGCATGCCAATTTGATACTGCGACGCAATTTTTCACGATCAAATGGTTCCAATTTTCCACTGTTTTTGCGCACAACAAGATCGCGCATCTGCACGCGTTCCACCGTTGTAAATTTCGCACCACATTGTTCACAGACACGTCTGCGACGAATAATCGCATCCCCTATATCGGGGCGCGAATCTGTAACACGGCTATCCGTAGAATTGCAATATGGACATCTCATAACATGCATACGGTAGCAATCAAATCCGTCAATGGCAAGTAATTTTATTATTTAGCAAAAAAATGCATTTTTTTAAAAATCAAGTGCTTTATTTCAAATTCGCGTTTTTGCCCCCAAAAAAACACCCCAAAAATATGATAAAATGTATATCAGAAAATTGCGAGAGAGATGAACAAATACCTGAACCAAATTTTATTGGGTGATTGCATTGAACTGATGCGCGGCATACCCGACGCATCTGTCGATGCGGTATTTGCAGATCCGCCATATAATTTACAACTGGGGTCAAAAACACTTTATCGACCCGAAGATCAAACCGCCGCCCGTGCCGTTCGCGATGAATGGGATTCTTTTGCATCACCTGCGGAATATGACGAATTTACACGCGCATGGTTGGCGGAATGCAAACGCGTATTAAAGCCAAATGGTGCATTGTGGACAATTGGCAGTTATCATAATATATTTCGCGTTGGCACCGCCTTGCAAGATATGGGATTTTGGATTTTAAACGATATAGTTTGGGTAAAAACAAACCCAATGCCGAATTTCCGTGGCACACGCTTTACCAACGCACACGAAACATTAATCTGGGCAACGCCTACAAAAACGGGCAAATATACATTCAATTATGAAACCATGAAAAAATTAAATGGTGGCAAACAGATGCGTTCAGATTGGGATTTGAATATCTGCCTGGGCGACGAAAGAATCAAGGGGGCCGACGGCAAAAGTCTGCACAACACGCAAAAACCACTTGATTTACTGCACCGTGTAATTTTGGCTTCAACCAAACCAGGTGACGTAATTTTGGACCCGTTTATGGGGTCTGGGACAACGGCGGCGGCGGCGCGCGAACTGGGGCGACAATTTATAGGGATTGAACGCGACGAAACATACGTCGTGGCGGCACGCGAACGCGTTGCAAAAGTTAAACCAATCGACCTGTCTGATATCGAGGTTTCCAAACCAAAACGCGACGAAATTCGCGTTGCTTTCAAGGAACTAATCGAAGCCGGTCTGTTGTATGTTGGTCAAACACTGGTCAGTCCACGTGGCGAACGCGTCATGATTACACACGACGGCCATTTAACACACCAGTTATATGGCAAGGCATCAATCCACGTCATGGCGGCAAAATTACAACGCAGCGTCAGTTTTAATGGCTGGGACTATTGGTCGGCGCAAAAGGCAGACGGCACACTGGTTGCAATCGACGAACTGCGCAAATACATCCGCCAGATTAAATCTGATATGAAACAGGCCGCATAAAAATCACACGCACGCGCCGTCCATCCGTCTTAATAATTTCAATTATATTATTTTGCGGTTTAGTGCACTTGGCAAATCCACGTATTATACGGCGCATTTTCCTGGACGGAACAAAACAACAAACAAGATTAATCAGGAACTTTTTCATGACATGTTCAGTATTACACACAACCATACAAAAGCAAACAAAAAAACATCGCGGGCAATTGCTTGCCCACGATGGCTCCCTTCCTTCTGGATTACCAGAAACTGTGTGTCCTGATGCGCGATGCCGTGACGCGGATTACGCCGCCATCGCAACACCAGACGATAATGTACCATCCGCCGTGTCAATCGCCTTTTTCGCTTCGGCAAAGACCATTTCTTTGACACGCAACGCCAATGTTTTTGTATCCATGCTTTCTGCTGCGGCATCAAAATTATCGGTACGAATCTGTAATGATACATATGCACCAACCAAGGATGTACGTGGCAAATCCTCAATCGAACGCGGCGCATTGTTGTGGCCAATCTTTAATTCATCAGCCAATGAAATAATTTGTCTGTCTTCGTTAACCCAAACAGTTGTTGTCAGGACCTGATTCAATGCAATCATAATTTCTTTGATATTCTTTGGCATGCGCTTTTCCCCTCCTTCCTGGGCAATTATTGAAAATCATCCCTATTTTCTGTAAATACGTTAGTATTTACAAATCACAGAAATAATTTTTTGTTTGTTATTTTATTTTTCCCAAAAAACCGCCAAATCCGCCGATTTATTGGGTTTTTATTTCTTTTCCCCTTGTCTATACAAACATCTTAGAACAAAAACGAATCGCAGGTCAAGCACAAAATACAATTATTTTCATTTTATTTTAATTTTTTTAATTTTTATACCTAAAACCATAAAATACCATAAAAAAACCATAAATTGTCATTGACAACCATAAAATCCCGTGCTACATTCACCGTGAAGCAGGAAAGGGAAACCGGGGAAAGGCCCCAATATAAGAAGTTCATAAAATGTCATTGTTTCTCTCATCTTATGAAAATCGTTTGGATACCAAGGGACGCGTTTCGGTACCGGCCTCTTTCCGCGCTTCGGTTGCAAATGAAAAATTCGCGGGCGTGGTGCTGTTTCGTTCATTCACACATAATTGCATCGAGGGAATGACAATGTCCCGTATGGAACAGATGGCCGCCGCCACAGACAAAATGGGCGTCTTTGACAGCGATTTGGATGATTTAACAGCTATGCTGTTTGCAGATGCACGCGAATTGGCGTTTGATGTGACGGGACGCATTGTAATCCCCGCAGACATGTTAAAGCATGCCGGCATTTCCGGCACCGCCGTATTCGTAGGACGCGGCAACAGCTTTCAGATATGGGCACCGGACGCATTCCGCGCCGCCCAGGAACAGGCATTGAACAATCTGCGTGGTGCACGCCCCAATTTAAAAATCGGCGAATAAAAAAATACAGTTTCCTTTCTTGTCTAGTGTAAAAAATCCCGCGGTTGCGGGATTTTTATTATTCGGATTTGATGGTTGCACGAATGTCAGACAGCGCGCGGGCGCGTTCTTCGATTAAACCGTTCAGATTAGCCTTGGTCAAATCGGCCGCGTATTTAATAGAATTTGCAAACGCCAATGCATCGCTGTTGCCGTGGGTTTTTACCGCAAATCCACGCAACCCCAAGAACGTCGCACCCGCATATGAACGTGGGTCAATCTTGTGTTTCAGTCGCTTGAACACATGTACCAAGAAAAAAGCACCGATTATCGCAAGAACTGATTTCTTGAAATTTTCCACAACAACACGCTTGACCAATTTTGCGGTGCCTTCGACCGTTTTTAACACGATGTTGCCGGTAAAACCGTCAGTTACAACAACCTGGACACGACCGGCACTGATATCGTTTCCTTCGACAAAGCCGATGTATTCGTATGGCAATTTATCCTTGTGCTCTGTCAAAACCTTGTTCAGATGAATCAAGGTTTCGTTGCCCTTGGTTTCTTCGGATCCAATGTTTAAAACCCCCAGTTTTGGGCGTGGCATTTTGCCCACAACTTCGGCATAAACACTGCCCAGAACAGCAAAATCGAACAAAATAGCCTCGTCACATTGAACGTTCGCCCCCAAGTCCAATACAACCACACGACTGTCCCCGGCACCAGATGGCAACATTGTTGTAATCGCAGGACGAGAAATCCCATCAATCGTTTTCAATGCCAATTTAGACAAGGACATCAGAATGCCGGTATTGCCCGCACTGATGACCGCGGCGGACTTGCCCTCGCGTACATCCTTGATCGCCATATACATGGATGTATCCTGGGCGTGGCGCAGAACTTCCATTACTTTGTCGGTACCCTTGATAACATTCGGTGCGTGGATTATTTCGCAATTGCGCGCAACACGTGGGTATTTGCCCAATAATTTGCGCAATTTTTTTTCGTCCCCAAATATGCGGAAAAATACGTGATTTTCGCCGTTTTGATACAGATACTGGTTTATGCCACCCAAGACCGCATTCGGTCCTTTGTCGCCACCCATGGCATCGATTGAGATTATTTTTTTATCTTCTGACATAGTCTATAAAAAAGCAGAAAAGGCACAACTATGCGCCCCGCCCTTTCTGCCATTATCCATTTGTTGGTTAAATTATTTTGCACCACATGCAGGACAAACGTGATGTGGACGTTTCTTTTCGCCACATGTTTTGCATACACCGCATGGCATTACAGACAATGCATCGTGTGAACGGCGCTGGGCGCTGCGTGCTTTACTTGTTTTACTTTTTGGCGTTGCCATTTTACTATCCTTTTTATTTATAACTGTCTTATTTTATTCAAATCATTACGATTTGCAAGGAAAACTTTGTATTAGTGGTTAGTGTAAGTGGTTAGTGGCTGGTGAATTGAATCACCGGCACTAACCACTTGCTACTAAATATCCAACAATTGTTGCTGGGCGTTGCCTTCGCGTGCCAGTTTTTCTGCGCGCTGTTCTTCCTTGGCAATTTCGCGTACGCGACGGACATATGCACCGGTTCCAATTGGAATCAAGCGACCAACAATCAAGTTTTCGTTGATACCAACCAGTTTATCGGTCGAACCAGAAATCGCCGCATCCACCAGAACCTTGGTCGTCTGTTGGAACGACGCGTTCGAGATAAACGAACGTGATGTCAATGATGCACGGGTCAAACCAACCAAGACCTGGGATGCTTCGGCCAGACGACCATTGTCGCGTGCAACACGGGCATTTTCTTCTTCGAAATCAACACGGTCAACAACCTGGCCCATCAAGAAGCCTGTGTCACCCGGATTCGTGATTTCAACACGACGTGTCATTTCGCGAATCAAAATTTCAATGTGCTTGTCATTGATGGACACGCCCTGCAAGCGATAAACCTGCTGAATCTGGTCAACCATAAATGTCGCCAAGGCTTTCTGGCCCAAGATACGCAGAATATCCTGGGGTACTGGGTCACCGTCAACCAATTTGTCAGCCTTTTTCACAGTATCGCCTGTGCGTACCAACAGGTTTGTCCCCTTGGGCACCGCATATTCAACAGGTGCTGTGCCATCGGTTGGTTCGATGCGGATGATAATCTTGGATTTCGCATCTTCCAATTCAATGGTACCGTCGATTTCCGCCAGCAAGGCTGGGTTTGTTGGACGACGAACTTCCAATAATTCGTTAACACGTGGCAGACCGCCCGTAATGTCGCCTGTACGTTTCGCCTGGACAGGGATACGCGCGATGATGTCACCCGCCTTAATCGCATCGCCGTTGGCAACGTTCAGGGTCGAATACACTGGCAACAGGTATTCTGCAATCTTTTTGCCGCCCAGGGAAATCACTTCGCCACGCGCATCAACCAACGTGATTGCAGGTTTCAATGCCTTTTTCGTATTCGTCTTCCAGTTAATAACCTTGCGCGAGACAATGCCCGTCATGGAATCGACTTCTTCTTGGAACGATACGTTTTCAACCAAATCACAGAAGTTCACAGTACCATCTGTTTCAGCGATGATTGTGTTGGAATATGGATCCCATTCTGCAACCTTGGCGCCCTTTTCAACGGCATCGCCGTCGTTCACAATCAGCATAGCGGCGTATGGCAAGGCCTGGCTGAACAATTCTTTGCCATTGTCATCCACAACAGCCAATTTTCCATTACGCGACAGCACAACGATACGACCCGCGCTGTTCTTAATTGTGTTAACGTCAATCAGTTTAATGCGACCCGCAACAGGAACTTCGATAAAGTGGCTGTCTGCACCACCGGCCGCAATACCACCAATGTGGAAGGTACGCAACGTCAACTGGGTACCTGGTTCACCAATGGACTGGCCCGCGATAACACCAACCGCTTCGCCAACGTGTACCAGCGCATTACGCGACAAATCCATACCATAACATTTCGCACACAGACCATCGCTGCAACATGTCAGAACGCTGCGAACGCGTACAGACGGCAAACCGGATTCGTTAATCTTTTTCGCCGCCGCCTTGGTAATCAATTCGCCCATTGGCACGATGATTTCGTTGTTGTTTGATGGGTCTTTGATGTCTTCGGCCGCAGTACGTCCCAAAACAACATCACCCAATGGAACAGACAAGGTCGAGCCCGTATAAACAGGTTTAGCCTCAATCGATTCCGTTGTGCCACAGTCGTGTTCTGTGATAACTGTGTTCTGGGCCAATTCAACCAAACGACGTGTCAAATAACCTGCGTCAGCCGTTTTCAAAGCCATGTCCGACATACCCTTGCGCGCACCGTGGGTGGATGTAAAGTATTCAGACATGGTCAGACCTTCTTTAAAGTTCGAAATAATTGGAACCTCGATAATAGAACCGTCTGGTTTCTGCATCATACCACGCATACCCGCCAACTGCTGAATCTGACGTTTGGAACCACGGGCGCCAGATAACGCCATCATGTACACAGAATTCCAATTGTCGCCGGTTGATTTACCCAACGCAGCATACGCCATATCACCCAGTTTATCGGTTGTTTTCTGCCACAAGTCAATCAGTTTATTATGACGTTCACCGCCGGACAACAAACCGTTCTGATATTGCTCTTCGATTTCTTCGGCCGCACGTTCAGACTGGGCAATGATGTCTTTCTTTTCTTCTGGAATAACGATGTCGTCATAACCGATGGAAATACCACTGCGCGCCGCCTGTTCAAAACCAGTATTCTTTAACGCGTCCGCCAACAGAATTGTTTCTTTGTCGCCACAACGTTCATATGTTATCGCCAACAAAGCCTTGATTTCTTTTACCGGCATAACCTTGTTCACCAAGTCAAATGGCATATTGTCGCACTTTGGCAACAATTCACCCAAAATCATACGACCCGCGGTTGTTTTATATGTTTTACCGTTGATACGCGCAATAATTGGTGTGTGCAAAGTGATTGTCTTGTTTTCCAGGGCCAATTTCACTTCGTCCATGTTTGCAAAACGTGGTGATTTTTCGGTGTGTTCGCCATCAATCAGCGAGATATAATACACACCCAATACCATGTCTTGGGATGGAACAATCATTGGTTCACCGTTCGCAGGCGACAATACATTGTTAGATGACAGCATTAATGTGCGTGCTTCTAATTGTGCCTCTAATGAAATTGGAACGTGAACAGACATCTGGTCGCCGTCAAAGTCAGCATTAAAGCCCTTGCATACCAATGGGTGCAGACGGATTGCCTTGCCCTCAATCAACACAGGTTCAAATGCCAACAACGACAAGCGGTGCAAGGTTGGCGCACGGTTCAACAATACAGGGTGTTCGTGAATAACCTTTTCCAGCATTTCCCACACAATGTCTTCGCCGTTTTCAACCATTTTGCGTGCTGTTTTCAATGTGTTTGCATAATCACCCGCAAGCAGTCGTGCATAAACGAATGGTTTGAACAATTCCAAAGCCATTGTTTTTGGCAAACCAACCTGGTGCAATTTCAGGGTTGGACCAGACACAATTACCGAACGCCCGGAATAATCCACACGCTTACCCAACATGTTCATACGGAAACGACCCGATTTACCGCGCAGGGAATCAGACAATGATTTCAATGGACGACGGTTCTGGGACACCATTGGACGTGCCTTGTGCCCATTGTCGAACAAGGAATCAACCGCTTCTTGCAACATGCGTTTTTCGTTGCGGATGATGATGTCTGGCGCGTGCATTTCCATAAAGCGTTTCAGACGATTATTACGGATAATAACGCGACGATACAAATCGTTCAGGTCAGATGCCGCAACATGCCCCGCATCCAATGTGACCAATGGACGCATATCTGGTGGAATAACTGGGATAATGTCTGGCATCATCCATGCAGGTTCTGTTTTAGAATCCAAAAATGCTTCGACCAGTTTTAATTGCTTAATCAGTGCTTTGCGTTTGGCCTCGGATTTAGTTTCCGACAATTCAGCACGCAGACGTGTGCGTTCATCACCCATGTCCAGGCCAGCGATGATTTCACGTACACCTTCGGCACCAATACCAACGCGGAATGCGTCTGCGCCGAATTCTTCGACGGCGGATTGGTATTCATCTTCGCTGATGACGTCGTACTGTTTCAGGTTTGTTAAGCCCGGTTCAATAACAATGTATGCATCGTATGAAATAACCTGTTCCAGTTTCTTTTGTGGCAGGTTGTTCAACAATGTCGCAATTTTGCCTTCACGCAAAAACCATGTGTGCGCAACAGGCATTGCCAATTTAATGTGCCCCATGCGTTCACGACGAACAGATGCAGAACCAACTTCGACCCCACAACGTTCGCAGACAACACCACGGTACTTGATGCGTTTATACTTGCCACAGGCACATTCATAATCTTTGACTGGACCGAAAATCTGCTGGCAGAACAAACCTTCGGCTTCTGGTTTCATGGAATGATAGTTAATGGTTTCTGGTTTTTTAACTTCGCCATGGGACCAGGACAGAATTTCTTCGGGGGATGCAATTGTAATGCGCAAGGCATCAAACTGTTCCTTGGTTTCAATTTGTCCAAATATCTTTTGCAACATATTGCTCATTATATTTTGCTCCTTGATAAAATAGTTCTTAGTTGTTAGTGGCTAGTGGTTAGGGTGTGGGGGCGCGCCCCACACCAATGCTAACAACTAATCTACTTTCTTTGGTGTCATCGCCAGACCCAAACCACGCAATTCGCGAACGAATACGTTGAATGCTTCTGGTGTGCCGGTTTGGATGTCATCGCTGCCGGAAATGATGGATTCGTACATCTTGTTTCGGCCGGTGATATCGTCGGATTTTACCGTCAACATTTCGCGCAACAGGTGGGCGGCACCGTGGGCTTCTAGTGCCCACACTTCCATTTCACCCAAACGCTGGCCACCCATGTGGGCCTTACCAGACAATGGCTGTTGTGTTACCAACGAATAATTACCAATCGAACGTGCGTGAATCTTTTCATCAACAAAGTGATGCAGTTTCAGCATGTACATAACACCAACTGTTACCGGACGTGCAAACTTTTCACCCGTCATACCGTCGTACAGTTCAAACTGACCCGTTTCTGGCAGGCCCGCCAATTGCAACATAGAACGAATGTCTTCTGGGGTCGCGCCGTCGAATGTTGGCGTCGCCATTGGAACACCGTCGCGCAACAGGGCCGCCTGGGCACGAACGTCTGTGTCCGTCATTTTTTCCAGTTTTTCGGCAGTTTCAGGTCCATAAACCTTGCCCATAATTGTGCGCAGATCATCCGTTACGGCACGCTTTGCCTTGACCTCGTCCAGAACCGCACCAATCTGGGCACCCAATGTGCGTGCCGCCATACCAAGGTGGGTTTCCAAAATCTGACCGATGTTCATACGTGATGGTACGCCCAAAGGATTCAGAACGATGTCAACCGGTGTACCGTCGGCCAAGTGTGGCATATCTTCGACAGGGACAACCTTGGATACAATACCCTTGTTCCCGTGGCGACCCGCCATTTTGTCCCCTGGCTGCAATTTCATCTTGTGCGCGATGTACACTTTTACTTCTTTTAATACACCGGCGTTCAAAGAATTGCTTTCGGTTGCCTTGGCCACTTCGGCATCGGCCTTGTCGTTCAGTTTTTTCAGTTTGATGACATGCTGTTCACGCAATTCATCAATTTTTGCCTGGGCTTCTTTGTTTTTAACAACCAGTTTCTTGACATCAACTGCACGAATGCCTTCGAATACTTCGCCCGTCAGTTTTTTGCCAATAAATGGTTTCAAACTGCCGCTGCCTGCTTCGATAACCATGTTTTCAGCAATCTGGAATACCTGGTCTGCAAAGCCTTTTTCGATAATAGCAACTTCTTCTTCGCGGTCTTTGTTAATCTTTTCGATTTTTTGCAATTCAATCATCTGGGTGCGTTCGTCTTTTTTAACACCATGACGCGTCAAGACGTTAACACCGATAACTGTACCTTCTTCGTTTGGACCAACACGCAGGGATGTATCCTTTACATTCAGTGCCTTTTCACCAAAGATGTTGCGCAACAACGCTTCTTCTGGGGTCAACAAGGTTTCAGATTTTGGGGTCACACGACCAACCAGAATATCACCCTGTTTTACACGTGCACCAACATAGATAATGCCAGATTCGTCCAGGTTCTTTAATGCTTCTTCGCCGACGTTTGGAATATCACGGGTTAACGCTTCTGGGCCCAACTGGGTGTCGCGAACCTTGAATTCCTTTTCAACGATTTTTACAGATGTAAATACGTCGTCGCGTGAAATCTTTTCAGAAATAACGATAGAGTCTTCGTAGTTGTACCCGCGCCATGGCATAAATGCAACCAGCACATTGCGACCCAACGCCAATTCACCATAGTTCATAGAAGAACCGTCGGCAATAATGTCGCCTGCAGAAATGCGGTCGCCCACTTTTACCAATGGTTTCTGGTGAATCAATGTTTCACTGTTGGAACGTTCGAATTTTTCCAGGTTGTAAATATCAACACCGGTCACAACGTTGCGACTGTTCATACATTTAACCACGATACGGTTCGCATCAACAGATTCAACAATACCACTGTGTTTCGCAACCTTGCCCGTGCGGGAATCACGTGCCACTTCGCGTTCGATACCAGTACCAACCAATGGTGCCTGGACACGCAATAATGGAACACCCTGACGCTGCATGTTAGAACCCATCAAAGCACGGTTCGCGTCGTCGTTTTCAACGAACGGAATCAAACCAGTTGCAATGGATACCACCTGGCGTGGTTCTACGTCCATCAGGTCAATTTCATCCTTGGGGACCATGGTAAATTCGCCGTCAACACGTGCGGTGACCGTATCTTCGGCCAGAACACCGTCTTTGGTTGTTGGGGTATTACCCTGGGCGATTTTATGACCCAGTTCTTCGTCCGCGGTCAAATAGACCATCTTGTCTGTGATTTTACCATTTTCGACAACATAGTATGGTGTTTCAATAAAGCCATATGGATTTACACGTGCATATGATGACAAATGGTTAATCAGACCAATATTTGCACCTTCGGGTGTATGAATTGGACACAGACGACCATAGTGTGTTGGGTGAACGTCGCGGACGTCGATGCCGGCGCGGTCGCGGTTCAAGCCACCCGGCCCCAGGGCCGAAATACGACGTTTGTGTTCCAGTTCTGACAATGGATTATATGCATCCATAAACTGGGACAACTGGGACGTACCCAAGAATTCAGACACCAGGGACATCAATGGTTTTACATTAATAACATCCTGGGGTTGCATATTGGCGATGTTTGGTGATGACAGCGCTTCGCGGACCAGGCGTTCGATGCGAACCATACCGGTGCGGAAATTCTGTTCCAGCAATTCACCAACCGTGCGAACACGACGATTTGACAGGTTATCAATGTCATCAACCGTGTCTTTGCGGTCAATAATGTTTGTTAATGTTTTCAATACCGCCAAGAAGTCGCCCTTGGTCAACAGACGTTCATCTTCTGGTTTTTTGCCAGAATCAATTTTCAAACGTTTGTTCATCTTGAAACGACCAACCGCCGACAAATCATAGTACGCAGGTTCAAAGCCCTGGCGCAGGAACAGATTTATCGCCGCTTCCAGTGTTGGACGTTCACCCGGACGGATGATGTTATAAATTTCGATTAAGGCTTCTTCGCGATTTGTTGTTTTGTCCGCCATCAGGGTGTTGCGCATGTGCGCGCTGATTGTGGCGTTATCAATGGAAATCAGGCTGATTTCTTTGACGTTCATTTTGTCCAAATCGTTCAGAACTTCTTCGGTGATTTCTGTGCCGGCTGGGAATACAACCTCGTCGCCAGACATGATTGGATCAAACAGGTATTCGCCAACCAATGATTCTGGCAAGATGCCAAATTCTTTGGTTTCCAGCAATTTTTTCATGCGTTTTGCATTCAAACGATCGCCCTTGGATGCGATGACCTTTTTGTCCTTGGGGTTAATCAAATCATAGTTCAGGCGATATTTATCCAAACCGTTAAAGTCGGATGTTGCGCCAGTCCACAACTTGCCGTCGAATTTCAAACCAATGCGGTTGTAGAAGGTCCCCAAGATTTCTGTATCGGACATACCACGAATTGTTGGTTTGCGTGGGTCGGCCAACCATTTCTTTTCGTCTTCGGCACTTGGCAGGCAACGCAACAGAACGGTTGCCGGAACCTTGCGGCGACGGTCGATGCGAACATAGATGATGCCCTTGGATTCTTCGAAATCAATCCAGGAACCATGTTCTGGAATAATACGCGCAGTATATGTGATCGGATTACCTGCAACCTTGGCTTCTTTGGTTGTTGCAAACACGACACCCTGGGCACGATGCATCTGGGATACGATAACACGTTCAACACCCGATGCGATAAAGCTGCCGCGTTCTGTCATTAACGGCACTTCGCCCATAAATATTTCTTGTTCTTTGATGTCGCGCAGGGTCTTTTTGCCATCTTCTGCGACATCCCATAAAATCAATCTCAGCTTCAATCTTAACTTGCTGGAGTATGTCATATTGCGCAGCATGCATTCTTTTACATTATAAACAGGTTCGTCCAATGTATATTCCACAAATTCCAGGTCGGCAATGCCGGCATAGTCTTTGATTGGGAACATAGACGAGAATACATTCTGCAACCCCATATTTTTACGTGATTCTGGGGCAACATCTTTCTGCAAGAAGTCCTTGTATGAATTATATTGAATTTCTACTAAATCAGGAAGCTGAGTTTGCAAAAAACTTTTACCAAAAGATTTTCTTAGTTTCTGGATAACTGCCATCGGTTTTAATCCTTTTTTCTGTGCGTTTTGCAAACGGTTGCGACATATCTATGTCGCGACTTTTTCTTATGTATTTTGACTTTTGTCTTTTACGCCTTTGTGCCCGTATGGGATTTTCATCCCACACGGGCGGCGTTTTGTCATATTTTCATATGACGGATTTTTCGGAACCAACTGGGGTTCAGGTTGAATGAAATTATTTCATTTCAACTTTCGCGCCAGCAGCTTCCAAAGAAGCTTTCAATTTTTCAGCTTCGTCTTTTGCCAAGCCTTCTTTTACAGCCTTTGGTGCAGATTCAACCAAAGCCTTGGCTTCGCCCAAGCCCAAACCTGTTGCTTCTTTTACAGCCTTGATAACAGCCAATTTGTTTGCGCCGATTTCCGCCAAGACAACGTCAAATTCTGACTTTTCTTCGGCAGCCGCCGCAACAGGACCAGCAGCAACTGCAACAGCAGCAGCAGCGCTTACGCCCCATGTTTCTTCCAACGCTTTGGACAATTCAACCGCTTCCAAAACGCTTAATTTTGACAATTCTTCAACTAATTTCTGAATGTCTGCCATTTTTTTACTCCTAAGTTTTGTTTTAGGTCAGAATAAAATATTCTGATTTATTGTTCTTTTTTTCCATACTCTGCTGAAACACGTGCCAAGCGCGATGCAGGTTCGACCAAAATACGCGCGATTGTGCCACGAATTTCCAACAGGGAAGGAAGCTTGGATAATTGCATAACGCCGTCTACGTCCAGAACGTCTGCGTCCATTTTACCACCGATGATTGTCAAATTTGGGTGTTCGCCCGCAAATTTTGCCAATACTTTGGTAACTGCCAAACCGTCAGTTGCAACAGCAACCGCAGTTGGACGTTTCAACATATCGGATACAGGTTCAAAGTCAGTGTCTTTTAACGCCAACTTCATCAAACGGTTTTTGACAACCTTGAATACAGAAACCAATGGGCGCAGTTCATTACGCAAGGCTTCGAATTCTTTTACTGTCAAACCATGGTTTTCAATGACGAAAACACCGTTTGCGTCTTTCAGGGACGACTGCAACGCTGAAATCAAATCTGATTTTTCTTCGCGTCTCATCTATTTTTCCTTCAAGCTTCTGTTTTTGTTAACTTTCCATCCAGGTTTCCCCGGGATGGGGCCACGGTTCCTGCCCCAAAGAATCGTTCTTTGTCTATGATGGAAATTAAGTGTTGCCACACCATCAGTCTTGGACAGAAATCTTGTTCCAGAGTGCAGTTTGCAGTGTGCAGAGTGCAGTTTATTTGTTTCTATTTATCTGAACTCTGCACTCTGAACTTTGCACCCTGATAATTATTTTGCATCAACTTTCAGACCTGGGCCCTGGGTTGTAGCAACCGAGATACCCAAGATATACTGACCCTTGGATGATGCAGGTTTAACCTTTTTCAACTGGTCAATCAGGGCAATTGCATTTTCAACCAATTTGTCGGTTGCAAATGACATTTTGCCAATACCCGCGTGGATAATACCCTTCTTTTCAGCACGGTATTCAATCTGACCCGCTTTGGCTGTTTTAACCGCTTCTGCTACGTTGTTTGTAACAGTACCCAGTTTTGGGTTCGGCATCAGGCCCTTGGGTCCCAATACGCGTGCGATTTTTGACATTTTTGGCATCATATCTGGTGTCGCAATTACACGGTCAAAGTTAATGTTGCCCGCCGCCACAGAATCAATCAATTCTGCGCCACCAACAACATCAGCACCCGCCTGTTTCGCTTCGTCCGCAGAATTTTCAGTAAATACCGCAACACGAACAGATTTACCCGTACCATTTGGCAAGGATAACATACCACGAATGTTCTGGTCCGCCTTGGTCACATCGATACCCAAACGGATAGCGATTTCCAATGTTTCATCAAATTTCTTGGATGTGTATTCACGCAAAGCTTCAATCGCATCAGCCAAAGCATACACTTTGTCTGTGTCCAAGTTCTTCCAAGTCTGCTGTTTCTTTGTCAGTTTCATGATATTATTCCCCCACCTTTACGCCCATAGAACGACACTGACCCGCAACGATATTCATCGCAGATTCAATGGTAGAGCAATTCAAGTCTGGCATTTTCGCTTCGGCAATCTCGCGGATTTGAGCCTGGGAAATCGTGCCAACAAAGTCGCGACCCGGTTTGTGTGAACCGATTTTCAACTTTAACGCCTTTTTAATATAGTATGACACAGGTGGCAATTTCATGATAAATTCGAAACTGCGATCTGTATAAACAGTGATAATACATGGAATTGGCATTCCAGGTTCTTTATCAGCCGTTCTGTCATTAAACTGTTTACAGAATTCTGCAATGTTCACACCATTGGCACCCAAAATTGGCCCAACCGGTGGCGCAGGATTCGCCTGTTTTGCAGGGACGACCAATTTGACCAATCCCTTAACTTCTTTCTTTGCCATTTTTTCACTCCGTTTTTTTCGTTTGTGTCGTGGTACGATATGGCGTATCTACCACGGTTTGCTGTGATTTTACATGATATTTTTCAGAAAACCACAAAAATCTTATACACGTTCAACCTGACTGAATTCCAAATCCATACTGGTTTCGCGACCAAAAACCAACACAGTCACGGTCATTTTTTGTTTTACATTGTCAACTTCGGACGCAACACCGTTAAAGCCGGCAAAAGGACCATCGATAACATGCACCTCTTGCCCTACTTCGTATTCAACATCATCGATGGCAACCGCGCCCTCTTCTACCTGTTTCATCAGACGATGAGCCTCGGCCTCGGATACTGCAATTGGTTTATTTTTCGCACCCAAGAACATAACAACCTGGGGAATCTGTTTTACCAATGTAAATGTTTCATTGTTCATAACCATCTGAACAACAATATAGCCGGGAAAGAATTTACGTTCCGCCTTGACCCGCTTGCCCGCTTTGATTTCGGTCACTTCGCGCGTGGGAACCATAATTTCACCAAACAGCGCATTCAAACGACGCTTATCAATCTGTTCGCGCAAGCCGCGTGCAACTTTGTCTTCGCACCCGGTATGAACATTTACGACAAACCATTGCATTTTTTCTTCCATTCCTGTGTCCTTTGCCTGATTAGAAAACCCATCCAACAATTGCGTTCAAAATGCTGTCCACCACAAAGAAGAACAACGCCGCAAGCCCAGAAAACACCAGAATCATGATTGTTGCACGAATAACGCTATCGCGCGATGGCCACACAATCTTGAACCATTCACTGCGAACCGACTTAAAAAAATCCAGTATTTTCTTCATAAAAATTGCCTGTAATTACGTAATTTTACCACAACTATAAAAATGGCAGGGGCAGAAGGAATGTTCGCGACCGCTCACCACTCGTACCGGTTTCGCTGCGCAAACGCTTGCAAAACCTTACTCGAATGCGAACCCAACACCATTATTTCATTCGGGTTCGAATCCATCCGCACACCAAGACCAAATCTTTTCAAATCACAATCGCGATTGCGATTTGAAAAGATTGGCAGGGGCAGAAGGAATCGAACCCTCATCCGCGGTTTTGGAGACCGATATTCTACCGTTGAACTATGCCCCTGTGTGCCGCTTGACGTACCACATGCCACATTATAGTCCGCGACAGAATAGCACATGAATACAAAAAATCAAGCGGAAATATTATAATATTTTTTAATAATTCACGCAAGAACATTTTCAGCACCAGAAAACATTAATTGCTTGTGTTCAGTTTTTTTCTTGCATAGGGACATACTTTTTTTCTACAATCATTTTAATCAAGGGGGAGGAATAGTGCAAAACCGCGTAGAACCGCCAATTTTATTATCCAGAATAATGACGTTCGTACTGGCAACGGCATTGGTTGTGTTGGTGGCGCTGGGGATGACGATATATAATATGTTTCCGTTGAATCGCCCCCAGGTATTCTTTTTAACAACCACAGTTCGCGACAACCAGGATGTACGTCTGGTACAAATGCAGCCAAAAAGCGAAAATCTGGACAGATATACCAAGGCATTTGTGCGCGAATATATTCGGCACAGAAATGAAATTTTTGAAAACCCAAATGCAATGCATCAAAAATGGAACAGCGCTAATGGTGCCGTTCGCATTATGTCCACCGACGATGTGTACGCGGGCTTTGCAGACACAGCGCTGTTCAACGCAATTATGAGCGAAGCACCAAGTTTTAATTGCCGGGTTAATTTTGATGGCGCGCCGATGTATTTGGCGTCCGTGGATGCGTACCAGGTGGAATTTAGGTATTCTTGTTCTGATAGTACTGGACATACCACGCCAAAAGATTATACAATCAAATTAAAATTAGAAACAGAAGATAACGCCCAGATAAAATGGGCAGACCGTGTGGACAACCCGCTGGGGTTGCGCGTTTCTGAATACGAAATAGTATCTGGTAACGGCGATCCGTTGGACACAGGATTTCTGAACGAATAAAAAAAGAACGAAAGATGGGAAGGATTGGTATGACAGTTTCAAAGTTATTTACATTTTGTTTGGTGGGTGTTTTGGCGTTGCCTGCGTACGCAGCATCCTATGGCGTACAGGAAGCATGGGACAATCCGACCGCAAATATGACCGCGGGCAGTATTAAGCCAGGTTATGCCCAGCTGACATGGTCGGCGGGGTCTGTGTTGCCAATCAAATTGCGCAACGGAATGGTTACGATGATAACGTTGCCCAATGGGGAACAGATTGCAGACGCGGTTGTGGGAAATCAAGGCCTGTTCCAAATCGATGCGACCCAGGGCGACCGAACAATGTTCATTTCACCAGAGGGT
The DNA here is from genome assembly GCA_015062525.1 of Alphaproteobacteria bacterium. Lineage (GTDB taxonomy): Bacteria > Pseudomonadota > Alphaproteobacteria > Rs-D84 > Rs-D84 > Enterousia. The sequence goes on along the minus strand of SUUM01000002.1, from coordinate 50,214 downwards.
GACAACCAAGGCTCGGATACAAATATGATTGTGACGGGCAAATCGGGCAATAAATACATATTCTATCTGCGCAGCGAACCATCTAATTCCAGCGAAATTACCTATTCCCAGGTTGATGTTTTGTTGGATGGCAATGGAAGTTTGCCAATGGCGGGCGCGGTGGCAACAACATCGGGTGGCGCAAAATCTATTTTCCAAAAATCTGCCCAACAAACGTCAGTTATTGGCGCAGATGGTGAAGATTATGGTTGGATTAAATCTATGAAAATTGACCCGTCTGAATTCCGTTTCGATTTAGATATATTTGTGCCAAATCCAGACGACTATGTAATTGCACCGGAACGCGTGTGGCGCGACCGCATATTTACATATATTGACTTTGGCGACAAAGTTATTGCAATGACACAACGCCCGGTTGTATCACTGTTGGTCGAAGGCGGTGAATCACCGGTCGGTTTCCGCACAGATGGCGAAGATGGTCGCCTGTTAATTGTCGAGGCGGTTGGCGACATGGTTCTGCGTAGTGGACAAAGAATTGTATGCATCAAAAAACGCGAAAAACCATTCCTGATTGCGGATACAGCATCGGTTATGGCATTGGCCGAGGCAAATGTTGCACAAAGCATGCTGTCGGGCCAATCGCTGAATAATATCGCATACACAGACAGTTTAAGTGCAATGAATATGAGTATGAATTATACAGGGACACCGGTATTCGTTGGCAATAACCAGACCGTCAATCCAACAACGGGCGCAGGATACTATATGCCGGCCGGATTTACAGTACCCCAGGCGATGCCACAGGGCAGCGGCAGTGTTGTCAATATGTTGCCACAACAACGCAATACGGCGGGTGCATATTTGCCACAGACGAACATCCCGCTGATTGCCAGCAATCAGGTTGGTGTTGCGGTTGAATTAAAATCCGATACTTCGGTCAAGGCGTTGGATGATTATTGGACGACATTGTTGGCGAAATTCAGTGGCGAAGATGGTCAGGGACTATTGACACCGTACAAAGACATGGTGTTCTTTGCGGTGGACGAACAGGGGGTTGGCGAATTGGGCGCGACATCGTCGGCGGCACGTCAATATCGCCTGCGCATAGGACCGTTGGCAGACATTGATACGGCGCAGACGCTGTGCGATAAACTGTTAAAGTTCAGCGGCACAAGTTGCAGTGTAATTCGTATGCAATAAAGACAGTGGGTTTAGGGGATGAGCAAACTGAAAGAACAATTTTCAGAATTACGTCAAAATACACCAAAGCGCGTGCAGTGGTTGTTGCTGGCGGTGGCGTTTGTGTTGGTAATAATACTGCTGACGCTGTTGATAAGCGGCGATGAAAGCCAGGAAGACATTTCAAAAACAGACCAGGTGCCGACGGAACTGAAAATCAACCCAGATATGATTAGTTGGGTCGATGTTTTGGTTGGCGACAAAAAAACGCAGATAATTAAAGTTTGGGCAACCGCGCCGGTCAAGGTTACTGCGGTTCGTGCGCACAAGGATATTGCGGGACTGAAAGTCGCATCTTCGTGTCCGCAAATGGGACAGATTAACGCAAATCTGGCATGCAAGGTTGAGTTTTCATACACGCCAACCACAATCGCATCGGTTGAAACGATACCTGTATTTATTGATTGGCATGACGCAGATGAATCAGATGCGATGAAGCATACAGATAAAATTGTTCTGACACTGGGCGCGGTCGCCCCCAAGGTAGACCCAAAACCAATCGAGGCACCAAAACCAGTCGTTATGCCAGAACCAGAGCCAGAGCCTGTAATCATACAGCAGGAAATAAAACGCGAAATAGAAAGCATCGCACCATCGATTTCGTTTGACGAACCAGAAGAAGAACCTGTTGCGGACCTGGACACAGAATCTTATGAAATTCCAGATGGGTGTTCGGATTTCGCATTTCCGGCCTATGGCACATCGGGGCGCCAAATTGGATGGATTAAGCCAAGCGGTGGCGCGTATAAATATCATCCTTTTTCAGACAAGGATTGCACAGAGCCAACAGGAACATATAATCCAGATAACGGTATTATAACTGATGACAAAGGAAAGAAAATCGGCACAGATGCCGAACATATTGGTTTTTCCGTTATCAGCGGTGGCGAGATTCCAGAACTGAGCAATGCGCCCGCAATAAAAAAGGTGAACCGCGCACAACAGTTGGATGATGTGTCGGATGTTGTTAGTGGTGGCGCAATGCGTATGGGCGATAAAGAAGGCGGTTTTGCAAATGTTATCAAACCAGCACCGGTCAAGGATGTTGTGTATGGGACATCTGGTGACAGTACGGCAGTTGTTGCTTCGCAGCCATATGATCGCAGTTTCGTTTTACGTCAGTACAAACCAATTCCAGCCACAATTGTGTCCGAGGTTCGCGCAGATGCAAGCGTCTATGAAGAAGGCCGCCCACTGCCCGTTCGCGCAACGGTGGACAGAAATGTTTATTCGGATGATGGACGTAATATTATAATCCCAGCCGGAACATTGATGCTGGGCTATGTGACCGGCGATTTGCCAGGACCGTACAAGGCAATTGGTCGTATGCAAATAAATTGGTATCAATTTATTCGTCCAGATGGCGTGGAATTTAACTTTAACACCACAGCCAATCAGCCATTTGCGGGCGACGCCCAGGGACGTGTTGGTGTACCGGGACGTGGCAGCACCGATTATATGGAACAGTTTGTTATGCCAATGCTGACAGCAATTGTACCGGCGGCGGTGAACCTGATTGCGCCGGTGTCAGATGCGTTTGTGAATCAAATTGATTTGGACAACAATACCGTTGTTCAAAGCGGAACGTTGCGTTCATCGGAACTGGCAAAAAATGAAATTATTACCGCCTGGAATCAAGTGGCACAGAAATTGTTGGTTGATATGATGGACAATACTGTTCCGCCATTTACAATTGCCGCAGGTACACGCATTACAGTCTATTCGCCCGAGGATTTAATTGTGGTTTGTGCTGAGGAACACGGTAAGTGTTATGTGGAAAGTTACTATGAACGAAGCAAAAGTTCTGAACGAGCAGATTATAACACGTTAACCGAGGGTGCAGTTGAAGTAAATCGTGAAGGTCCAGATTGGGTTGGTCAAGTACGCAGTTTTAACCTTGAAGATTTTTGTTCGTCGTATTCAAATGGTAAATTGACACTGTCCGACGATGAGTATAAACAGATATCTAAGATGGGTTATAGTTATAGTACTGTTTTAGCATATTGTCAGGCAAATCAATATGAGGCCAAGAATAACGCAAAACAAAAACAGGTCTATGAAAATCAGCAGTCGTCAGATAATAAGAACAGTATTGCATATATTAAAGACCAGGGACAACAGGCGTATAATGAACAGGTTTTGGGGTTGAAATACGATACAGAAACCGGCGCAATTGAAAATCCGTTCAATCAACCAGAAGCGCCAGCCGAAGTCGAAGAAGTTGTTGAACAAATTATGTGCGAAGGCAATATTGCCCCAGATGCAAATGGATGCTGTCCGGGGGAAATATACACCGATATGGGTGAACAAGGATTTAATTGTTGCCCCGAGGCCGGTGGCGATTGTTTCCCGCCGATACTATAAAAATCCCGCCACTTGGCGGGATTTTTTAGTGGTTAGTGTAAGTGCAAGTGGTTAGTGGCGGAATCCCACTGCGCCAAGGCTTCGTGGGACAAGTCATGATCTAAGTTTGCCCGTTGGGCAATTAAAGAGCAAAGAGCATCCGTCTGTGCACAGCACAGCCGAGATAAAAAGTGCAATTAAAGCACTTGTCATACCGGCGCAGACTGGTATCCATTGTGTTCTGCGGACTTTATTATTTGCACTATGAAACAGTGGACCCCGGCCTGCGCCGGGGTGACGGGGGGTAATTTTTCCGCCCACTGATGACTTAAGCAACCCTCCCCACCGGCATGCGCCGGTCCGCCCCCTCCACAGGAGGGGAATTTAAAAATCCCCCGGGTGGGGGATTTTTTAGTGGTTAGTGTAAGTGCAAGTGGTTAGTGGCGGAATCCCACTGCGCCAAGGCTTCGTGGGACAAGTCATGATCTAAGTTTGCCCGTTGGGCAATTAAAGAGCAAAGAGCATCCGTCTGTGCACAGCACAGCCGAGATAAAAAGTGCAATTAAAGCACTTGTCATACCGGCGCAGACTGGTATCCATTGTGTTCTGCGGACTTTATTATTTGCACTATGAAACAGTGGACCCCGGCCTGCGCCGGGGTGACGGGGGGTAATTTTTCCGCCCACTGATGACTTAAGCAACCCTCCCCACCGGCATGCGCCGGTCCGCCCCCTCCACAGGAGGGGAATTTAAAAATCCCCCGGGTGGGGGATTTTTTAGTGGTTAGTGTAAGTGCAAGTGGTTAGTGGCGGAATCCCACTGCGCCAAGGCTTCGTGGGACAAGTCATGATCTAAGTTTGCCCGTTGGGCAATTAAAGAGCAAAGAGCATCCGTCTGTGCACAGCACAGCCGAGATAAAAAGCGCAAAACGCAATTAAAGTGCCTGTCATACCGGCGAAGGCCGGTATCCATTGTCTTCTGCGGATTTATTATTTGCACTATGAAACAGTGGACCCCGGCCTGCGCCGGGGTGACGGGGGGGTAATTTTTCCGCCCACCGATGACTTAAGCAACCCTCCCCACCGGCTTGCGCCGGTCCGCCCCCCTCCACAGGAGGGGAATTAAAAAATCCAACGGGTGGGGGATTTTTTATCAATGAGCAAAGAGCAATTAAAGCACCTGTCATCCCGTGGCTGGACCACGGGACCCAGGTTATAGAATCCTTTATTATTTGTGCGCGCTTTGCGCGTGGTTTTAAGTCCCTTTTCCCGCCGTATGGCAAATGTGTGGCTTACCACAACTTTACACGTTCGCCGGGTAAAATATACATTGGAGAATCAGATTTTATGTCAAATGCATCATACCATGCATTAATATGTGGCAAAATGCCATTTACACGATTTTTGCCCAATGAATGTTCATCAACCTTGGTCAGGCGAATTTCTTCGGCGGGACGAATGTTTTGCGCCCATGCACCGGCATACGCAATAAAGAACCGTCTGTCTGCGCTGATGTTTTCAGCATCGCCCGTGGCAACGCCAAATTTTTTATACGCATCATACGCAATTGATACGCCGCCATAGTCCGCCAAATTTTCGCCCAATGTAAATTCCCCGTTGGCATAAACATCGTCTGTGATTTTAATTTTATTAAAAAATTCTTTCATCACATTTGCGCGTTCGTCAAATCGTGCCGCATCCAATGTTGTCCACCAATCGGTCATATTTCCATCTTTATCAAAATGACGCCCAGAATCATCGAACCCATGTGTCATTTCGTGCCCGATAACCGCACCGATTGCGCCATAGTTAAACGCGTCATCTGCCGCCATGTCAAAGAACGGATATTGCAAAATTCCCGCTGGGAAACAAATTTCATTCGTCGATGGGTCATAATATGCGTTCACTTCGTGTGCGTTCATATACCAAATGTTGGGGTCTTTTTTCTGGCCAATTTTTTCAATCCAGTACGCATCTTCGAATTGCGCAACACGAATCATATTTTCCCACAAAGAATCATTCTTGATTTCCAGTTTTGAATAATCGCGCCATGTATCTGGATATCCAATTTTTGCGCGGAACGTTGACAGTTTTTCCAATGCCTTTTGCTTGGTTTCATCTGACATCCATCCCAGATTTTCCATACGCATCGCATATGCGCGTTGCAGATTTTTAACCAATGTCTGCATGCGTTCCTTGGCATCGGCGGAAAAATATTTTTCAACATAAATGCGACCGACCTCTTCACCCAGCGAGCCGTCAATTAACGACACCGCACGTTTCCAGCGTGGCTTTGGTTCTTTTTGTCCCGCCATTGTGCGATTATAAAAGTCAAATGAAATGCCATATGTTTTGTCGTCCAGCACCGTATCCGCCGCACCAACAATACGATATTTCAAATAGGTCTTAATCAATTCAAAATCTGTATCATTCATAATTGCGATTGATTCTGCGATTGCTTCGGGCTGGGCAACGTTCATAAATTTTGCCGCGCCCGCGCCACGTGCAGACAAAAATGTATCCCAATCAAATTCAGGAAATTTTTCTTTGACCTGTTCCAAACTCATCTTGTGATAGTTTGCATGTGGATCGCGTAATTTTTCCTTGGGATAGAATGACTTTGCCATACGTTCTTCCAGCGCGTACAGTTTATCAACATCAACCGCTATGCCAAAGTTATTCATCTGTTTTGCGATAAATTCGCGGTACTTTTTGCGGATTTCAATTGATTTTTTGTCTGTATCGAAATAGTAATCGCGCGACAATCCCAATCCGCCCTGGCCAATATTATACAGATAATGTTCGCTGTCTTTTTCGTCCAGCGCAACCCCGTCGCCCCAAAAGGCGGATGAATACGTGAATGTCCGCCCCAGATATTCTTCTAAACCTGCGCGTGTCAGATTGTCAATTTCCGCCAGCTGTGGCGCAACGGGTTTTGTGCCGTCTGCATTTAATTTCTTTTCATCCATTGCAATTTTATACAGCGTGCCGATTTTACCATTATCGTTTTCGGCAATTTCGCGCGTGCGTTCCAGGTTTGTATTGCGCAAAACCTCAAAAGCGCCAAATCGCGAATAGTCATCTGGAATCGGATTGCGCTTCTGCCAACCACCATTTGCGTATGCATAAAAATCATCGCCTGGTTTTACCGTCATATCCATGTTTTCCAATTTGATACCCGCCATAATCGTTTTCTCCTTTGTGTAAAAATTTGCCCATGCAATCGTTGCCACGACCGCAATAATTCCAATAATATTCCAGAATTTACTGTCCATTTTATTTCACCAATTTTACCATTAAATCATCCAAAATCAACATACCCTGTGGGGTTGCTGAGATTCGGTCCCCATTAATTTGAACAAGGGATTGATTTTTTCGCACCCAGTCCATATCAATAACGTTTTTTATTGCATCTGTCAATCGACAACCGCACAACGTACGCATACCGGTCAAAATCATTTCGATTGCACGCGCATTGTCATCCATTTTTTCAAATTGCGCATTGTTGCCCAACTGTTCGTACCACACGCCATCCATTAAAATGCGCCCCGCCGCACCGCGCCCAATGCCCATATACGGTTGCCCGTCCCAAACATTTTGATTGTGCATGCATTCGTTGCCGGGGGTGGCATGGTTAGAAACCTCGTACCGGGGCAATTGCAATGTATCGCCAATCGCCAAATACATCTGGGCCATTGTTTCATTGTCTGGCATTTGCAGATTCATTTTGCCAAATGGTGTGTTCGGCTCAATCGTCAATTCGTACATAGAACAATGCGTCAGCCCCAGGGTGTTAATCCTGTTGCATAAATTTATCACATCGGCCACCGTATCCCCCGGCAAACCATAGATAAAGTCCGCTGACACACGCAACCCAATATTGCGGGCATCATCTAATAATTTCAAAGCGTCCGCCACATTGTGTTGCCGCCCCAGGAATTTTAATTTTTCATCACTCAGGCTTTGCACCCCAACGGACAAACGATTTACACCCGCATCACGAAAATTACGCAGTTTGTCTTTATCCAGCGTTCCTGGGTTTGATTCAATTGTAATTTCCGCATCCGACAACAAATTAAATTTGTCTTGGATTGTACCTAAAATTTGTTCGAAACACCCGACCGGCATCAGCGATGGTGTTCCCCCACCAAAAAATACGGTCGGCACATCTATTTTACCCAGATTTTTTGCCCAGGATTCGATTTCACTGCAAATTTCATTGACATATCTGTCCCAGTCTGGTGTCGCACACGCGGTGGAAAAAAAAGCGCAATAGTTGCACTTGGACATGCAATATGGCACATGAATATAAATGTTGTGTGGTGCATTTTTCATTTTCCACATTGTACACCGACAAAACATGTACGCAAGTGGGAAATGAAAATACTTTTACAGGGCGTCAATTTATGTTATAATAAACGCAACGATATTCATATGAAGGCAGGGAAGGTTTCATTTTTATCGCTGATTTTTGCGCCATTCGTCGCGTTTGCCGCGAACGAAGGTGTGCCGTCGTACTATCAAACACAATCTGCGCCAAATGCAAATCAGACATCATACGGTCGCTATGCGGACCAGGGTTATACAAAATACGTTGGCAAATCTGGCAATAAACAGGTTGTGGGTTCCCGTACCTATTCATACCAGGTTCCGCGCCCTGCACAAATGCCGACATTTGCTGGCACTATGACCGCAAATGGAATTGCAATGCCGGCGCAGTCCGAACACGCCACATCAATCTATGCGGGCTATTCGCGTCGTTTTGCGGACTTTGAATTTGAAACGGGGGTAAATTCCATATTGGAATGGGACGATATGATATGGAACGAAATTCGTGTTGGTGCCCGTCATAATTTCAGTCTGCGTGATTTTGATTTATCTGTTTATGGTGAATATGCGTATGGTGATATGTCGCATGGCGGTCTGTCCATGGACTATGACCTTAAACCATTCGAAGCCCAATACCCAGAATATGGCATATTCACGATTTCTATGGGTGACCAATCTGGGCGCAGTAATTATTTCCGTTTTGGAATTTCCGCGCATCATATTTGGGATATTGGTGGATGGAAATTATCACCCACATTTGGCTATGAAATATTCAAGCATAACCTGGAAATGTCCGATCATTATTATCCGAATCCGGGCGTGTACCTGCCATTAATGACCCGGGACGGATTTTATGTGTTCGGTAATGAATTGGGTGAATATTTCGCCGTACCAATTGGTACCACACCACCGGACGATTGGTACCAGGTTTGCATGTCACCCGAAGATATAAAAGTTGTCACCAATGCTTTGGGTAGCACAAGTGTCAATGGGTTCCCATATCTGGGTGATTCACTAACGACGGGCGATTATGAAATAACCATGGGCACAATCCCATGGGGGGTTGGAGCTGGCGAATGTGTAATTATTGGTGGCGACGGCCCCATCGTGGTCGAGGGTACAACCCACATCTATAATACGACCTGGTCTGGATTTTATGTTGGTCTGGAAATTGAAAAACAGATGACACTGCGCGATAAATTGCGTCTGTATATGCAGGTTGGTCTGCCTAAATATTCGTCCGAGGGTATATGGCCCAACCGCACCGATTGGCAACAAAACCCCAGTTTCCTGGACGAGGGCAGCAACGGTGCATATTCTTATGCCGCCGAAATGGAATATAACTATAAATTGTCCGACCGCCTGCAATTGTCGTTAAAGGTTGATACAAACCTGTTCCATGTGGGTAAAATTCCGGGCGAATTATACGTTGCAGAATACAGCCAATACGTCATCGACGAAAATGGTCAATATGAAATGAAAGAAGTTATTGAATACGGTCCAAACAATGAAATTCTTGGGTCGTACTTTGTTCCAGTGCTGGAAACGGTTGCGGCCCATACGGAAAAAGTTTCTGATTCGTTGAAGCGTGCCACATGGCAATCATTTGGAATCCATTTGGGTGTAAAATACGCATTCTAATTATATGGGGGAATTGATGAAAAAAGTCATTATAGGGCTTTGCGCCACTGTGTTTTGTATGCCTTTGTCTGTTCGTGCTGAACGTGGTACATTTGATTCAGCGCGATGGTATGAAATGATTGACGCGGTGCGGGCACGCGCCACGTCTGAAAATATTTCCGAAGCGACAATCAATGACGCGCTTAGATACCCGTCATTTATTCCGTCCATTGTGCGCAGCGATTCAAACCAGTCGGAATTCAAATTAACTTTGGACGGCTATTTGACACGAACTGTAAATCAGACGCGAATTTCCCAAGGGCAAAAAATGCGCAATACATATCCAACATTGTTATCGCGTGTTGAGAATAAGTATGGCATTCCACCGCATATCATGCTTGCATTTTGGGGAATGGAATCGAATTATGGAGCGGTAAAATCACGACATAAATTAACAGACGCGTTCTTTACATTAATATACGACGGTCGCCGCGAAACATTCTTTACAAATCAATTAATAGCATTGATGAAAATCGCAGATAAAAACAGATTAGATATAAATTCTATATCTGGGTCTTGGGCGGGCGCAATGGGGCATTTCCAGTTTATTCCAACGACACTTGCCCAATATGGTGCTGATGGAAACAGCGATGGTCGCATCGATATCATCAACAATATATCGGATGCTATGTTCAGCGCGGGTAATTACCTGAATAAATTGGGGTGGAACAAAAACGAACGTATTGTGCGTCGTGTTGTTTTGCCCGCCGACTTTGATATGTCATTACTGGACGGAAAAACAAAATTAACATTACCACAATGGGCAGCCATGGGTGTTATGAATCCAGACGGCACCCCAATACCGAAAAATGATATGACGGCGGGTCTGGTTGCTGATGTTGCTGCCATTGAAACGGCGCGCGCCGATGCGGTCGCCACAACGGGACTTGATACAGACGTTGCGCCAATGCCTGTTATCACCGCATATTTGACTTATCCGAATTTTTACCGAATAAAAAAATGGAATAATTCGAATTGGTATGCGATTGCGATTGCAGAACTTGCGGACAGATTACATTAATCACGCCGATTATATATCAGTTCATCAATATCACGTTTTAATTTGTTGCGCCACGCATGTCGCACGTCATGCAAAGGAACAAATTTACATACACCATTTAATAACCCTTTTTTCCACAAATATTTCAATCGTCGATTGCGCGGTACACGCAACGCATATTGCGAAAAAATAGTGTCGCACAGTTTTTCATTTCCAACGGTTGTATTGTTGCCACGTTCGTCTTTTTCAGTTGTATGTAAATCATATCGTACAATATTTGGCGCAATAATTGTTTTGATTGGTGTGTACTGATTTTCCATATGTTGAATCACCAGGAAATCAATATTTTTACCCATTTTATTGCAAAAATCATTTGCAAATTTCATCCATTGTTCATTTGTTGTATCGTGATAGTGTGAAAACCATACCAGCAATACATTCTGTTTGTCGCGAATATTTTCATAAAACCTGTTTATACGCCGTTGATATTTTTCGGCGACCGCATCAAATGATTTTTTCAGTGGCACACCCGCCACAAAGTCATGATAAAAATACAATCCGGTACGCCTGTTTTTATAGTAATCACATTTATCATCATTGATGATATTCGAATCTTTTTCTACGAATTCAAAGTCCCGAATGTCCATAAACCCATCAAAATCATTTAATATCATATCAAATCGCATATGTGCCGGCACACTGGTTAACCAATCCAGCGGCCCCGACACAACCCGCAACCGATGTTTGTTCAGATACATACTGCACGCGCAATCGTGCCCAATTGAATAAACTATGTCGTATTTGTTTTGCATGCTATTACCCTTATCTTGTGTGTTTTGTTATGAAATCTTTTTTGTTGTGAAAAACAAATAATGCCAACCCGCGCACAACCCAGCGTGGTCCAACCCATATGTCAAAATTATCAGATGGACTTTGATTGTGGCTGCGTTTATGTACAAACAATAATTCGTTAAGGTGCCTGTGTTCGCCCGGCGTGTCAAACATGGGTGTTGTATGAACCCTGTGTCGCCATGCGGCCCAGTTGTATGATAATTGGTCGCGTTTGGAATAGTTGTGCACCATTTTCCACCATGCGCGTTGCAACCGCACAATTTTTTTGTTGTTATGTCGTCGCAATATTATGCACGTTTCGTTTAACCCGTTTCCGCGCGGGTACCCCAAAAGCCTTAATCTGCGCATTTCTTGGTTAATGGTATTTTTATTATCGATTTTAAGTTCTTTTATCTTTTCGGCTTCGTCATATATGCACGTGCGTTCAGGGTGAGTTGGAATTGCGATTATAGTTCCGGATTTAACAAAGCGATTAATGCGTTCAAAAAATGTGGGCTTCATAATTACAATATTTCCATCAATCCATAAACTGATTTCATATTCTGGGAACAGTTTATTTGCATTAATTTTGTGCCACCGCGCGTTTTTTACATTGGTCAGTTTATCGAATTGCAGCGGTCGTATTTGCCAATGCATATATTGTGGCATGCCCAGTAAATATTGATTATCTGTGAACATTACATAGTCCCACGTGTCATCAACATAAACATGTGCGCATGCGTCGTCATATTCGCCTGTAATACATGTATAAATTACTTTTTTTATCTTAGTCATGTTTTACCCGTGCCAATTGAATGAAATCAAATAAATAGATTTTTGTCTGGCCATGCTTGTGCCTGATTTTTATAAAAGGTATAAATCCAAACAGTTTAATCCATCGTGTTTGACGCATGGGGCGGTTTCGTTGCGTCCATTTCCACTCGTCATAATACACCGGATATTCTGTGCGTGCGTTCGCGACAATAATTGGTGGGATGTCATACATTTTCTGCCAATGGCGCAGGGTGGTGTTTTCGCCCGTCCACACGTATTTCAAAACAACGTCCCTTAAATTATGGAAACAAGTATGCGGTATCAAATCAACAAACAACATTCTGTCTTCGCACGGCGACCATTCTTCGCGATAACGGACGCCCGATTTTATTAAAACAGATTTTCTAATCATACACCCCGAATGAACTGGGTTGCATACATACGTGTCATTAATCAGCGATAATTTTATGTCATGGTCATGCATGGGACGACGCTGCGTTGCGTATTCCACGCCATCACGAATTTCAATAACGTTGCCGCCAACCGCCCCAATGTGCGGGTTTGCATCCAAAAAACCAACTTCTAACTCAAACCGATTTGGTGTGGAAATATCGTCGTGATCCGCCACCGCTAAATATTCCCCACGCGCCAATTCAATCAATTTATTGCGCGATTTGGTAATGCCCATATTTTTTTCGTTCGCTAAATATTTAATACGCACGTCATTAAATGATTTTACAATCTGTTCCAATTCATGATTTTCTGGACTGTCGTTTAATAACAAAAATTCAAAGTCCCCATACGTCTGATTTAATATACTTTCAATCATCGCGCGCAAATCATCTGGGCGTGTGTTGTACATTGGTGTTAAAACAGAAATTTTTGGTGTTTTCATTTTACTGTACCCCGCATACGTTTTATAAAATCAATAATTTGAATCATATTTTTTTCTGGATTAATTTCATCCAAGACCAAACCGTATTCATAAGCATGCACACGTTGTGCCGGCGCCCCCATATCAAAGCATGCGACGGGCAAGGCCATACTTATTGCTTCGGACGTGGTATATGAAAAGGTTTCAGGCCAAATGGATGGAATAAAAACAATATCGGCCTGATATTTTTCCATGATACGTGGTAATTTTTTTGCGTTATATCTTCCATGCACGTGTATGTTATCTGGCGCGTCTTTCATTTCGCCAACAATGATTAAATTTACATATGTTGGTAATTTCTTGGCCATATCACGGATAACCCCAGCGCCCTTTTGATACGAAATATTCCCCAATACAACAATGTTAATTTCATCGTGCGGTCTGATTTTTGTGCGTCTGTAATTGCGCACAACGTGTGGAATTATTTTTATCTTATTTTGAATATCAGGGTATGCCCGCAAAAATATTTTTTCGATTGGTTCGGCAAATAAAATTATCTCGTCCACGGTGTATGTAAAAAATTTACCCCATGCGTTGCGCCACGCGCATATGCTTGTCGCGCCGGATTTTAATACATTGTGCGATATTGGATTGTCAGATAATTTTTTATGTCGCCAACAATCTTCGCAGCCGCCCGCATAACATAAATCACAATAATTCCCATCACAGTTCATTAAATTAAAACTGGGACAAATTGCTTGAAAATCATGCCCGCGGAACGATACGTGCGCCCGCCCCAGGCAATTTTGTTTTATATACGCAATTATGCGCAGCATATCGGTTGTGCTTTTGTACGCGACCAGGTTATTTACAACTATTTCTTCAATACGCAATTCACACAAAAATTCGACAATTGCATCTATGTTATGGGTTGTCCACATTCGGTGCCGATTGCACGCAAATGTCAAATGATACAGTTCCGTTTTTGGAAAATATTGCAGACGCAACACATCATATTTTTTGCACAGTATTTTGAATTGCCGTTTGGAATAAACTTCGGTTCCGCCACCCAACGCATGGTCCACCCACAACATAATCGGTCGTCCGGTCAGCCCCCGTGAAAACGTCCATGGACTATTTTTGTAATTCGCCCAACGTTGACGCAACCGCATCCGCAGTGGTCGCCGAATGGACGCGACGGGAATCAAGAAACATACCGCATTTATAATCGCATTCATGTATCAATCCTTAATCTTGACCAATGGAATACAGTCAAACAACAATGCCCAATGATTTTTTATTTTTATTAGTGGTATTTTCCCAAACAATCGCACGCGAACACGGCGCAGACCGCGTTCAAATGCCAAACGATACATTGGGTATTTGTTGCAGATTTGTAATTTAATTGATTCATGTACAATGGTTTGGCGCGTTTGCATACGATGTGATGCGTTGTCTGTATCGCATCTATAATCCACCAAAACTTCTTGGATGTTGTAAAAATCTGTAAATTGCATCAGTTGTCCCCATAACCGGTAATCTTCGGCGGGGGTATATTGTTCTTCGTACCAAATATTGTTATCGATTAAAACAGATTTTCGTATCATCGCAGTTGTGTGCATAATCGCGCACACATCGGTCAGACGAATTTTTATATCTGTATCATATTCTGGATTTTTGCGAATAAAATCCTGGGCACCGAACCAATGCGCCCATGCGCCGACCACACCAATATATGGATTGGTGTCCAAAAATTTTACCTGTTTTTCCAGACGTGTTGTATGTGAAATATCATCATGGTCAAATATCGCTATGTATTCCCCGCACGCAAGTTCAATCAGTTTATTTCGCGATTTTGATATGCCAATATTCTTATCGTTTTTTATATACCGAATACGCGCGTCATCATATGACAGAACCAATTTTTCCAGTTCGATATTTTCCGGACTGTCGTTTAAAATAATAAATTCAAAATCGGTATAGGTTTGATTCAAAATTGATTCAATACATTCCCGCAAATGCGCGTGATTTGTGTTGTATATTGGCGTCAGTACCGAAACCCGTGGCATGTTTTCTTCCTTGTTGGTTTGGGTATCAGCATAACCTTGTTTCCTATTTTTTGCACTAGGACAGTATTCACGTTTGTTCATCTGTTTACTCCGTTTTTTTTAACAAAAAAACACCAAGAAAAAACTTGGTGGTTGGTGCTTGAGAACAATACCGAGATTGCATGCTTTATTCAAAATATTCAGCATACTCCAACCACGTATGGCGGAGTATGTCCACGTTTCCGTGGACACTCGGTTCCGGGTTCTCACGCCCGTCGCAGGAATTCCATGCGATGTAATTATCATAATCTGCATGCGCATAAAAATCAACACAAATAAAAACGTTGAATATTGGGCGTTTGTTTGGTATTCTTTCCCCATAGATTTATACCAAGGGATGTATTTATGGCAATTAAAGTCCGCGATTTTGAGGTAAGATTAACACGCAACAAAGAAGAACGAAAACAGGTTCGTCAACTGCGGTACCAGGTTTTCTGCATGGAAGAAGGCGCAGGCGCCACCGAAGAACAGCGCGCCCTGGGCGAAGAATACGATGCGTACGACCGCTTTGCGGAATACATGGCTGTTTTTCATCAGGGACGTGTGGTTGGCACATATCGTATCATTGACCGTAATGCCGCGGAAAAAATGGGTGGTTTCTATACAGAAACAGAATTTAATCTGTCAAAAATCAAAAAATATCCCGGCAATATTGCCGAAATGTCGCGTGCATGCGTTGATCCGGCCTATCGTGAAAATGCATTGGTAATGCGTCTGTTGTGGGCGGGGCTTGGCGAAATGATTGTTCGTCGTAAAATTGGCATTGTATTTGGTGTTGCGTCATTTGTTGGTACAAAGCCCGCGCGTAGCGCCCAGGCGATTTCATACCTGTACTATAACCATTTAACGCCACTTCGTCTGCGTGCGACGGTGTTGCCTGAAAACTTTGCAGATGGTGTGAATCCAAAATTATCGCGTATGAATATTTTACCACGCGAATTCGTGGATGAAGCAGATGCCAAGGCGCAAATGACCCCGTTGATTAAGGGGTATCTGCGCCTGGGGGCGACATTTGGTCGTGGCGTTTTTATTGATGCGCCATTTAACTCGTATGATGTTTTTGTAATGATTGAAACGCGCAAAATGAATGCAACATATCAAAAGCATTTCTTGGGGCGCGAAAACGCGTTGGGGACACCAGACGACGACAAAGACAATATTATGAAAACTGTGGGCAAGATTATTACCCTGCCCGTGGTTGGTCCGTTCAGGGTTGTGCGCGCATTTGTTGATTTCCTGTTGCGCGAAGATGCCGCCGATGCAGAATATATCGAAGATTCCGAAAAATCAGAAAACGAGGAATAATTTGTTATGGCAAAATTACGCAAACAAAATATTTTCAACACAATCGCCGCAGCAATCAAGTTTTTGCTGTTCTGGGTTATGGTTGTTATTCAGTTGCCGTTGTTGATTTTATTGCCTCGTCGCTGGGCGGTTCAATACATGCCGGTGTTTATGTGGTTTTTGGTAAAATTGGCGGGAATTAAAATTGTTGTTCATGGAAAATTATCTGATGTGCGTCCATTGATGGTCGTGTCTAACCATATATCGGTGTTTGAAATTGCAACATTCCCACTTGCATTTCGGGGCAGTTTTATTGCCAAAAAAGAAATGGAAAACTGGCCCCTGGTTGGTTTTGTTGCGCGTCGATTTGGTGTGATATTTGTTGACCGTCGTCCATCACACGCGCGCGATGCGTTGGCTGTGGTGCAGAAAACGGTTCAGAACGTTAAGTATCCAATGATATTATTTCCCGAAGGTACCACAACAAACGGCGCATATGTCAAACCGTTCAAAAGCACGCTGTTTAACTTTGTTGAAAATTCAAATGTCGCGGTCCAACCCATGGCGATGCACTATCGCTATCGTGACGGCAGCCCAATTGATGAACAAACGATGGCCGACCATTTTGCGTATTTTGACAATGCAAAAATAGATACGGGGCCAAAATGCAAACGTGAACGGTCTGCCTTTGGCCAGGTGTTTCACATCATGATGCTGGGCGGATTTATGGTTGAAATTACATTGTTGCCGCCACCGCCCCTGGCGGGTATGGACAGAAAGCAGATTGCCGACGTTCTGCACAAAATCGTGTCGGAAAAATACATGGAATTAAAAGATAAAAAAACAAATAAAAAATAAAAGAGATATTGAATATGAAAACAGCAATAACACCAACACGTGCTGAAAATTTCAGCGAATGGTACCAGAACTTAATTGTCGCGGCCGATTTGGCGGAAAATGCACCTGTGCGCGGGTGTATGACAATCAAGCCGTATGGTTGGGCAATTTGGGAACTGATGCGTGATGAAATGGACCGCCGAATCAAATCGCATGGCGTACAAAACGCAAATTTTCCATTGTTGATACCAATCGATTTTTTTAATAAAGAGGCCGAACATGTTGCCGGATTTGCCAAGGAATGTGCGGTTGTAACCCATCATCGTCTGAAAATGATTGATGGCACATTACAACCGGACCCAGATTCAAAATTGACCGAGCCTTATATCATCCGTCCAACATCTGAAACAATTATTGGCGAGGCTATGTCCCGTTGGGTACAATCGTATCGCGATTTGCCATTAAAATTAAATCAGTGGGTAAATGTAATGCGTTGGGAAATGCGTCCACGCATGTTCTTGCGTACATCCGAATTTAACTGGCAAGAAGGGCATAACGTTTTCGCCACACATGACGAGGCCAACGCCGACGCACGCAAAATGCACAAAATGTATGGTGACTATATGCGTGATGTCCTGGCGATACCATCAATTATGGGTGAAAAAACCCCAGAAGAAAGATTTGCCGGCGCGGACCATACATATACCCTGGAACATATTATGCAAGATGGCAAGGCCCTGCAGGCCGGAACATCGCATGACCTGGGCCAGCATTTTTCTAAATCCTTTGGTATTCAATTCTTGGGTACAGACGGCAAATTGCAACACGGTTGGACGACCAGCTGGGGTACAACAACCCGTATGATGGGGTCTATGTTTATGGTGCATTCCGACGACGATGGTTTGATTTTGCCACCGTCTGTTGCCCCATACCAGGTTGTGATTATTCCAATCACACGCGAAGATACCGCGGCCGCATTAAATGAGTATGCGGAAATCCTGGGGGATAAATTACGTGGTGCTGGGGTTCGTGTTTTGGTTGACACAACCGACATGCGCGCGCCTGACAAAATGTGGAAGTGGATTAAGCGTGGTGTACCATTACGCGTGGAAATTGGCGCGCGTGAAATGGAATCTGAATCCATTACAATAACACGTCGTGATTTGGGACGTGAATCAAAGCGTACAATCGCGGTTGATGAATTGGTCGCAAGCGTAAATGACATTATGCGCGACATTCACGACACAATGGTTGCGCGCGTTGAAAAACGCAACGCGGAAATGATTCACGATGTTGCTGATTTGACTGCGTTGGACGCGGCATTGGCAAACGGCGTAATTGGATTTTTCCGCATTAAATATGAAAAGACCACCAATGAACAATTCGATGGCCTGATGGAAAAATACAAAATCACCCGTCGTTGTCTGGACGACCGCGACCCAGAATATGTATTCGTTGCAAAGTCTTATTAAAAATAAAACGGGGCGGTTGCCCCGTTTTTATTTGTGGCTGTGCCGAACCTTTTTAAACGCAATGACTGTTATCAATATTGTTTGAATACCATTCAGCAAGCCCGCCAGTTCCCCAAACAAATATGCGAACAATAACATAAAAGATATGTTAATAATCCAGTACATTATTTCCCCCATCTTGCATAACAAACAATTATATTATTGTACGAGAAATCTAAAAATACAATCTAGGATATTTACATAATACAT
Source organism: Alphaproteobacteria bacterium (assembly GCA_015062525.1). GTDB lineage: Bacteria > Pseudomonadota > Alphaproteobacteria > Rs-D84 > Rs-D84 > Enterousia. The sequence goes on along the minus strand of SUUM01000002.1, from coordinate 31,195 downwards.
TAAATCTAAAAAAATCCTTTAATTTCTGAAGATATATTAATCTAGGAATAAATTCCGATTCGGTACAAATTTACAAAATATAAATTCCGAATCAGTTTTCAGATTCGGACTTCAACCATTGGTTGTAATATTTTACAGGAATCTTTTCTTAGACTATATATCAATAATGAACATAAAACCAAAGGAGAAAGAAAAAATGACACAAACACAAGTAATTGTTTCACCCGAAAAATTTCAAAATGCAGAACAGATGTGGTTCTGGTTTTTACATTCACGCGGTATGCGCAATAATAATTTTATGCATATTCACGGTTTGCCAACACGGCGCCCATGTGAAATATTGGATGTAGAAACCCTGATTACAAAACTATATTTATCGGGAAAACTGACCGATGAACAATTGTGCGTCATGAAAAAATTTGGCGACAAACGTCGCGCCCCGCACCAGCATATATGGGCGGAAAACCGCGCAACGCATCAATGGGAAATCGCCATGAATGTATTATCGGTTGCCGCAAAACAACGTGGATGGATTGAATAGAAAATGCCCCGCGGGTGTACACCGCCCGTGGGGACTAATAACAAGGACAAAAAAAATGATGATTATTGCATTTTCAAATAAAACTTCAAAGATATTACCGCGTATATTTTGCGGTAAATTTAAACATGTTGCACCGATTACCGTCAATGACGACAAACTGGTACTGTATCAATTTGTGCGATACGGAAATGTTGTTAAAATTCCATTACTGGCACGCGATATAGAAATATTAAAGGCGCATGGATGGCGATTTGTGTATTTACAAAATGCACAAGTACACAATGTTAATACAAGCCGAGTATTATCGTGCGTACAATTGGCCAAAGGCATGATTGGTATGCGATGCCCGCACATTCAAACCCCGAATGCATTGTATAACATGATAAAATAAAAATCCCCCAGGTGGGGGATTTTTTATGACAATTTGTGGATTACAAGACCACTGCGCAACTTGGGCTCGAACCAGGTTGTTTTTGGTGGCATAATATTACCCGTGTCGGCAATATCAATAATCTGGCGCATGGTGACGGGGTACAGTGCAAAAGCAACCGCCATTTCACCGCTGTCCACGCGTTTCTGTAATTCGCCAAGGCCGCGAATACCGCCAACGAAATCGATGCGCTTGGACGTGCGCAAATCGCCTAAGTTCAAAATTTTATCAAATACCAGGTTTGACAGAACAGTCACATCCAGTACACCAATTGGATCGTTGTCGTCATATGTACCGGTTTTGGCCGTCAAAGAATACCATTTACCATTCAAATACATACCAAAGTTATGTAATGCGTTTGGTTTATAAATATCTGTCCCCATTTCAACAACATCAAAACTGTCAGACAATTTATTCAAAAATTCGTCCGCCGTCATACCATTCAAATCTTTGACCACGCGATTGTAATCAATAATTTTTAATTGGCTTTCTGGGAAAATCACAGCCAAGAAATAGTTATATTCTTCTGTGCCTGTGTGATTCGGATTGGCCGCCCGTTTTTCTGCACCAACTAATGCCGCCGCCGCCGTACGATGATGACCGTCCGCAACATACAGCGCAGGAATTTTGGCAAAGATTTCTGTGATACGCGCGTTTGTCGCCGCGTCGCGAATCGCCCAGAATGTATGTCCGAAGCCGTCTGGTGCGACGAAGTCGTATTCTGGTTCCTGGGTCTGAACAATATTTTCAACGATTTTGTTCATTTCATCAACGTCAGGGTACGCAAAGAACACAGGTTCAATGTTTGCATTTTGAATGCGCACATGAATCATGCGGTCTTCTTCTTTGTCTTTGCGTGTCAATTCATGCTTTTTAATTTTACCTGACATATAATCATCAACATTTGCCGCAGCAACCAGGCCATACTGTGTACGGCCATCCATTGTTTGGGCATAAATGTAATACATTTCTGCTTCGTCTTGGACCAGCCAACCACGTTCCTGCCATAGTTTAAAGTTCTCGACCGCTTTGTCATAAACAGGCCCTGAATGTTCATCAGCAATCGGGTCAAAATCAATTTCTGGTTTAATAATATGCAGCAAAGACTTTTCACCGGCCTCTTGCTTGGCCTCGACAGAATTCAAGACATCATATGGACGCGATGCAACCTCTTCGGCCAGTTCACGTGGCGGGCGAACACCCGCAAATGGTTTTATTTTCATACTTTTCTCCCTTGGTTAATTATTTTTGTTTTTCGTTCAAAACAAACTGTTGTGGTGCAAAACGCGCCAAATCGTTTTCACGAATCACACGCACAGCATTGTTCGACAATCCCAATCTAAGTTCATTATTCTGTTCAGATACAGAATTGACAGTTATCGGTTGACCCGTTATGCGATGGGTGCCACCTATATAAAATTGTGTGCCATCTGGCCAGAAAATATCATAATTATCCGTCAGTCCCGCAGGCACCTGATATGATAGTGCCAAAATACGATTATTCATAAACGTTTTTGCATTCGCATTCATGCGTTTTGTTGCAACACGACGTCCGTTGATATAAACGTCATACAGTCCCCCAAATGCATTTCGCTTTGTATTGCGCAGGGATACCGTATTCGTACGCATTTTAGGCTTTGCGGGGATGTTTTGTGCAATTGGTCCCCGTGATAAAATATTTGGTTTGTTTTTTGAACTACGTGGACGACAACGGCGACGTTTTGGTGTATCTGTTTTTTTAGATGCACAATTGGCAAGAGGCACAAATTCAACAACCGCAATTTCAAAAACAGGAACAAGTGTATCGCCCATTCCCCATGATTTAATCCCAGGCTGTGAAATTGATGGAATATTTATCGCCATATATGGCATATCACCATAAGGCAAGCACCATGAATATTTTTGAACAGGAACACCATTCAATGCAAGTGGCGTAAAGAAAATTGATTTATTGTTTGTGTCAAATATTATGCGTGATACCCCAAATTCGCCCCCGGAGACAACTGTGCCATTAAGTAAATTTATCAGAAACAAGCGAGTATCATCCGGTGTGCGAATATTACCGTTTTTTTGAACCGCAACATATGGACGGCTATCAAATGTTGCAACGACCTGAAATGGTCTAACCGCCATCCCAATTTCTTCAACACGTTGCCAATTACCCGCCCCATCCATAAAGAACAGCGCATATTTTCCGCTCGTGTTCTGAACATTTTTTAACGGCAAATTCATATAAACCTCTGCTTATTTTTTTGATTTGTTGTTTTGCTTGGCCTCTGTCTTGAATTGAATGTCGCGTAATTTTTTATATTCGCCATCCAACGCACAAAGTTCTGAGTCGGTCCCCATTTCTACAATCTGGCCGTCCTTGATAACACAGATAATATCCGCATCCAAAATGGTGGACAGGCGGTGCGCAATAACAAATGTTGTGCGACCCTGCATTAAATCATTTAATGCGGCCTGGATTAACTTCTCGCTTTGGGTATCAAGGGCGGATGTCGCCTCGTCCAATAACAAGATTGGTGCGTCTTTTAATATTGCACGTGCGATTGCTATGCGCTGTTTCTGACCGCCTGATAACAGTCCGCCGCCTTCGCCCACAGATGTTTCATATCCATTTGGAAATTCGTTAATAAACCCGTCCGCATTCGCCGCGATTGCAGCAGCCACCACTTCTTCGTGGGTGGCATCAGGGCGACCGTATTTAATATTGTCTTCGATTGAACCATTGAACAAGAATACGGACTGGGACACCTCGGCTATGTTTTCGCGCAGGGATTTTAAGGTGTATTTTTTAATATCCGTGCGATTAATTGTAATTTTTCCGGTTTGTGGTTCATAAAAGCGTTCCAATAAATTAAACATTGTTGTTTTACCACCGCCCGATGGCCCGACCAGCGCACATACCCGCCCCGCCGGCACATGCAGGTTAATGTTTTTCAGCACAGGTTCCGATGGATTATATGCAAATGACACATCGTGGAATCCAACCGATAAATTTTTCGCGGTCAATTCACGTGCATCTGGCGCGTCAACAATGTCGGGTTTGCTGTCCAGGAAATCAAACAATATTTCCGCCGCCAACAACCCATGCTGTAATGTGTCGCCGGTATTTGTAATCGACTTGGCCGGTTTGTATGCCGCGGTCAGCGCCAATAAGAATGCCGTAAAATCACCCGTTGTGATTGCGCCACTTGAAATAAAATGCCCGCCCATAATCATGGCAATACACAAACCAATGGAAATCATAAATTCCATTAATGGCGAACGCAGGGCGTTGGCCTGGGTGCTTTTGTATGCGTTGGTCATAGAACTGTTAAGAACACGCGCAAATTTCTTTTCTTCGCGTTCTTCGGACGCAAAAGCCTGGATTGTTTTAATACCATGCAACGTCTGATTCAACTGTTGCGACACATTGTTCGCAATACCAAATGATTGACGCGACAGTTTGCGACGCTTGCGCATGATGATTACCATTGGAATCATAATCGCCGGCGCCAAAAACATCAGAACAATACACATCTGGTGTGCGTAGTAAAACATTAACCCCAATGTCATAGCCAGGGTTGCCACATTTTGAACAACGCTTACAACCGTCCCCGTTACCAAATTTAAAACCGCGCCAGCCTGGACACCGAAATAGTTCAGATTTTTACCGATACCATCGGCATAGAAACGTGCCAGATTCATGTGGGTCATGTGCTTGTAAATTTTCTTTTGCAAATTCGCGCTGGCCAATAATCCACCCTTGGACATAATCAGGGCCTTGGCGTATGTGAACGCGCCCTTGGCACCAAAGGCAACAATAACCTGGAACCCCAGCCAATAGATGGCAGACAGACTTTTTTCAATGAACGCCTTGTCCACAACCTGTTGAACGATTGTGATGGTATAAGCCTCGGCCCCAGCGGCAAGAATGGTAAAGATAATACCCGCCGCCAGCCATTTCCAATATGGTTGACCAACTTCGCGCCAGACGCGCCCATACAACGACCACTTGATACGACCGTTTGATTCATCGCCTTTGATAAAGGACTTTATTTTGTTAGATATTTTTTTCATAGCGTATTTATTATAAGAAAGGTTCTTAGACAAGTAAAGACTATTTTATCGCCGAGTCCCATTTTTGGCACGTATTTTCTGGGATTGTATCAAATGCAGAATCGCACCGTAGTCTTTGTGCGACTCAATAAAACTGTGACGCGAATTCTTAAATACAACACATCGCCACAGATTTCCGTTTTCGCCTTGGCGTAAAATATTATATTTTTCATACAATTTATCTGCCGGTGATTTTTGGTCGCGCCCGCCCGCAACCAAAGTAATAGGAATCGTATATTTTCCCATCAGGTCCGGCCGAAACTTAACAGATTCCATTTCATCAAAAAACGTTGGCAAAATCGACACCTTTTGATACTTGTTGTTGATAGGCGGTTCGTGCGGACTACAAAGTCCGATTGCAGACCGTTTAAATTCTTCTTCGGATATCTTGCCGTCAAACGAAAACATTTTGTAAAAATTCTGAATATATTCTTTGTATTCTTTGGTTATGTATGGCGCAAACAATATGGCCGCACTGAAACGCAGTCTTTTGTTTTCTTGGATACGCTTATTAAATATTTCAATCGCACCCGTTGCGCCAGCCGAGTGACCAACCACACAGGAATAATTATATTTTTTTGCCCTGACATAATGCTCAACAACATCCAGTCCAGCATCAATCAGATTAATATATTCGGCAAAAGTATGTTTCTGGGCTAATTTTTGTGACATTTCTGGCAAAAAATCACCCAAAAAGGTATCTATGCAGTAAATGTCGTATTTATTGGTCAGCGCCCAGTATTCAACAACCTTCATCAATGGTTCTGCACGTGTGTTTGATGCCAATCCTGGAATTAATATCAGACAATTGTTGCGGGACATTGCATCATTTAACGCATAATGCGAAATATGCCCGATAGTTTTATTTTCGGTCATTGAAGAAAATTTTATTTCCCAGTTAAAAGATGCCTCTTTCAATTCCGATAACAATTCGGAATAATTATTTGGAATAAAAGCAGCATTATATGTTTTTTGCATAACACATACTACTTTATATACAAAAAACAAAGTCGTCAAGCAAAGATTTGTTTGTAATTTTATCTTGACTTTTATTTGCATAACAGATAGAATGCGTTCGCTTTCATTGGTGAAAGTGCAAAGTTTTGGGGTTGTAGCTCAGTTGGTAGAGCACCTGCTTTGCAAGCAGGGGGTCGTCAGTTCGAGCCTGATCAGCTCCACCAAGACAAGCGAAAGGGGGATTAAAGTCCCCTTTTTAAGTAAAACAACAAATAAAGTGCGTTAAAGGGGGTGAATACATATGGTTAAAGTTCTGGTTCGCGATAACAACGTTGAACAGGCACTGCGCGTTGCAAAACGTAAATCGCAGAAAGAAGGTCTGTACCGCGAAATGAAAGAACGTCAGCGTTATGAAAAACCAACAACTAAACGCAAACGTTTGAAAGAAGAAGCCGTTCGCAACGAAAAAAAACGTCAGTCGAAACAGCGTATGGTTTTCGGATTCTAGGTTATCAGTCCCGCAATTGCGGGACTTTTTTTACAACACAAACAAATTGAACAAAAAAAAACACCCGCGATTGCGGGCATTTGTTATTTCATCAACAATTATTTAACTGTTGTTGTGGCATTACGATTCCATTTCCAGACTTCTTCGCCTGTTCCTTTGACCAATGGACGTTCTTTACCATAAGAAACGGTCGAGATACGTTTCGCATCGATACCATCGTTAACCAATACTTCTTTGGCCGCGTTTGCACGACGTGCACCCAATGCCAAGTTGTATTCTGTCGTACCACGTTCGTCGCAGTTACCCGCAATCTGAACTTTTACATCTTCGTGGTTTTTCATATACAAAGCCTGACCCAACAGGTTGTCTTTCGCTTCCTTGGAAATTTCAGATGAATTGAAAGCGAAGAATACACGCTGATCGTTCAAATCGGCTGGTTCAACAATTGACGAACCGCCACAAGCAGCCAGCAAGCCTGCAGCACCCGCCAACAAAGCAAAGTTTTTTAATTTCATGAAATTACTCCCTTGAGTTTATGTTGCTCGTAGTATATTGTACTATAAAAGATATCAATTATCAAGAGGGCAACAAAAAAAATGTCTGATTTCAATTTACGCGATTTAGAGCTGGCAGGAATTCGTTGGGAAATTACTGATGAACCGATTATGACACCGCACACACAATCCGTCATCCCGGATGCACCCGTCACATCACCACGCCCCACCGCCGCAACAATTGTAGCGGAAATTGGGCGTGTCGCTGCGTCCGTCGTACCCGCCGTAGCACCTATGCAGACAATGTCAATCGATACCGTGCGCGCCATGGCGGCACGCCCAACAGACATTGCAACACTTAATCGTATGATCGGGGAATTTAATCACCCATTACGCCCGACCGCAACAAACACCATTTTGCCACATGTTGGACAGGGGCGGTTGCTTATCCTGACCGATGTGCCGAGTGCAGACGATGACGCATCCGGCAATATTTTGTCAGGCGCGACGGGCGAACTGATGGACAAAATGCTGAACGCAATTGGTGAAAGCCGCAACACAGTTTCCATTGTGCCTATGGTATTTTGGCGAACACCGGGCGGGCGGACACCGTCGCAGAATGAATTAGACATGGCGCGCCCATTTGTGGACAAGGCAATTGAACTGATTAAACCGCGCGTTATTTTGACTTTGGGAACTTTGCCGGCCGCCCAGATGATGAACGTCAATCTGGCAAAATCGCATGGGGTGCCGGTTAAGTTGGAAAATGGTACGACGTGCGTGCCCATATTTCATCCAAATTATTTGATACTTAAACCCACCGCCAAACGTGATGTATGGAACGCATTGCAAAATGTGCAAAATATCTTGAAAACCGCCGAATAATAGTTAATAATTTACGCATGTTTAATAAAGGAGCAAACAATTAAACCCGTAAATAATCGTGATAATCGTCGCGACGATGGTCCGCGTATGAATAATAAAATCTTTGCAAAGTCTGTTCAGGTAATCAGTAATGACGGACAGAATTTGGGGATTATGCCAACATCACAGGCATTACAGATGGCGATGGATTTGGGCCTGGATTTGGTTGAAATAAATGCAAATAATGCCACGCCTATTACCAAAATTATGGATTATGGCAAGTTCAAGTATGAACAGAAAAAACGCGCGTCCGAGGCACGTAAAAATCAAAAAAATATTGAAATGAAGGAAGTTTGGGTCAAACCGTTCATCGAAGAAAATGACCTGAACATCAAAATGAAAAAGGTTTTTGAATTTTTAGGTACTGGCAACAAAGTAAAAATCGCGGTCATGACGCGTGGTTCAAAAAAAGTTTTGGCACGTGGCAAGGATGCGGTTCCAGAACTGTTTGCACGTATTTTGGAAATGATTGGCGACAAAGGAACTCTGGAATCAAAATCCAAACCAGACGAAAGAACAAAATCAATTATTATCGCACCTGCGAAATAAAAAACCGCCGTTTGGCGGTTTTTTATTTGTTTGGATAGTAACATTCATCTGTATATTCGAAATATCCTGTTCCATCTTCTTGTTCAACTTGTTGAACACGATAACATTCAGTAATCTTGGCCGCGCCCTGGGCCGAGGTGTAACCGCTGGGACATGCGTTGCAGAAATTACCACCACTGCCATAAAAACCAGCCTTGCAAACACAATTGTTGACACTTGTCATACCCTTGGAAATGGTTGTAGAACCCGCAGGACATTGGGTGCAGGCAACACCGTTACCAGGATCACCGTAGTATCCGGTTATACATTCGCAAGACCCTTTCCCCCCTTCGTTATTTCCAAGACTGGTGGAGTTTGACGGACATTGACAACAAATATTTTTCAAAACTGCTGGACGAACCGCACCAGAGATAGTACTGTCAACACCAGAGATAGTACCGTCAACACCAGAGATAGTACCGCCAACCACGAAATCTGTATCAGCGACTGTACAAAATCTACCCAGTGTTTTGTAATATCCTGCGCGACATGATTTAAGGGCGCACCCGTGAATAACTAGTGGTTCGGAAGTCCCACCCAAGACATAGTTACATGGCGCACCAACAGCTATATCACTATTGACGGTCGTGAGTTCATAATTATGGGTAGAGCAAGTCCGACCCGCCCCGCTGCACGCCGTGCAATCATATACCGCGCAATCGCCAGCAGCACTGCCCAAACAATACCAGGTACCAGCAGTACAAAGTGTGGTGGCACACGGACTGCCATTTGATAAAACACCATCACTGGTCGCTTGTCCAATCGTATAGTAATTACAGGTGCCAGACTCAGGCTGTATATTTGCACATTTTGATTGATCATTACACCGATAAACAGAAATAGCCGTCGACACCGTTTCCGCATTTGTGTTTGTGCACACCATTGTGGTCAGAACCAAACCGACAATTATCCGTGGTACAAAATTCAAAAGATCATTATATGATGTTCGCATTATTATCCCCCGCCTTTCAGCAAAACTGACCACACAATCGAATTCGGTATGTTTTTATGTGCTTTGTTACATATATCATAATACCATGGCAATATGTTTTTGTGAACTTTTATTTTTTGCCGTCGCGGATGATTTTCCACCAATCCTTGGCGGTACCTTTTGTCTTTTTCCACAAGGTCGTTATATCGCCACGCATTTGGTCGCCAACCCGTGTCGTGATTTTGCCCCCCAGATTTCCCGCAATTTCCATACCACGATTTGCAAACCACCATGTCAATCCCACAACCAATGCGGTTTCCAAGAATCCACCAGGATTCAGGTTCGGAACACGCGCAGATAAATCAGTATCAACCACGCCTGACATCAATGCCGCACAAAACGCCACCACAATTGACAGCGACACAAAATACAAGGCTGCATTAACAAACTTTTCAATTTGTGCATCTAATTTTTCCGCCTTGAAAATCCCCAGAAACTGGTTGAATATATTGCCCGCCATACCTTTGTACGACGTGCCACCAATTGTTTGGGCCAATGCAGTAAATGGCAACATCATAACCCCCAGGAACAAATCCGCGATTACACCCAATGCCATAAATGCAAATTTCCATGCTAACTTAATAAAGATATATATAAATACAATCCCACCAACAACGGAAAATGCACTGGTACCAATGCCCGCAGTTATCCATTTCCAGCCAGCCGCTATCGCGGTATAACAAAATCCAGACATGCGTGTTGGAACGCACAGCATATCAGCCGCCGCAGTCGCATCAACAATGTTGTTTGGTGTGGTATGCGCAATTGCATATTCACGAATTGCGGCGCATGTATCGGGTAAATCTGCGCCCGCACTTTCGGCAACTGCACCCAATATCAAATCGGATACATATGTACCAATACTGACAATCGGCCCCATTATCCACATGAAAATTTTTGCCGGACCAAATCTTAATATAATAACCCAGACGGCAATCATTGTGCCCTTTTTTACAATTTCTGTCAGGTGTTTTTGTATATCACCCTGCCCCGACTGCATCATATTATATGTCTCAAAAATAATCCAAAATGCAAATGCGATGAACATAAACAGAATTACAAATCGCACAAGCGAAGAATCTAGGACATCCGAAATGAATGATAATGCGTTCATAAAGGCAAGACCTATCTTAGCCTCTATCGGGACATAGTCGCGAACCAATTGTTTTTGAAATTCGCCCTGAAATTGTTCAATATCACCAGACAACTGCGTTGTGAATTTTTCGCGATTGTTTTCAGTTGCCCAGGTGCCATGGTCGCCAATGTCCCCCAATGGCAAATTGGCAGATGCACCCATTACGGGCGTTATCAATCCAACCGCTAAACAGACGACGAATATTTTAGACAAGATTTTACGCAATATTTTCATTATTTCTTTTCCATCGCCTTGGTAATTTTTTCGGTTATCTGAACAGGCACCGCCCACAACTTCTGCCCCAGGTCATGCACCCATGCGCCATAGTCAAACTGTTCGCCCGTGGATACATTTGCGTTTTCGCCCGGAATTGGTGCCTTGAATGACCCGTTTGGCAACAGTGCATCTATTTTCGGACTGACCGCGTAATAGTACAAGAAGAACAAGAACATCATCATCAACAAGAAATCCCAACCGTCGGACAAGAAATCAAATGCACCGGGATATGCGCGCTCTACTTCGGCACGACGCGCGGTGAAACAATCTTTGAACAGGTCTTTGTCCATTTCGCCATCAACCAATGCAACCGATTCACACGTCGCAAAAACATTCATAACTGATAAAGTCTGGGTATCTGGGCTTTCTGCGTGCATTCCCATCATAGGCGGCAGGATTGACGTATAGCCGTCGCGCGGCCCCGGGAAATACATATCGGCAGAAAAAGATACAGTTGCGTATATCACCAACACCTTTAGTGTGATGGCAACAATGCGTATGGCCGATGATACGACCATGCCGATTGCGTTGCTGAATAATTTATTTGCCTTGGACCAGGTGCCTTCGAATGCAGATGCCGCCAATAATAGTGGCAGGAATATAATTACGAACACCAGTTTGAATACAATTGATAATATCTGAAAGAATAAGTCAAATCCGATTATCAGAAACATCAGCACCAGCGTCAAACCCGCAAGCCACGTGAACGCACCACCACCCATATCCAGCCAGGCGTAATTCATTAACGCAAATCCACCCGCCGCGCCCGCCAACATCACGCTGTTAATATTGCCCATAACACACATAAACGGTTGCATGATTGGATTTAGTATATCACCGGTATCACCCGTATCATGATTTTGCAACGCACCACATTGTGCCGCATCTGATACACCCGATGCCATCATGCCCAGTTCCGCACCAACATACAACACCGGTGTAATGGTTATTTGGGACACACTGCGCAGCGCCGCATTGCCACCCATACCCAACGCACCCATTAAAACACCAACTACCATTAGACGTATGCCCAACTTCCAGATTTTATCCCACCAGGCTTTGACCTCTATCTTATGTTCGGTTGGATTTTCATAATTTATGGTTTTTTTTGCGTGGTCAAATATATACTGGGCCGTGTGTATAAACAGAAAAATTCCAAAGCCGATTACCATTAAAATCCACAGGTTATCAACCATCAATGTCCAAAAACGTTCAGTTGCGTCCCCAATCACAGAAAACAAGTCCGCAATATATCGACACATAAAGCAACCATTTGCACTTGCCACATCACCATTTTCAACACCCGTGGCGGTCAAGAAATTCCCCATACTGGTGTATGTCAATGCGGCACCACCAAGGGATGATGACAAATACCAAATCCCCAGTCCCAGCGCAATAGCACCCATAATAAAACGCACCGCAATTAAAATCAGTTTAGCCTTCCACATTACTTTTTATCTTTGTCTTTTTCGCCACCACTGATGATTGTTTCACCGATTTTCTTGGTCGTGTCCACAATATCTTGGGTTAATTGCATCATATCATTTGCAAGCGTTTCGCTTAACTGTTTATTTTCACTGACACCGAATACGGACAGAACCATTTTTGAAACCTGGGGGATTTGACCTTGCAGAAAGTTCAAAATATAGACCAATACAACACTGCTGGTCAGGGTCATGGCCTGGACGTTGGTCATATCCAGGTCTGCATCAAATATTTCGCCCGTAGTGATTGCGTTCATTAATTCCGCATTAGTTGCATCGGGCGCCGAAAAGAATTTGGCAATAATTGCCATTATCACAGTATATGTTATAACCGCAGACGCCAGCGTAATAATTGCATTAATCAAATTTTTGAACTGGTTCACGCCAACAACCTTGCCCAGGTCACCAAACCATTTTGGAACATTGTCGGCGCCATTAAATGCAAACAGCATTAGCGACAAGGGAAAGAAAAATGCAAAATATGCCATCGCAATAATAATGTCTGCAAAATAACAACAATAACGAAAGAATAACTTAAAGAAACTCCACGTCAGATACAGTCCAATAACAAACAAAATAATATGCTTAATCAAACTGCCCACGCCCAGCAACGCGCGCCATGTAAATGCTGAATCCATAACCGCAATTCCCAATTTCATGTATGATTGGAACTGGGTAATCGTTGTTTTCATCAGCAAAATAATTTTATCACGCAATTCGGGACGATAAAACCCATCTTCACTCATTTGTTGTGGTTGATAGGTTACTTTTTCTGCGATTGATTCGTTGTCCAGATTAATCATAGCCGCGGTATAGGTTTGGGCGACCTGGGCGACAGGTTCAAATGTAATCGTTGTTAAAAAACGTGGCAGTGCGACCCCCATCCCCAACAAACCAATACAAACAATTGCATTGATAAATACACGCTGAATCGATTTTTCATACAGCGGATCAGACACATTACCGCGTACCGTTTTCCACACCGCGTTTATTACAAAAAATGAAAACAGCACACAAAATAAAATGACACAAAAATATGCGAATTTATCATATACCAAGGCGGCCGCATCAGACACAATTTGAAACAGACGATCAAAGACACCACAGCCCCAACACTGAACCGTTGAATCCACCAAAGATGACAACCATTCGTTCATTGTTTATTTTTTGCCCTTTATCCAACCGACAGCCTTGCCCACAGATTTGCCCCAATTTTTTATATCGCCCGTCAATGTGCCAGCATCAGATTTAACTTGTTTATACAGACCGTCCATACCGCTGCCGATATACTTATTTAACTGCTTCTGGGTCAGGTCGAAAATTTTCATCATTAAATAGAACGTCAATATCGCAGACAGCCACAATATCGAATGTTCGCCAAAACCCATGGCGGAATTTGCAACCGTTGGGACGTTGCTGTATGACGAACCGCCCGCCGCAACAACGAACACAGATGTATTCCATTGGAACAAAGCCTTGATGATTGCCAAATTCACGCACAGCATAAAAGAACACGCAATCATGGTAACGATTAATTGCTGTAGCGCCTTGGTAATACCGCCAAACGCAGGCCAAATGTCAAACCATTTATCACTTGATTTGAATACATAGGTCAGAACATAAAATGGATATAAAATAAGTTGCATCCCAAAGTTAAAAATACCCTGGATGATTAATAACGCCATGAATATATTACTGCCCACGAATGTAAATATCAGTAATATCCCGGTTATAAGATTCAAGAAATCTTCGCCACCATGCGGAATCAAAGTAATAAGCCCCCGCAGACCAGATGTCAGAAAATCAAAACCACGTTTGATAATCTGGTTATTTGCATGCGACAGGTCAGATACGGGCTGGACCAAGAATTCGCAGGATTCTTTGGAAATCCATGCTTTTTCAATAATATCGTCGGGGCATTTAACATCGGGGGCAGACATGCCATCTTGGTTTATCTGTGCCGTTATTTCGTGCGTATAAATCGCGCCCAACTGTAAAAACGGATTAACCAGCCATTCGGTCATGTACACCGGCTTTAACTGCAACAGTAAAATAGATGCAATAACCGCACGCATACCGGGCTTTGCCACGTTTTCGACAACCTTGAATCCGGTGATTTTTCCACCCTCTAGTTCACCGCCGCCAGACAGCCCGATAAACCCAAGCCACTTCTTGGGAAAATACATTTTTGCAAGACTAAGCGTTAGCGTAAAACCCAAGAACAACCAGATTAAAACCTGAATGATGCCGGGATGCGTGGACGACCCAACAAAAAATTCATAAGTTCCCGTCGCCACCATCATTAGCGCGTCCAGTACCATAGGTACAAACGGCGACAGATTCAATGCATCTATTATGTTCGCGTGCGCAGAAATGGGCGCGCAAAAAACCGCCATAAACACCAGCATTGAAAACATTTTTTTTATGAAATACATTCTCTTATTTATATTTATCTTTTCAATTATATCACATTTGGGACAAAATATGGTATAATTAAAAGTAATGAATCGTCTAAAAAAATTTTGGATTACGTTTTTATCATTCTTGCCACTTACAGCGGGGGCGGCGGCGCCGTTTATTATTGGTGGTATCGCAGGCGTTGGTGTAATTGCCGGTTTTTCAATTTATCGTTCAACCGCGCCGGTTGACATGAATGGGGCATATTCTTTTTTTTCCAGTTGTTGGTCTTGCCAAATGTTTTCTGACATTATGGCGACCATGTCAAACATGTTGCCACGGATTTACAGCGCACTGGGGCATGTAATTATTCCATTTGCTGTGATGCTGTCCGCAATTTGGTTTGCGTGGCGATTGGTTGATAATTTCTTGAATCAAAAGGTGGAACAACCGTGGTCCGTTGCAAACACATTTACAACACACTTGCTGAAATTAGCGTTTGTGTCAATGATATTGGTTGCGCCATTGCCACGATTGATTTCTGAAATCGCGATTGAGCCAATATTTAACGTGGGACTGTCGCTGAATCGTGCGGTGGTGCACGATGACCAATTTGACGCTTGTGTTGTGGCGACCGCAATTGCAGACCCGGTATCGATTGATGAACAGGCTGCGAATCGGGGGGCGTTTTCACCAAAACTGCGACACAATCTGGCATGCGAATTGGCGGGTGTTCATCAGATGACGGGACTGGGGATGACGGTCGGATGGACAATGATGAATATGGCATTCGATTCGGATTATATGCATGAAATTATGTGGGGAATTCCAATCTTTCCGAATGTGATTATGCTGTTTGGGGGAATGGCTATATTGGTATTGTTCTTTATGGCGCTGTTGCCGATACCACTGTATTTTCTTGAAATATTTATCACATTGTCGATGGATTTGATAATGTTGCCATTGATGCTGTTGGCGTGGCTGTTCAAGGGGTGGAAAATATCATTGGCCGGGGCGGGCAATACGATTCGCGGAATTATTGACTATGTAATATCAAGTACGCTGGGACTGGCAATTACTGGGGTTTTTGTTGCGTTTGCAATAATGTTCTTGAACGCAATATTTGGCGACTGGGCGGGCGCACCAGCGTTGGCGACGGCATTAACCAATAACGATTCGAAATTTTTGATGGACGCCTTGATGATGCGCAATGACAGCCTGATTACCATTATACTGATGGGCATCTTTATCGCTATGTTTATGACCATGATTCCCGCATTGGCCAAGTCCCTGTTCCAGGTCCAGATATCAACTAAATTCTATGATACAACCAAAAAGAATATCGATATTGTGTGGAAAAACCTGAAAAAATGGTACGACACAATGAAAAAATAAAAAATCAAGTGCTTTATTTAACCCAGCCCCCTTTTTTGTGCATTCCGAATCTGATATAATTCATACCAATGACAACAAAGTTTCCGATTCTTTATTGGCCACGCAGAACAACAGGGGATAATGAATACCAATTGGCGCGCAAGGTAATTAACAATGCCACCGGTGTTATGCCCGACGTTATTACAGACGATATTGATATCGCGGGTGTTTTGAAAGACAACCCAAATGTGGCGATTTATTATCCTGTATTTTGTGGTTCAACCGGTTGGTGGGGCGAATTGCTGGGCGGTGATGCCGTGGTCAGCGATAAATTAATCATATCACCTGAATGTCAACTGATGGTGATTGAATCAAACAAAAACACCAAACCACGGGGACAGACCCAATTGTTGGCGGCGGAAATTTACCCAACAAGTGGATTTTTCAAGAAAATGAATTCTGGGATTGCAACGGTGGCGGATATGCTGGCCACGGACGCTGGCACGATTTTAGCACTGTTTTCTGGGCGAAATCCCGCACAGTTTATAAATGTACTGGAATCAACCGGAAATTCGTATTTGGGGTGCATTGGTCGATATTAAAATGCTATTATTGCTTGATTTCTGTAAAAATACTTGTATAATTTGCGGGCTAAAATTCAAACAAAGGTAAATACTATGAAACAAGGAATTCATCCAGAATACCACGAAATCAACGTCACACGCACAGATGGCAAGACTATTAAAATGTACTCTTCTGTGAAAAAAGACATGATTTTGTCCACAGATAACTTGAACCATTCCGCGTGGACCGGTCAGCGTTCAAACGCAGGCGAAAAGGGTCAGCGCGCAGCAGAATTCAAATCAAAATTTGCTGGGTTCAATTTCTAAAAAACATTAACAAATATACTGCTTTACGGGGGGCGGCGACATGGAACTGTTGATTAAGGGTTCAACTGAATTAAACAAAATGTTTATGGCGCTGCAGCGTACTGGGGCATCACTGCGTCGCGATTTTGGCGAAGTAGAGAGCTTGCAACAATCCCTGCGTGGTGCGCATGATTTTGTGCAAAAGGCCGCAAACCGTATCGAAGAAAGTATTTTAAATGACCTGTTGCTGGTTCGTCCGGCGGCGGGTCTTTTGACACCAAATGTTTCGCGTGCGGGTGATGGGCGCGATGAATTTGTGTTGGCACTGTCGGGCGCGGCAAATTTTGTGCGCGGAAATCCTCACTTTGCGATTTCGTTGGCGTTGCGCTCAAATGACGAAACAAAAATTGCGTTGATTTATTCCCCGATTGATGAACGGCTGTACTATGCCGAGGCCGGCACCGGCGCATATGTATTTTCCGCATTCCATTCTGCGCGTATTAAAACATCAAATCAGAACGAGGAATCTGAATTAACGGTTGCGTACAACACATCTGATGCGCGTCCGTTGATTGGCGATGTTCGTCGCACGGGTTGCCCGGCATTGGATTTGGCGTGGGTCGCGGCGGGAAAATTTGATGCATATATATCTGACCCATTGGATTATGCAGAAATTGCCGCGGGGGATTTAATATTGCGCGAGGCCGGCGGCACAATTGAAATGATGGCCGATTTGGTTGCAACAAATGGCAAGATTAAATTCTAAATAAAAAATCCCCCGTATGGGGGATTTTTATTGCTTTTTACATGCATTTATAAACGCATTGAACATCGGATGCCCGGTATAGGGACTGGATTGAAATTCCGGGTGAAATTGCCCCGCCACAAAAAATGGATGATTTTTCAATTCAATCATTTCTGGTAATTTTCCATCGGGACTGCGCCCCGATATTATCAAACCCGCCGCCGCAAATTTTTGCTCTAATCCAATATCCATTTCATATCGATGCCGATGACGTTCGGATATATTGGTTGCACCATATATTTTATGTGCCAATGTATCGGGTGTGATTTCACATGGATATGCCCCCAAGCGCAACGTTCCACCCATATTTTCCGCATTATGGTCTGCCATTATACCAATAACCGGGATACAGTCTGATGTGAATTCTGCGGAACCTGCGTCTTCTATCCCCAGGACATTTCGCGCAAATTCGATAACCGCCACCTGCATCCCAAGGCATATTCCCATATACGGAATATTATTTTCCCGCGCATGACGTGCCGCTGCAATTTTCCCATCAACACCACGCGCCCCAAATCCGCCCGGAACCAAGATGCCATCAACATCGCGACAGTCGTCGGGTATAAAATTTTCAGCATCTATCTTTTTTATATTCACATGTACATTGTTTTGAATACCCGCGTGGAATAATGCTTCGTTCAAAGATTTATAAGCATCGGGAACATTAAAGTATTTACCCACAACACCAACGTTCACCGTTGGCAGGTCCGCCGCCAGATAATTTTCAATGCGTTCGAAACGTGTCATATCACCACGCGCATGCGCCAGGCCAAAGTGGTCTGCGATAATATCAAACACGTGTTGCGATTCATATGCCAATGGAATTTTATAGATGTTGTCAACGTCAATACCACTGATGACGCTTTTTGCCGGTATATTGCAAAACATACCGATTTTATCACGTTCACCCGCCGTCAGCATGCGCGGTGTGCGCACAATCAGCATATCTGCCTGAATCCCGTTTTCCAGTAATTCACGCGCAGACATTTGGGTTGGCTTGGTTTTTAATTCGCCCGACTTTTCCAGATATGGCGCCAATGTTAGGTGTATAAACATTACGTTTTTACGACCAACATCGTTCGCAAATTGTCGGATTGATTCAAGGAATATTTTGCCTTCGATATCGCCGACGGTGCCGCCAATTTCACAGACCACAAAATCTGTGTCGGTTGGCGCAGATATGTATTCTTTGATTTTATTGGACACATGTGGAATCATCTGGACCGTTGCACCCAAATAATCGCCATGCCGTTCGGCATTTAACACGTCCCAATATATGCGCCCGCCGGAAACCGAATCATTCCGGGTCAAGCGCGCACCCAGAAATCGTTCATAATACCCCAGGTCCAAATCCGTTTCATAGCCATCAGATGTAACGTAGACCTCGCCATGTTGGAACGGCGACATGGTGCCGGGATCAATGTTCAAATACGGGTCAAATTTACGCGCATGTACGGAATACCCCCGCGATTGAAGAAGGGCGCCACAACCTGCCGCTGCGACGCCCTTGCCCAAACTTGATACAACCCCACCAGTAATAAATATATATTTTGTTGCCATAAGTGCCCCCTTATGGAATTTCATCATACGAAATTTTTCATTGCGATGCAATTGAATAAAATCCTATACTTTTGCCATGCGAGATTGGTTGGATAATCAGTATCAAAATTTATTTTTATATGTGCCATTTTTATTGGCATTTGGTGCGGCGCTGTATTTTGTGTTCCCAAATGAACCCAATGCGATATTTTGCAGTATAGGGTTGCTGATTTGTGGTATTGCAATTTTTATAAATCGTGTGCCGAATATACTGCGGGCAATAATGATATTTATTTTTGGGCTTTGTTATGCATGCACATTTACCAATTTTATCGATACACCAAAACTGAAATACAACAGGCATAATATTGATATTACAGGTGTGGTTGAAAATATAGATTATACTGATGACAAATCACGCATTTATTTATCTGTATCTGCGCATGATATTGGTGCAGGTGATGGACACGCAATCGTACGTGTTTCAACGGCTGATACAGAATTACCAAAAATTGGGGATACGGTGCGTGCGAATATCGGACTGTTCAAACCCGCGGGTGCGTACGCACCGGAAACATTTGACTATGCACGATGGGCGTACTTTAATGGACTGACCGCGACGGGATATATTAATGATTTTCAGATAATAAAATATGGGAACGATGAAAATCTGAACCAACTGCGCAACTTTATTCATAGGAAAACAAATTCTTTTCTGGTGGACAGTTTGGTGTTAGGTTATAAAAATGCGGTTCCTGGAAACGACACGCCAATTTGGACCGCAACTGGTATTGGACACGTGTGGTCAATCAGCGGTTTTCACATGACGTTGGTTGGCGGATGGGTGTTTTTGGTTTTCTATTTTCTGTTTCGGGCAATTCCATATATCACACGACGCGTGCCGGCACGAATACCCGCGATGGGATGCGCATGGATTGCATTGCTGGGGTATTTATTTTTATCGGGACTGGACATCGCGACAATTCGTGCTTTCTTGATGACCACGTTGATATTCCTGGCATTTGCGTGTGGTCGCAGTGCGATTTCAATGCGCAATATCGCACTGGCATTTTGTATTATTTTCTTTATCAATCCGCACTATGTTATGCAGGCGGGGTTTCAGTTATCTTTTTCGGCGGTATTTGGACTGGTTTGGGTGTATTCAGAAATTAAACCCAAGATGCCACGAAATAAAATTTTGAAAATAATTTATGCGTGTATAATTACATCCGTTATCGCAACGATATTTACTGCACCGTTTGTGGCGATTCATTTTGGTGCGATTCCGATTTATGGATTAATTGGTAATTTGATATTGTTGCCGATATTTTCATTTGCAATTATGCCGCTGGTTTTAATTGGGGCTATGTTTGGTGCGGGCGCGCCAATTGAACTGGCGCACGCGTTGTATAATTTTTCATTGGGTGTGGCACAACATATCGCAGATATACCATTTGCAACCGTTGTGGTGCCACATGTGCCAAACGCGGCCGCGATATGTTTTGTTATTGGATTTATCTGTTTAATGATAATCAAACCAATTAAAGTCAAAGTGAATTATATTTTGTTCTTGTTGTTCTGTGGTGTTGGGGTTGGAATTGTATATTTAACACCAAAGCCCGTATTCATGGCGACATACGATAATGAACTGGTTGCATTTTTGCGCGATGACGGAAAATTAGAATTTAATAAATCACGCGCGTCAAACCATTACTTTGCATTTGATACATGGAAACAGATAAGCAGCGAACCGACAGAAACACCAAATCCGCGGCGCAAGCATGTCAAGGGTGTATATCGATATCGCGATATTGTTTATATTCAAAAGTTTGTGCCACTGATGAAAAATATCAAGGCATTGTGTGCGGATGATAGCGTGCGATATATCGTTTCATACTTTGATATCAAATCAGAAAATTGCGCACATAAAATTTTACGTGGTGGGTTTGTGATTTATCCAGACGGACAGGTGCGCCATGTGGCAAATAAACGACGGTGGAATTAATAATCGGCGCGGATAAAATACAGCCCACACGCAGGGGCCGTTGGACCCGCAGATGCGCGATTTTTATCCGCAAAAATCTTATCAATATCGTATGGCTTGCCGTGGCCAATTTCAATTAGTGTGCCAACAATATTACGCACCATGTGATGCAAAAATGAACGCGCAGAAAATTCAAATATTATTTCATCGCCGTTTTGGGTTATTTCCAGCCGGTCTAATGTCTTTATCGGGGACTTTGCCTGGCACTGGGTGGCACGAAAGCTTGTAAAATCGTGATTGCCTATTAATTTTTTGGCCGCTGTGCGCATCGCTTCAACATCCAATGGACGTGCAACCCAATAAACCCGATTTTTTTGCAACACGGGCGACGCACCACGATTAAGCACAACGTATTTGTAATGACGCGCCGCGCAGTCAAAACGCGCATTAAAATCATCGGGAACTATTTCACAGGCCAAGACCGACACGGGCATATTTACCAAATAAAAATTCAATGCACGCATTACCGTTTCCGCGCTATGTTCACCCGCAATATCAACGTGCGCCGTCATCGCAATCGCATGCACCCCCGCGTCTGTGCGACCGGCACCAACAACATCCACACGTGCGCCACAGAATTTTTCAATCGCATCTTTGACAATTGACTGCACGGATGGACCCTGGCGATTTTCCTGCCAGCCTATTAAATCCGTACCGTCGTATTCAAGAGTCAATTTATATCGTGTCATTTATTAATTATCGACTGCGTTTTTTATTCCCCATATTTTATCGGCGCACCATGCAGACCATTTATAAAACTGTTCCAATCCATTGTTTTTTTCCCCGCCGGCTGGACACGCAGGATGCGCAAATTATCACCATCAATTTCTGTTTGCAAGATTTTTATATCAATGCCATTTATTTTTGTACGACCACCCCCCAGCGCACGTATCTGATTATGTATTTCACGCGGAGAACGCGACCAATCGATTATTTCATCAGCACCCGTCCATTTGCGCGTATATGTCGGCGTGCCCGTTTGCGGAATTGGCGAATGTGCCGCCGGGTTCGATAAATATTCCACCAACATTTCAGCACCAATTTCAGACACACGATTTTCAATCGTTTCATTTGTATCGTTTATGTCAATATCAAAAGTTCGGCTAATATAAATATCACCCGCATCCAAGTCTGGGGTCACCGCCATTAAACACACCGCAGATTTTTTATCGCCATTATAAATTGCCGTGCGAATTGGGGACGCGCCACGATATTTTGGCAGGGGGCTGGGGTGAATATTCACAACCGGCGCAGATGATAAAATATTATCACGCAATATTACCCCATACGAAATCACCACAACCATATCGGGCGAATAATTATATTCGTTTATATTTGTATGAACGCGCAGACCGTTTGCATCGGCCCAGGTATGTACCGGCGATGGGGTTAATATTTTCTTGCGACCGGTGGGTTTTGGCGCGCGCGTGAATACCGCCATGATTTCATGACCTGCATTTTTTATCGCATCAAAAATAGGAACAACAAATGCGTTGGTGCCCATTAAAACCAGTTTCATTTTTTGAACTTTTTAACCTTTCTCATTAACATTTCACGACGAAGTGGCGACAGATAATCAATAAACAATTTGCCGTCCAAGTGGTCGGTTTCATGCTGAACAATGCGCGCAGGTGTGCCGGACATTTGTGCCATTTTTTTATTACCCGCTTCATCTGTCCATTCAACAACAACCGAATCAGGACGCGAAACATTCGCAAACACCGGCAGACCGTCATTGCCCAGGACGGACAGACAGCCCTCTTCCATTGTGCAGGTATCGGTGCCATATGATACAATACGCGGATTTATCATGCGATATACCGTTTCGGAATCCGGATCCATCATAACCAAGAATCGTGATAAAATACCAACCTGGGGCGCGGCCAGGCCAACACCGTTCTGTTCGCGCATCATTTCAACCATTTCATCCATGGTCGCCAGTAAATCGGGGGTGATATTATCTACAGGCGTACATTGTGTACGTAAAACCAAATCACCACAAAGTTTCATTTGCAACATGTATAAAACCTCTTATAATAATCATAGCAAAGGATTGGAAAATGACAACTTATATTTTTGTATTGTTGGGGATTATTATTGTTCTGTTGGTCGCGGTTTTGATGAAGCGACCGACGATTGATATATCGGCACTGCGCGAAGATAATGCACGCCTGCGCGAACGGTTGGCGGAACGCCTGGGCGCACTTAGCCAGAATGCAATTGAACTGAAAAATATCAGCGGTGATATTGCAAATTTCAAAAATATTTTAATGGGAAATAAACAGGCACGTGGGACATTCGGCGAAAGACAACTGGAAGATTTAGTGCGCGATATTATGCCACCGGAAACATATGCGTTTCAATGTGTGTTGGAAACGGGGGTGCGACCGGACTGTGTGATTCGTCTGCCATACCCGCCGGGGGATATGATTATAGACAGTAAATTCCCACTTGAAAGTTATAATCGTATGCTGATGGATGCAAATGATGGCATGGCACGCAAACAATTTGAACTGGACGTGCGCAAGCATATTGATGCAATTGGTGAAAAGTATATTATACCCGGCACAACCGCGGAATCGGCAATGATGTTTATCGCGTCGGAATCAATATTTGAAACGTTGCACCGTGAATTTCCGGGGGCGGTTGAATATGCTGCACGTAAAAAGGTCTTTATCGTGTCGCCATCGACATTATGGGCGACATTAAACACTATTCGCGCGGTTTTGTCTGATATAAAAATTAAGCGCGTGGCGGCAAAAATAAGAAAGGAATTGGACGCGCTGTTAACCGATTTAGGTCGATTAAATGATCGTGCAACAAATGTTGAAAAACATTTTCGCATGACCCAGACAGATATCGAACAATTACAAATTTCAATTGGAAAAATTGCGCCACGCGCCGAAAAACTGCGCGATATGGATTTTGGCGAAGACCAATAAAAATCCCGCAAATGGCGGGATTTTTATTTAGTGGTTAGTGTAAGTGCATCCGTCTGTGCACAGCACAGCCGAGATAAAAAGAGCAAAGAGCAATTAATGTATCTTTACTGCGATAAATAAATGTTTAGTGAAGATATTAATTTTTAGAAATTAAGCACCATTACCTGCCCCCCCGTCGGGCCCCGAAAAATTCAGATGAATTTTTTGGGTGACTTTGTGGGGCGGGACAGTTTTACTTGACCCGCCATGCGGGGCTTTAGTAAAACTTGGGTGGGGGCAAATATGACAAAACATCGCATACGATAACACCAGAACAGAATACATAGAATCCCAGGGCTATAAATACATATTTGACCCGCACAGGAATAGATGAAGTTGTTCATACTTTGCACAGGTGCATACAAGACAATCTGGATGTGCATAATTATTTTGTGCCTCGATATAACTAACACCCCCCACCCCGGAATTCCAACGCCAATAAATTGTCGGGAATTCCGCCCGCCCCACAAAGTCACCCAAAAAATTCATCTGAATTTTTCGGGGCCCGACGGGGGGGGCAGGTAATGGTGCTTAATTTCTAAAAATTAATATCTTAACTAAACTTTTATTTATCTAAGTATTTGATATTTGGTTTTGGGTGGCGTATAATATGTGGGTACTGGGGACTTTCAGTATGGGGTGTAAGAACCCGTTAAGCGCACCTGAAGAGGTGTTAAATACTCCAACCCATGCGGTTGGAGGGTGTCGAATATTTTGAATAAGACACACAATTCGCTTAATTGTTCTTAACCTCCAACCGCTTTTGATTTTCAATTGCGGTTTTTGTTTTATCTATGGGGGTATAAAATGCCAAAACAAAAGACACAAAAACAGCCATTAACAATAGAAGATTTCAAAGCAAAACAAGAACGCGAAATGTTTTTGCAGGAAATGAATATGAAAATGCAAATCACAACCCAAAAACGACCAACGCGCGAAGATGCAATTAATGCGGTTTATCAGGCATTGACATATGTGCGTGCAGCCATGGAAGTCTTAGATAAACTGTTCAAAGCAGAAAATGAATATCACATATATCAACAAATTGGTAAAAATATAAAAGATAAAAGTGTAAGTAGTTAGTGTAAGTGGTTAGTGGCGGAATACATGATTACTTCGCTAAATAAAAGTTTAGTGAAGTATTTACTTGTTAAAAAAAATTAAGAACAGAGACAAGTTCTCCTCCGTGGGAGGAGTACGGCGTAGCCGGGAGGTGAGTTAACCCACCCCGTCCGCTTCGCGTCCACCCCTCCCCGGGGGCGCATGTGCGCCGC
Source organism: Alphaproteobacteria bacterium (assembly GCA_015062525.1). Classification (GTDB taxonomy): domain Bacteria; phylum Pseudomonadota; class Alphaproteobacteria; order Rs-D84; family Rs-D84; genus Enterousia. The sequence goes on along the minus strand of SUUM01000002.1, from coordinate 5,480 downwards.
CGACGGAGGGGAACTTTTACCCCGCTAAACTTTTATTTATCACGGAAAAATCTCCCATTTACCCCGCTAAATAAATGTTTAGTGAAGTATTTAATTGTTAAAAAAAAACTAAGAACAGAGACAAGTTCTCCTCCGTGGGAGGAGTACGGCGTAGCCGGGAGGTGGGTTAACCCACCCCGTCCGCTTCGCGTCCACCCCTCCCCGGGGGCGCATGTGCGCCGCCGACGGAGGGGAACTTTTACCCCGCTAAACTTTTATTTATTTTTATCTTAAAAACACAAGTAATATCAATACATTAATCCGTATAAAAACTATAAAACAAACCAACGTTTGTTTTATACCACTTTGTCAAACAAAAAAATAGCAGATTTCCGCCATTTTTGCAAGCGCAAATCAACTATAAAACAAACGTTGGTTTGTTTTATAGTTTGCGCACATATTTATATGTTGTTTTTAGTCGGTTTTTTTACCGAACAGAGAGTGCCAAGGAGAGGATAACAAACAAATGCTTAACTTAATAGGATTGGCAATAAATATATTGGCATCTGACGGAACGCACTATGTGAACGCCATCGTTCCCGATGGTGGTTATATTTTATATGGCGATGAAACATTGTATTACGAAGAAGATTCAATTAATGAATGCAAGGAAATAACATTACCCGCGGGCCGTTATCGAATAGAAGTGATGGGCGGACGTGGTGGTGGGAATAACGATTTTGGAGGAAGGGTTTTAACCCCTTTTAAAGAGTTTTATACATTTTCAATAGATACGGATACACAAATATACCTTTTTCGTGGTGGTGATGGGCTGGTCACACAACCAACGGCACACGATATTCACATGGGGGCGGGTTCATCGGGTGTAGACAGTTTTGCAATAATAGACGGAAACATTATACGTTCAATTGGTGGACATGGTATGTATATACGAAATAATTGGAATTTTACAGAATCCCTTGGGGGTACCGGCGGGGCAAATGAAATTATAAAAAGCATTTATGGCATGGATATGAATTATGGAAGACCGGGCTTAGCCGGGAATTATGGCTCAAACGTCGCTTCTATGTATAATATTATCTCAGCTGGCGGTGGTGGCGGGGGGGCACCAGATGGCACAGCCAGCACTAGAAGCTTTAATGTAAATACCAGCCAATTTGAATTTTGTTCAGCAGAAGGTTCAAACTGCAGTGCACGTTCTACCGCTGGGGTTCCTGCAACCGACACGGGTGGCGGAAATGGCGGTGATGTTTATGTTACATACAAGGATTGGTCCGTTGTTGCGCATGGTGGCAAAGGCGGTAAAAACGTTTATTACCCATGTGGTGGAATAAATGCGGTATCGTATGGTGCTGGCGGATCAGGGGCAGTATGTAAAGGCGGCTATCTTAATGATACAGAACCTGTATGTTATGATGGAACCGACGGTGGTTCAGGTTCCAGCAACAGCAGTGATACAAGTTATATAAAAATATATAAATATAAATAACAGGATATAACCAATGGTATTACATATAGGCAATATGGAAATCCCAGTTTATCAGCAAAAATTGGCGGAACACAATATACATATTTTGAATAACCAAGGGGAAATATACTATATTCCCATGATAACCCAGGGCAATTGTGTGGCAGATGGTACGGAAACACTGTTTTATACCGAACAAGAAATTAATACATGTAATGAAATAACACTGCCACCTGGGTGTTATCGTTTGGAAATTCGTGGTGGCAACGGTGGCACAACATCCGACAATCATAACAATGCACATTTGGCAACGGATGTTGTTTATACCCTGAACCTGATAGATCCGATGCAAATAACATTATTTCGTGGTGGTGATGGAATTACAGTTCCCGCAAAGGATGAAACACAGATCCCCATGGCAAATAATGGATTAGATTCTTTTGTGATTGCGGGTGATAAAATCATGAGTGCCCCAGGTGGCCAACCCGCATATGCGCCATATGTTCGTAGGTATATATGGGATCGACATATGGATTCTAATTATGCAAGTAGACAATTGGCTAGAAATGTAAATGATTATGCGGAATGGTTTACATCGCCCGGTGGTGGCGATTCCCCAAATGGCACGGCAGGATCAACCAATAATACAATTATTACCGAACATCCTGAACTATCGGTGTCCACGGCGACAAATGGAACAAGCGAACGTGGTGGTGATGCAGCGGACATGTCCTTGACAACACCTGATGGTATCACACATACAGCCAAAGGTGGCAAAGGTGGTGAAACAATAGAATATACATGTAATGGCCATACTGTTTTTTCTTATGGGACCGGTGGTTTCGGTGCATTATGTGCGCATAACTTGCTAACGAATGAATACAAATGTATTGATGGAACAGATGGTGCATCTGGCAATTCTAATAATTCGGAAACCAGCTATATCAAAATTTATAAATTATAAATTTAACTGTGTTTGGTGTTGAAAAATTTAGTATGGTGGACCTTGGATTAATTTTTGTTATAATATTCCTGTGGCTATTAAAATGCAAAGTATGGTATGGTTTTCACTATGACACAAAGACTTAAAACAGCGGCGGCGATTGTACTGGGGATGCATGATGCGTTGGTATCCCTGACCGGGATGATTGGTGGGTTGACATTCGCGTTGGCCGACCGGCGTATGATTATTTTATCCGCGGTGATTGCGTCCGTGGCGGCGGGGTTGTCCATGGCGGCGTCGTGTTATTTGGCGGAAAAAACAAATGAAAATCCAAATGCGCTGCGCACCGGTGCGATGACGGGGATCGCATATCTTGGGACGTGCGCGTTTTTAATTTTGCCATTCTTTGTTGTTCCAAACACACATACTGCGTTGGTGATGTCGTTTGTTATGGCGGTGCTGATTATATTTGGGTGTAATTGGTGCATCGGACATGCGCGTGGACGGCGGTGGGGACGGCATGCGTTGGAAATGCTGATTATTTGTGCGGGGGTGTCAATCGTATCTTTTGCCATTGGCGAGGTCGCAAAATACGCACTGGGCGTTATGATTTAAAAAAACACGCCACACAGGTAATAACAATGTGGCGCGTCAATTTCTCCTTTCTGGACTCTGGTCCGTGTTTAACTTTAACAAAGTTTGCACGATTAATGCAAATGAAAAATGTTATATTTATCGCGCATGTCCGAATGTGCGCTTGTTCGCGCGATATGCAGTATCAACAATGGATTCAAACCTGCGCAGTTTCTGGGCAAAATCGTTAGTCTTGCCCGTACCAAACATTGGGGCGCGGGCAATTGACATCTGTACAGCCACGCGGGCGAATTGGCATATAACATCCTTTTTTCTTATTCGTGATAATAACCAATCACAGACCGCACGCAAACAAAAAACCGCCCAGAATCGGGCCCCGCAAAACTGAAAATTTTGTGGGTGATATGGGCGGTGGGAAACTGTTTTACAACTTAACCTGTACTAGTTTATCATTTACAGCATAGCACACACGCACCCCTGCGCGTCGGGCACGTGCCTGGGCCTTGCGCGCGCCACGATTGCCCAATCGCAATAATTTTGCAGATAACTCATAACTTGCTTTTGTCATTCATTTTGCCTCTTTCTTGAACTTATTATAGACAACTTCATTCATAATTTCAAGTTTTTCACCAGAGCCTTGCGCAATCATATCAAAATTATCACCACCATTGTAATACAACATCCATTCATGCACCGATGGGATTATATCAAAAAAATTTTGCAGACTGCGCTTATAACGCCTTTTAACATCCGCCACAGGAACATTATGCCCACCCAGCGCAACACGTTGCCTGATACGGGCCAGATTTTGTTCCACAGACAACAAAAACACATACACGAATACGACCTTATATTTTTCTTTTTTGGCGCGTGCGATCACACGACTGTGATAATTGCCAGAAACAGTAGACTCAAGCACAATTGAATCACCTGTGGCAAAGCATTTTTCCAACTTGTTCAACAATATGCGTCCGGCCAACATACCAACCGTATCGCAACGCTGTGCTGCAATCTCATCGGCATTCAGAAAAGTTATTTTCTCTTCTTGTACCAATTCCTTGGCCAGGGTTGTTTTACCACTGCCATTTGGCCCTGCGATAATGTATAATTTTTTTTCCATAAGTTTATTATAACATATTTCCATCCAAAACAAAACCGCCCAATTGGGCGGTGGGTTATTTGTGCGTTTCTTGGCTCTTAGAAAACGCAAACATATCTCGTAGATTGATATTGTTAATCTTTTGTTTTATTCGTTTTATTCCTGTTTTCCATGATTGTTCTTTGCGTCTTTGTTCTATTATGGATTGCAATTCTTCGGGGGGCAGTTTTTTATCTTCTTCACTTAGGTTGGATAATATGTTTAATTCGCGTTTTATTTCCTGCATTTTTGAGGACCAACGGCCTTCTTTTTCCACTTTAGACAGAAATTTTATTGCATCTTTAAGTTTAACACGACTGCATTCGCGTAAAAACGCTTCATGATCGGTGGGCAGTGTGTTTGATATGTTTACAATCATATAAGGTTCACCTTTGTGATGGTCAATCAGGTGTTCAAATGATTTTCCAAAAGCCATGTCCTGGTCGGGAATTATTTTGTATACCTTGTTGTCCTTGTTTTTAATCAGTGGCTCAACCATAATCCAATTGTATTCATCTAATCTTACGCACGGAACAACATGCCCAACCCCGCCATCAATTAAATTAGTATATCTGGTGGTATCAATAAAACAGATTTCTATTCCTGGGTCTTTGTATTTATTTTTAAATTCGTACGCAAATGCACCGGCTGCGTTTGCACATGATGTTGAAATACCATATTTCATAAATATATATGGTTTATCGTTTAGTGCCTCGCGCACATTGTTATGTTTATCAATTATTTCTAATAGTTGGTCTTCTGATAAATCTTTTATTGTCGCAAGGTATTTCTTGGTTGCTTCTGGAATTTCTTTTTTAAATTGTTCTGGGCTTTTTTTGTCCTTATCTTCGTTCCATTGGATTTTTTCAATTACAAAACGTTGCAGAATTATCTTGATATATCGCAGCGGTTTTGTTTCGGTTTCGTTGCCTCTACCTATTTTGTCTTTGATAGCCTTGTTTAATTGTTCCACCTCTGTTCTGTTCAAGTGTTTTCTGATATTGGCCTCTAAACTATTCAGCCCTGTTTTGGTGTCCCGTAATTTTTTTACGATTTCATTTATTGCGGATAATTTTTCTTCGTTTGTCATAATTAGTTCCTTTGGGAAAATTATACTATATTTGAAATGAAAAAAAAACAAAAAACCGCCCGGATGGGCGGTTGAATTCGGTTTTTACGTCAGTCACCCAAAGCCTTGGCGACGGGTGATGATACTGGATTTATTCTGGCGACGACCTACTCTTCCGTGGCTTAAGCCAAAGTACCATCGGCGATACGGGGTTTCCCTGTCTGGTTCGGGATGGAACAGAGGGTGGCTCCCGCTCAATAATCACCAG